>JAHJSR010000016.1 GCA_018830085.1 Patescibacteria group bacterium
CAAAATCCCTCGATTATTCGAGGGATTTTGCTATATAAATTCAACTCTCAATTTTTTTTGTCTGTTTCCAAAGATAATTAAAATAAGAATGCATGGTTGTTGAGAGCTCTTTACTTTTTGTAAAAACCGAGATTGGATTATTTCCTGATGGAATTTCAGTAATAACGATATCGTCAACAATATGAAACCAAGCTGGGGTTTCAATTCCTGCGGGCAAATACCTGGCTTCAGTGTAAGCGAATTGGTTGCGGTGACGCATAATCTCGGCCTTGGTATCAGAGCTAAAAAGAAGATGCATCCAAATTTTTCTGCGCACCCTTTCTTCATGATATTTTTGCCAATATTTGATAAGGCCCGAAGTCTCGGTAACATTGGAGCTTCCAAGCGCATAAACCGGACCCCGTTTGGTTTGCTGTAAGGCATATTCCGTAGCCCTGGCAATGCCCTCTATACCCTCATAAATAACCACTTCCCTACTGGTAGCTTTATGACGAGTCCTCAAATCATCGATCAACCGCTCCAAGTCCCTGCCTTTTTCCGCATATTCATCAAGCAACCTTACCGGATCATTGGCAATAAAAACTGAACAACTTTTTTCTATTACTTTTGTCACCAAATGGCGTTTTATCAATACATCAAGCGCTTGATAAACAAGATTGCGATGCATATGAGTTGCCTTGATAAGATCTGAAGCTTTGGCTCGGCTAAGCTCGAGTAATGATATATAAACCTTAGCCTCCGTACCCGTAAATCCTGCCTTCTGAAGATTTATCAATATTTCTGTCATATATTTTCATGATAGCAATATTTCTATCAATAATCAATATTTTAACGAAAATGACTTATTCATATCATTTGTATATATGATAATATTTTGCTTATTATAGCTAAAAATTCTTGACAGTCATAAAAATTTATGATAAATCATTGACTAGGAGAAAACAGTTTACAGAAGGAGGAGTCATGAGAACTTTCAAAATTCAAATTGGAAACTATACAAACAAACATGAATTTATACGCGACTTAGAAAAAATCGATGCCATTACTCCGAATTCACGCATTATGCTAAATATGGATGTATTTGAAGTGGATACATACGCACGTGAAATTGAACTTGTAGTCTTAGAACTCGCGCAAGATTTAGATTTCTTAGAAGAAACACCCGATTGGAAGATTAGGGAACGCGCAAACGAATTGGGCTTTTTAAAATGTCCAGCCGAGGTCGGCGGCCAGATATGTCTTCAGTGTAGAGAGGAATTGACCAAAGCGCTGTTCATCTACATGGAGCAACTTGGCACTCGGTTATTTATGGATCCTATTTTAGGTGGTTGTGGTGGAATATTCTATTTGAGCCAAGATGATGGAAAGCTCAGGTTAGAGGGCGGTCAAAGCAGCCCTATTTATCGCAGAGGCTTTCATCCTGAGTGCCAATTTGTGTTTATGCGCGATTCTGACGCTGAACAGCGTATCCGTCGTGAAAAAAAGAGAGCAAGTTGGCATAGTAAAACTAAATCAGCTTTCATTTTTTATAAATGTTTTTATGATCTTTATCCTTGTCTTTTAGATATAGTTCTTAATATTCAAGATTCATACATAAGACGCCATCATATATTTGGCGAAGATTATGAAAGTCATTTTTGTAAAGCCATTGTTCCTTTGATTTGCGATTTATTACGTAAAGAAAGCAATAGAAAAACGTTGATTTATGTAGTTGCCTATTCTAGAGATCCAGTCTTTAAACAAGTTGCTCTTGAACGTTTGGACGAGCTCCCACGTATAGAGCAAACCTTTCTCAAATCCGTCTGATATCAACGACGGATTTTTAATAAACCAAATCCACCACCGTAAGCAATACACTTTTCCTAACAACCTCTACGATGCCACCCCACTCAAAATCCCTCGAACAATCAAGGGATTTTGTTTTTTAATAAGCTTGATTCCACATAAGTTGCCAAACCATATTCATAGTATTGGTTATAGCCTTGCTTTGAATATCTATGGCAAACTGTTCTTTTTCCGCATAATTATAAAGCACTGTATGATCATCAAAAGTAAAAAAGCTGGATTCGAATTTATAGTTTGAAGCCGGTACAAAACGCGTTTCTCTGTATTTGTCTTTATCTGTCTGCTTATACATTTTACCCAATTCCGTATCAGGAACAATTAATTTTAAAAACGTACCGAATTTCTTCCTCATTTTTGTATAAGGACCCAACCAAAAATTTAACATTGTCTTTGATTGAGTATTCAAAACATCAAGTCCGGAAATCGCTCTCATTACTTTGCCTTCGGAACGAGCACATATTTCATGAATGCGTTGGATGCCTTCAAAACCTTCATAATAATGCACGATCGGTTTGCCGGAACTTGATTTAGCCAGTGCGTCTAATTCCGGCAAAAGATTGTCCACTATTTTGAGCTTATCAGTCAGCATCTTTTTAAGTTCTTCACCTTGCCCGGCAATAAATAAAACCTTCTTGCCTTGAAAAGTTTGTGAAACAAGCTTTTTTTGCAATAAAGATTGGATGCAATTGTAAACCGTAGAACGGTTTAACTTGGAACGTTTGGCAATTTGCAAAACGCTGCTCGGCCCCAATTCTAACAGGGCAACGTAAACCGCAGCTTCAACATGGCTTAAACCGAGTTCTTGGAGATCAGAAATTAGCATAAAATGTCGTCTAAATTCAACAACATAATAATAGCAAATTATGGCTAAATTGTCAATATTTTTACCTTAATATATCAAATTTATTAAAAAAATGACCATTTATCATGGACAAAAATATTTATTTCTGATATAAATACGAATCAAACCTATTAACGAAACGTACTTTCGATAACTAAAGAGGAACGCCATGCAAACTAAAAAAGATTCAATTGAAGCACGTGTGAAGGAACTGCTCCGGGAAACTTTGTCTTGCGGAGCATTCTTAGTCTCGGTAAGTAATTACTTACAAATACGCGAAAACCTATTATCCGGAGACGGAAGATTATTCATAGCTTACCGAATAGAGAGGAGCGGCGCTCGATATGTAACGGAAGCAGACGCTATAACCGCAATCGAGAATATAGTAATTAAATTATTCTTGGAAGATGGCCTCGTCGTCTATCGTGACGATAGATGGAATACACACTACATTAAAAACAGGACTACGGAAGAATACTTTGAGCTTTATGTTTACGCCAGCAGTTACGATGACCATGCAATGACATCTCGTGACGTCTCAGTAACGATCATCGTCGAGCCTCCGATGACTGACAAGATTGAAGTTCGAGAAGATAAAGTCTTTTTGGTCAAAAAACTACCGGAGAAGCTCGTTACTGAACTGCAAAAACTGAATAACTAAAAATTCGTCTTAACTAACAACTCGTACTCCCCGTCAGATAACAATAGACGGGGATTTTTAATGAACTACCCCGCAGCAAGCTGACGGAGTATCACAAGGAACATTTTAATCTTACGGAAAAATATAACCGCAGCAAGCTGCGGGGTATTGACCCTAAAAGAGAATAAAATAAACCTAACCACGTAAGCAATACCACACTCGCAACAACCTCTACGACTGCCCGCCTTTGGCGGGATACCACCCCACTTAAAATCCCTCGAACAATCGAGGGATTTTGCTATGTAATGTTTTTCTTTTACTCTCCTTGGTTCGAAAGATAATCAATCATCGTCTGTGCGCCACTCACTTCAAACGGATCATCGGGGCAATCATCCGAAAATCCATCCTCAATAAACATTTTCCTAATAACGCCGTCTTCAACATACATGCTATAGCGCCAAGACCGATCTCCAAAGCCTAAATTATTCTTTTTAACCAACATCCCCATCTTACGAGTAAACTCCGCATTACCATCGGGCAACATGCGCAATTTATTTAAACCGAGCTTTAACGACCATTGATACATTACAAAAGCATCGTTAACACTTACGCAAATTACTTCGTCAATACCTAATTTTTTAAATTCTTCGTACGCTTGCTCATATCCCGGCGCATGAGTGGATGAACAAGTTGGAGTAAAAGCTCCGGGCAAGCTAAATACTACTACTTTTTTGCCTGCAAAAATTTCTTTAGTTGTAACATCTTGCCAACGAAATGGATTTTCACCGCCAAGAGATTCATCGCGTACGCGCGTTTTAAATATTACATCAGGAACACGAGATTCCTCATTTAATGGATGATTTGTCATAGTTAATACAGTAAATCAATAAAACATTATTTAAGCAAGGTTAAACATTTCTTACTACACCATTCCCAAAACTAACGCAGTAAACATCCCCACACCCAAAAAGAAAATAATCAGACCTGCTATTAAATGCAAAATTTTTAATTTTTTTTGTCTCCACTCCTCAGCCTGCTCAACAGATGTAAATCCCCAATAAATCAAAGACGTAATAATCAACATCGGCAAAATAAAAATTAAGTTATAAAGCAATAAATACAAGAAGGCAACATTACGTGTCGCGGTTTTTGATAGCAATCCTAAGATCACAATGTACGGTCCGGATGTGCATGGTAATAAAAACAGACTAACAACAAAACCAATCATAAACGCTCCGGGAACAGATGTTACACCTCTTATGATTGCTTGCAATTTTGGCCTCCAACTCATCGGCACCTCCATTACAAACCATTTCCCATACCATAGATAATCTTTAAGATTAAAAAGTCCGAGTATAATCGCAAGAATTGCAACGATAATATATATATAATGAGTAGCTCCGGATATCTGAATAGCACTATACAATCCAATTCCCATCATCAAGTACGAAAGATAAATCGACAAAGTAAATGCCAATCCCGCGAATAATGCCTTACGCCTATTTTTCCCAGCTAAAACGGTAGTCAATAAAATAATTAAAACCGCAAAAGCGCAAGGATTTATCGCATCAACAGCTGCTGCAGATAAAATTGCCGGTATGGTAATTTTTTGCATTAACTCAACTTTTTGCGATACCGGAACAGGGTCACTCTCGCCAACAATATGCAACACTTCTTGCAATTCCGGCTCTTCAATTTTTAACTTATCCTCGGGCGACCCG
>JAHJSR010000017.1 GCA_018830085.1 Patescibacteria group bacterium
AATTTATGCACCAATAGCAAATCGCCTTGGCATGGGTGATGTCAAAGGTAAATTGGAGGACGCGGCATTTAAATGGGTCATGCCCAAAGAATACGAATGGGCTTCCAATCTGGCTACTCAGTCAATGCAAAATAAGCAATTGCAAATTCAAAAAGTCATCGAACAAACAATAGAAGAACTGGATATAAGCAAAATTCCTTTTGACGATGTCCATGGACGACAAAAACACATTTATTCTTTGTATCGCAAACTTTTAAAAAACAATCGCGACATAAGTAAAATCTACGACCTTCTTGCCATACGTTGCGTAATGCCAACCATAGCCGATTGCTATGCTGGCCTTGGTGTTATTCATAGCAAATGGACACCGCTTAAAGGCAGAATCAAAGATTACATATCCCAACCCAAACCTAATGGATATCAATCATTGCATACCACAGTTTTTTACGAGCGCGGTGCCATTGTGGAATTTCAATTTAGAACTGTAGAAATGCACGAAGCAGCTGAATTCGGTATTGCCGCTCATTGGACTTATGACGAACAAAAAGCCAAAAGGGCAGCCGCTGCTCGCATGAAGCAAATCCTTAATGATAAAGAACTGGAGTGGATGGACTCTTTACACAATGTCCAAGAAAATATTAAGAAGAAAGAATTCTTTGATTCTTTAGAGGAAATGAAACTCGATGTTTTTAATGACCGAATTTTTGTTTACACTCCCAAAGGTGATGTTATAGATTTGCCTGAAGATTCAACACCAATAGATTTTGCGTATAGTATTCACACAGAAATTGGCAACACTTGCACTAGAGCCAAAGTCAATGACGCGATTCATCCATTAGACCAACCTCTTAAAAGCGGCGACATTGTTGAAGTAATTACTGATAAAAATCGCAAAGGGCCTAGCCCGGATTGGTTAAAATTCGCTAAAACCAGACACGCTCGTGCTAAAATTCGCCAATACGCCAGAGCCAGTATTTCTTCATGGCTCAAAGATGTACTTCCCAATCCAATAAAGAAAAAGAAATAAAAAAAATCTAGGCTTCAATCCTAGATTTTTATTTACAAAATTTTTAATTGTTTTGTAATTTTTCTAAAACTCTATTTAAATCTTCATCCGAGCCAAACTCAATTCTAATTTCACCATTTCCTTGCGGTTTTCGTTTTACTTGTACTTTTGAACCAAAATATGTTCGTAATCTAGCTTCTAAATCCAAAATATTTGGATCTATCGTTTTCGCTCTCTTACTTGATGCCGGAATACGAGCCTCTGCTTGTCTAACGGTAAAATTACCCTTTAACATTTGCGCAAACAAATCTCTTCTTTGTTCCTCATCGGGTATTGATAGCAAAGTACGCGCATTTGATTGAGAAATTTTTCCTTCTATAACCGCTTGTTGAATATCTTCATCTAAATCCAATAACCTCATGATATTACCAACTTGTGGACGACTTTTACCAACTCTCTCGCCTATTTCATCCTGAGTTAATCCAAATTCTTCCTTAAGTTGAACATAGGCCTTTGCCTCCTCAATTGGATTCAAATCCTTACGTTGAACATTTTCTATTATGGCCAATTCCAATTTTTCTTGATGATTTGCCAATCGTACAATAGCGGGCACTGTTTTAAGTCCAGCAATTTTTGACGCTCTTAGCCTTCTTTCACCAGCAATTAACTCATATCTACCATCAGGCAAGGCAATAACAACCAATGGTTGTAAAATCCCATGTTGTTTTATTGACGCTACTAAGTCCTCCAAACCAGCGTGATCAAAATATAAACGTGGTTGATTTTCATTTGGAATAATATTTTCTACAGGAACACTAATAACGCTTTGAATCACATCATTAACCGGTTGCGACTCTTCTACGCTTTGTGTATGTAAAACATCGGAATCTACCTGTTCTTCCTCTTGATTATTTTTTGGCTCACCACTCTTTGGTGGTATCAAGGCACCTAAACCGCGCCCCAAGCCTGACGATCTTTTTAACATCATAGTGCATTCTTGGCGTATAATTCTGTTGCTAAAATTTCTCTAGCTAAACGTTCATATGCTTTTGCACCTTGATTATAAGGATCAAAGGCAGCAATAGAACGACCAAAGGATGGAGCCTCCGCTAATCTAACACTTCTGGGAATTACTGACCTAAAAATATTATTAGGAAAATATTTATATAACTCTTGCAAAACATCATTAGAAAGTTTAGTTCTTTTATCGTACATGGTTAATACAGCCCCCAAAATCTCAATATCCGGCCTGATTCTCTCTTTAACCAATTGCAATGTATTCAATAAATCCGCTAAACCTTCTAAAGCATAATACTCAGCCTGAACCGGAATCAAAATCTCGTCCGAAGCAACAATTCCATTTAAAGTTATATAGCCAAGAGTAGGCGGACAATCTATCAAGATATAATCATAATCATTTCTCACCTCACGCAACGCATCATGCAACTTAAACTCTTTACGCTCCATGTTTGGTAACTCTGCATTTAAACCAGCCAAGCCACTAGTTGCCGGAGCTACCCTAAGAGTCTCATGCATTGTTGGCTGTATAATCTCACTAACTTTTACTTTACCAAGCATGGCCTCATAAACACTCCGTTCTATATTTTGTTGATCAATACCAATACCAGAAGTCGCATTGGTTTGTGGATCCAAATCCACAATAAGCACAAACTTACCCAAATCAGCCAAATAAGCACCTAAATTAACGGCCGTAGTCGTCTTTCCTACGCCGCCTTTTTGATTAACAATGCCTATTATTCGAGCCATAATGCTGAGCCTATTTTACGCAACAAACTCATAAAAAACAAGGGGTCTAAACCAAGGCTTTTTTGCCCTATTTTAAAGTAAATCCTTGACAGTTTTCCTTATCTTAAGTATTATAAAGCCATTCAAATTATACAAATTTGCAATTGCATATACCGCGGGGTAGAGCAGTTGGCAGCTCGCCAGGCCCATAACCTGGAGGTCGTGGGTTCAAGTCCCACCCCCGCAACCAATTAAAAAACCGCTTAGTTATAAGACGGTTTTTTAATTATTGTCTACAAAGCAAAATATTATTTATTCAATGTTTGACTTGCCAAAAATTTAAAATTTCGCTACTATTGTGCCCACAAACCAATTCATTATTTTCCAATGTTCATGGCGGGGTAGCTCAGTTGGTTAGAGCGCGGGACTCATAAGCCCGAGGTCGTGGGTTCGATCCCCACCTCCGCTACCATGAAAAACAGCTATTAGCTGTTTTTTTATTTGGGAGTTGAACAGGAAGGGCGTCGGGAAACTTAGGTTTCCCGATAGTGAAAACAGGCTAAGAAGAACAATTGAACATTAAACAATTTTTAAACATACTAAATCAATTTTAAAATATTTTGATAAACAATCTCAGATGATCTTTCCCAATTCCACTTCTCTGCCTGAACCAAACCTTTCTTTGCCATCAAATCACAAGCACGTTCATCCTTAGCACATGTCATTATAGCGCCCATCCATCCATCTTGATCCAATGGATCAATAATCATTTCTGCTTCACCCACAACCTCTGGCAACGCTCCAACATCACTAACCGCTACAGGCGTACCAGCTTGCATTGCCTCTAGAGCCACTAATCCAAATCCTTCATCCAAAGATGGTACGGCTACCATATCAGCACCCAATAGCAATGTCCGTTTTTGCTCATCAGTCACACTACGAAATCTATAAAAAAACTTTTCTTCACTACCTTTTAATTTTTTTATCTCTTCCTCAACATTATCAAACTTCCATCCATTAGCACCCGCAATAACCAAATCCGGAACTTGTGCAAATTCTTGTTTCGCCTTTTTCCAAGCTCTTATTAACATTACAACATTCTTTCTAGGTTCAACCGTCCCCAAACACAAAAAAAATTTCTTACCCAACTCCAATTCTTTCTCACAAAAATCTTTGGCAATTTCTTTATTCTTTGTTAATTGTTGGCTATTAATTAAACCATCTCCTCCTTCACCAGTTACAATTATTTTTTCTGCTGGAATATTTAAAATTCTTGTAATTGATTTTTTTGTATACTCTGATACCGCAAATATCACCGGCGCTTTGCGCAATCCCTTTGCAAAAAGATGAGTGGTGATTTTACTTTGTAACCAAGTTTGATTAAACCATTCCGGATGATCAAAAATAATCAAATCATGAACCCAAGGTACCACGGGTATTTTAATTGCTGGAGGTATGGAACCGCTAGGTACAAATAATATATCGCAAGGATTTTCTTTTAAGCCACCACGTAATGACTTACCAGTCGCATCATCCAACCAAATAATTTTACCCTCACTCCACTTACCACCTTTAGGAACATAAAACTTAATCTCAACATCGAGCACTTTGTCATGTGCAATGCGTTGCATGTGCAAACACAACTCTCTAGCCGCATGCGCCACTCCAGCTCCATCAGACCCATCTTGTGGTAAACACCGTAAATCCACTCCAACGATCTTCATAGAAACTACCAAATATAAGAATCAAATACCCAAGAGGTTAATGCTTTTACATCTTTAAACCTCGTAAAATGATTATCACCACCCAACATAACAACAACGACCTCATGTCCCGCAGAATTACGCGTTACTTGAGCTAAACAATATCCAGCCTCTGGTAGTGATCCAGTTTTTGCAGCCATAATCTTATATGGATCTTCATTTAAAAATGATTGCAAAAGCAAATTAGTGGATTCAACATTATATTCCTTACCTTCTTTTGTAGTTAAATTAATTTCTGATAAATTTAAAGCCTCTCTAATCTCCGGATAATTCATCGCAATAGTAATCAAAGCCGCAACATCAGCCGCACTACCTTTATTCTCAACATTCAAACCCGTAGGATCAGCAAAAGATAATGATACTAGATGTAACTCTTTAGCTTTTTGATTCATACGCAAAATAAATTCATCTTCACTCATTCCACTAGACCTAGCAAATGCAACAGCTACCTCGTTTACAGAACCGACCAACATTGCTTTTAAAGCATCTCGCTTATCAATTGTTTCATTAATTCTAAATTCAGTACTGCTACGATAATCAAAATCAGATCTCACAAAAGACAAATTCCCCTCCAAGCCTTGATCACTTTCTAACACTACTATTGATGTCATTAATTTAGACAAACTAGCTATTGATCTAACATCGTGTGGCGCTTTTGCAAAAAGAACACCGCCGCTGGCGACATCTGCAACAAAAACACTCTGTCCGCTCACAACAAGGCCAAGATTATTGGGATCAATCTTGCGTGGAGTGGCAACCGCTTGACTTACTATACCCTCCTTTTGTATCAAAAGAGGCTCAACAGCCACACTCTGCCCATATACTTGCATGGGAGTTACCCCTGAAAAAGATGCTGGCGCAATAGCCAATACTGTCAATAATGATAATAAATAATCAAACATATTATACAGACAAATCTTCTTTTACCTCCTCATCTTTTTCATCTTCCTTGGGGTTTAATTGATCTAAAATATCGGCAACTGCCGTATGACCTCTTAACTCCGAATAATCAGGCAAATCATCAATCGATTTTAAACCCAAGTGTTTTACAAATTCAAATGTCACAGCATATGTAGGTTGCCCTAATCTTTGATCATCTTTTTGCTCTACCAACCCACGAATCATAAGATTACGCAAAATCATCGCCGACTGAACTCCCCGAATTTGTTCTAACTCAGGTCTGGTCATGGGTCCACGATAAGCAAGAATGGTCAACGCTTCCAAAGAAGCTCGGGTTAACTCACCCTGTTCTTCATCCTTAATTACTTTTTTAACAAATTCCGCAACCTCTGGCACTGTTACCAATTCATACTCTTGTTCATGCTGTTGTAACATTACACCTCTATCATTTAAAATCTCCTCCAACTCAACCAAGGCCTGTTCAACATCTTTAACCTTAGCCTCACAAATATCAGCCAACTTTTTTACTGTTAATGGCTTTGCCGCTGAAAATAAAACTGCTTCGATGTATTTTATTAACATATTTTTTTTAAATAAATGACTCTGCTAACGGATCTCTATCGCCCGCATCCGGATGACCGGATATATGAATATCATCAAACATAGCCTGTTGCTCAACACTAATAAATCTTTGCTTAATAAGTTCCAATAATGCTAAAAAACTGACGATTGCATCAACTTTATGCGTAGCTCCCTTTACAAAACTCTTAAAAGTAAATTTTGCATGGCTTCTGACGCGTCCCACCAAATCAGATATTCTTTCCTGAATATGTACAGCTTTGTGGATAGCCGCCTTTGGCAATTTAATAATAGGTTCAATCCTAGAGATAACTCTTTGCATGGCTTCCATTAAAACTTCACTATTTATACTTGGGGATGGTGAAAACTTAACCTCTCTCTTACGCACTACTACTTGCTTACGAGAAAAAGACTTCACTCCCATTTTCCATCTCTCATCTATCTTTCTGGCTGCAGTCACAAACATCTGATACTGACGTAATTGCGATTCCAAATCCGGACCATCTTCCATTTCATCATCTTCAAATCCTGGAAGCATTAATTTAGATTTAAGATAAATAAGTTTAGATGCTACTACCAAAAAATCTGCCATCTCTTCTGGCAGTACTGGCTTTGACTTCATATACTCCACAAACTGATCTGTAACAGCCGCTAATGAAATTTCCGAAATCTCAAGCTCTTGTTTCTCAACTAACTGCAATAAAAGGTCCAATGGGCCTTCAAAATGCGCAATCTGTACCGAATACGCCATGCATCAAATAATACTAGATTAACGCTTTTTTGGCTAGATGTCTGCGTTTTTGAGAGTTAAAACATTGATCTGCGCTGGCGCAAACCATCTAAAAGGAATTTTAAACGTTCCAACGCCATTTGATACCAATAATTTCATACTATTAATTTTATACAAACCTGATATATAATCAGTCCCATAAACCGAAGGCACATATGGCACCCATTTACCAAACAGTGTAATTTGACCTCCGTGAGTATGCCCGGATAAAACCAAATCCGGCATCGAATCCGGAAGCGTAATTATTTGATCAGGAGTGTGTGATAATAAAATAAAAAAATCTTCAGCCTTGACGTCCACCTCCGCTTTTTTATAATCCGGCTCACCATACGTTGGATCAGCGATTCCGCCTAACCAAAAACCACCCTCGCCCAAATCAATCCATGTATTTTTATTATCAATTAATTTAATACCGTACTTCTCCATCGCGACCGGCATTAATTCAGCAGCTCTAAAATAATCATGATTACCCATTACAGCATAAATACCTAAAGGTGCATCAATTTTACTCAATTCCCTAATAACCGGCTCAACATAATCCGCATGATAATCGACATAATCACCACCCAATAATACAAGATCCGGATCTTGAGCATTAACAGCCGTGATAATCATTTTCAACCAATTCTCACTTCTCCTTGGCCCATAATGAACATCGCTCAAAAAAACAATTTTAACATCTTCGAGTTTGCTGGGCATGGAATCAAATAATATCTCATTTTGCACTATTTCAGGATAATACGCTTGCAAATAACTATCCGAAATAACCAAAACAAACAAAACTACTAGTATAGCCAATATTTTTAATATTTTTTTACTCATGTAATTCTAACGAATCATCAACAAAAAACTTACACTTTTTTTAAATCAACGCCTATTGCCTCTTTAACACTTTTAAAACCATCCTCATTTAATTTTTCTGAAAGCTCTATCATTAATTGGGATGGCCATAATGGACCATGATAAATCAAACCAGTCACAATCTGTACAGCCGAAGCCCCTAATCTTATTTTACGATACAAATCCTCTACCGAATCAATACCTCCTATACCAATAAATTCAAACCTCGGTCTACCATTCTTTGCCATAAATGCCAAAACCTTATCGGCCTTAAGTTTTAAACCCAAACCAGAAGCTCCACCCTTCATTGTATCTGTTAAACGTCTTGATTTTAATCCTTCGCGACTATGAGTTAAGTTGGTCAAAACAAAACCCCGTGCCCAACCGTATTTTGCAGTATCCTCCAAAATCTCCAACATTCTTGTTTCAGATAACTCTGGTGACAATTTAAAGAACACTGGTTTATCTGGATGCAAGGCATCAATCCTACGTAACAATTCTCTATAAAGATCAGCATTATCACAATACTGACAGCTATCACCCACATTAGGACACGAAACATTAACTGTTACATAATCACCAAACTCTTGTAACTTTTCAAAGGCTGTCAACAAATCATTTAATCCAGCCTCACCTGATAAATTAGGTACGTTTGATTTTGCTACTGAAACACCCACAGGTATAGACCAACCACTTTTTTCTTTTGCGAATCTACGCTTACAAACATCTGCCCCAGAACTTAGTAAACCATAATTCACAATCAAAGCAGTATCTGTCGGCAATCTCCATAATCTAGGTCGCGGATTACCAGGGCTCATTTGTCCAGTGATTGTCCCTGCTTCCACAAAAGAAAATCCCACTTCTTTTAAGATATTAATTATTCTTCCCTCTTTATCAAATCCCGCACCAACTCCAAGTGGATGAATTAATTTAATTCCAGCTATTTCAGTTTCAAGTGACGCATCAATAACCGGCCAACAAAAACCCCTTACAATCCATCTAGTCAACCTATTACTACCCAAAACCCTGCCCACAAAATTAAAAAAGTGATGCATAGCTTCAGGATCAAATGCAAAAAATATGGGTTTTAAAATCTGCTCGTATAAAAACGACATAGCGATTAGCAAAAAACTATGAACGTTTGCTGACATTGATATTCATCTCTGCAATCTGCTCAGTAGAAAGTTCCGAAGGTGCTCCCATCAACAAATCACTAGCATCACCTGTCTTTGGAAAGGCTATCACTTCTCGAATGGATGGTTCATTGCAAAGCAACATGGCAAGACGATCCAAACCTGGCGCAGAACCTCCATGTGGTGGCGCGCCAAACTTAAACGCTTCAAGCATATGCCCAAACTTTACCCGCACTTCCTCGTCCGACAATCCCAAAGTCTTAAATATTTTAGCTTGAATGTCCGCTTTATGAATCCTAATAGATCCCGATGAAAGCTCATAACCATTTAAAACCAAATCCCAGGTATCTGCTCTAACTTTTAATGGTTCTGTCTCTAGCAACTTTTCGTCCTCCGAGTTAATCATACAAAATGGATGATGCGCAGTTGTCATTTGTCCTTGGCTATTAAGCTCAAACATTGGAAAATCTATAATCCACGCAAAAGCCAATTCATTTGGATCATTTTTATCCTCTCGTAAATCCGGTTTATCTGTTCCATATTTTTCCATCGACTCAGCATAAGTCAAAATCTTAAACGGCTTAAAGGTTAATCTCTTATCCGGAACAACTTCTTTCACCATTTCCACCATCATACCTTCTAATACTTCTAAAATATCTCCCCTATCCACAAAAGACATCTCTAAATCAAGTTGCGTAAACTCAGGCTGTCTGTCACCGCGTGCGTCTTCATCCCGATAGCATCTCGCAATCTGATAATATTTTTCAACTCCTGCTACCATTAATAATTGTTTAAACTGCTGAGGTGACTGTGGTAAAACATAAAATTTTCCTGGATGCTGTCGTGATGGCACCAAATACTCACGCGCACCTTCGGGTGTTCCTTTAACCAAAGTTGGAGTTTCTATTTCTAAAAATCCTTTATCATCCAGATACTTACGAAAACTGGTTATCATTTTTGATCTAACCTCAAGATTTTTCTGCATGCGTTCAGTTCTTAAATCCAAATAACGATACTTGAGTCTTAATTCTTCATTAACTTTGCTTGTATCTTGATCAACCTCAAACGGCGGGGTCTCTGCATGATTATAAACTTCAATATCTTTAGCTAAAACCTCCACCTCACCAGTATCCATATTTGGATTAATTTGTTTTTCACCACGTTTATTAACAACACCTGTAACTGCCAAACAATCCTCTGCTCGTAAATTCTCCATAACTTCTTTAGCTCTATCAGATAACTCACTCGGCACTAAAACCACCTGAACAATTCCAGACCTATCGCGCATATCCAAAAAGATAATCTTTCCCATGTTCCTACGGACATTTACCCAACCTTTTATAACCACTTCATCACCTATTTTTTGCGAAGTTTCGGTATTCATGATTCGTTGCATATAAACAAAAGAGTACCTAAATATCCCTAAAAATACAAGGCAAGCCTTGTTTTTAAAATAATTCTAATTCAGGGCTATTCACCGATTGGTACTGTTTTCCCAGGATCTTTATCTGTTAATTTTATGCAAACACCACTAGAACGCGCTTCATCCACCATAAGACAACCCAATCCCGGCATACAAGGTAATTTATATTCACCGCCACATTCAGCACCCTCTTGGCCCAAAGAAGCCTTAGGATTTACCTCTGGAATAGGCATATTCATCAATTTAAGCTCAAATGTAATCAAGTATGCTAATACTGCAATTAATATCAATGCCAATATCGACGATAATACTGTAAAAATTTTCCACCTATTAACCTTATTTTTATCAATCATATTCTGCTACATTTTAAACCAGAATAAACAATTAGTCCAAAACCGCATCCGATAAATAAAATACTGCCGAATTATACTCTAAATCATCAATCACAATGGCCTGTTTTGTCTTAATATCCAATAAATTAATCTGACCATTAATCCTAAATATAAGCTTATCATCTACCACCTGTAACGGAATACCTTTTTCTAAATAAACACTTTTACCATTCTGAAATAAAAACATTTTTTGATCAGCCAATGCATAAACCAAGCCATCCTCAAAACCCACCATAGATTGAATTGCAACTTCATTATCATTTACAATTTTTGTTGATGTTCCATTTTTTGCATACCAAATATTATATTTATATTGTTTCTCATTCAAATGTTCATCAGGCTTAATCTCTTCCACATAAAAAATACCGTCATTACCAATAGTAAATAAACTTGAATTATTAATATTGCCAAATAATTCATCTACCGTCCCATCAAGATTTAAAACATACAAAGCCTTACCATCTG
Source organism: Patescibacteria group bacterium (assembly GCA_018830085.1). Classification (GTDB taxonomy): domain Bacteria; phylum Patescibacteriota; class Patescibacteriia; order 2-12-FULL-60-25; family 2-12-FULL-60-25; genus MWCR01. The sequence goes on from JAHJSR010000017.1 coordinate 11,038, forward strand.
GGTCATTAGCAAAAAAAACTAATTCATATTGATTTAACCAATCAATCGGATTTACATTCGATAAAAACTCACTCTCATTATTTCTTAAAATATAATTAGACTCTTCTTTTCCATATGTTATTTTTACAACAGTTGAGCCATCTTCTCTTTTTATTATGCCTATCACATCCCTTCTTCCATCAGGAGATCGAAATTTATTATTTTTAGAAACAATAAACTCTGGATCAATTAAAGCCTTTTCTCCGGTATCCAAAAAAACTCCTTGTATTTGTGAAACCGGCTTACCTAATTTGCTTGCATCATCCGGCCATACCAAATCTCTACTGAAATTTGATTCTAAAAACCTTATAATTGCTTTGTCGTTTTTTAAGACAATCATTGCCGAACTAGTTGCCACACTCTTCACCTCAGCCTCAACATTTGAACTAAATGATTTTTTTAACTCAGAATCCATTGCCGCCAAACCAACTAACAAAATACCCAAAACCACAAAAAAAGTAGTAAACAAAGCCAACAATGTTCTAATGTTTATCCTAAAAACTCGTTTACCGCTACTCATAACCATTAAAAGCTTACACCAATCACATAAAAAAAAGAAACTCACATCATCTCCTTAAAAAATGCGAGTTAATAATATCAAGCGCTAAGAAACGCGGCGTTTTGCCGACCTGCTAGCTCTATTGCAGTAACCATTATCTTTGGGTTTGATTCTTTTATGAGCCCTGCGATTACAAGTTCCAAAATCAGATACGGCCCATACCTTGTCCACGGTTCCCCATGACTCAACATTGGCGACAACTACCATCTTACGACGATGCACCAAGCTAGTCGTACCCCTAACCTCACGCCGGTGCTCTCGAAGTTGCCTATCAGACCACTTACCATATCTAGCGATACGTAAAATATCTTCCTCGATCTCGTAAAAAACTTGCTCAACTTGACCAACCAACCAAGACTGCCACTTTTCCATATACAATCGATTAAACAAACGTTTGTTTCTGCGTAAACGATCATGCAAATTTTCCAAATTTTTTACAAAACCACTTCGGCCCTTGCTATAATCACGTCCCTTGCGCCAAGCTTCGCGAATCTCATTTTCAATCAATCGACGTTCATCCAAAATAAAACGCAAATCTCGTAGCAGTTCTCGCAACTCCCCAATACACAATGACCTGTTGACTGATTTCAAATTTTTAAACAAATTTCTGCGTCTCCGCTCGAACAAATCACTACTCCAATCACGACTATCCGCCTTTTGCTGCAACTGATTAAATGAACCTTTTGGATCTTCAATCATGCTACGAGCTTGCTTAACTCTTTCCATCAATCTCTCATACACAAATTTCTCAACCGGATCAATACGTTCCTTGCTCTTACCCATAACTATTGAACAATACTGAAAAGAAACTCTACGGAAATAGTGAATCAAGTGTTGCTGACATGGTCTTGGCCGCAACTCAACAGCATCCTCAGCAGCTTGCTTAACCCAACTGGCCATTGGCCCAAAATATTCCAAAATATTTACAGGCTTTACTTCCAATCCATAAGCGACCTTGCTTTGTGGTTTCAAGCCCCACGAACCCTTGATCTCACCACCCATATGGACAAAAATTCGAGACCTGTGTTCATTTTGCGAAAACTTTTGATAGGCTCGTCTAGGCATTGAGACTCCTTAGCGCGGGTTAACCAACCCAAAAATTAAAGTAAAAAGAACAACACCATTTGACCACAATAAATATCCTCAGTCAATAAAAAAAGACCAGGAAATAATTTCCCTGATCAAAATTAATAATTTAACTATTATGGCTCCAAACGATTTATCAACCTAGGGAATGGTATGGTTTCCCTTACATGATGCAAACCGCAAATCCAAGCCACCAAACGCTCCAAACCATATCCAAATCCACTATGCGGAACCGATCCATACTTACGTAAATCCAAATACCAACTAAACGCATCTTCCGGCAAATTATGCTCACGAATCCTTTTTAGCAACTCTTCATAATCATCCTCGCGCTGAGATCCGCCAATAACTTCTCCGTAACCCTCCGGTGCTAAAAGATCCGCATTCAAAACCCTCGTTGGGTCAGATGGATCGCGCTTCATATAAAAAGCTTTGACCGCCGATGGATACCTCTCGATAAAAATCGGCTTCTCATACATCTTGGTAAGCGTAGTCTCATCATCAGCTCCCAAATCATCCATGTCCCCAATATCACTTCCTTGCTTACGCAAGATAGCTATGGCCTCCGCGTGCGTCATTCTCTCAAACGGAGCTTGTACTTTTTTAAGTGGCTCAACATCTCTCTCCAAAATCTTCAATTCCGCTGCGCGATTCTCGAGCACTCTTTTTACGATGTAAGACACCAACTCTTCCTGAATTTTTAAATTTTCTTCATGCTCCACAAAAGCCATTTCCGCATCCATCATCCAAAACTCTGTAAGATGTCTACGCGTCTTGGACTTCTCCGCACGAAATACCGGCCCAAAATCAAAACAGCGCCCAACAGATGCAATCGCGGCTTCCAAATATAATTGACCTGATTGCGAAAGATAAGCTTTTCTTTCTTCAAAATAATCAATCTCAAAAAGCTCTGTAGTCCCTTCGCAAGCACTAGGTGTCAAAATCGGCGAGTCAATCTTTGTAAATCCATGCTCATGAAAATAATCATAAGTCGCCGAAATAATTTCATCACGCACTCGCTGAATCGCCCACTGCGATGGAGCTCTGAGCCAAAGATGTCTGTTATCAAGTAAAAAATCCGGCCCATGCTCTTTTTTGCCAATCGGATATTCCTCGGCCTTCTGCACCAACTCCAAGTTGGCAACCTGCAACTCATAAACACCCTCTTGCTTTGGATGTTTTGTGACTTCACCCGTAACAACAAAAGATGACTCTAACGTCGCCTCACTCGCAACTTTCCAGCTTTCCTCATCAACCGCGGCTTGCACAACAACAGCCTGCACAAAACCCGATCCATCACGAATCTGTAAAAAAGCGATCTTGCCGCTCGAACGCACATTGTACGCCCAACCTTTGATAGTCACTTGTTGTCCAACAAGAGTTGAAAACTCAGAAATAAAATTTGCCATAATAAATCGAATTTTGTCTTAAAAGCTCACAAACGTCAACCATGACATATTTTGACTAAGCTAAATCAGGAACCGTACTAAACCCATGCGGCTCACGATCCAATGGCGCATGTTTACACGACTCCCGAATCAAAGAAATACAATTTTGAATCACCTCAACCGATGCGGTCACGCTGGCTACCGATTCAAGATTTGACGACCGAATATAATTAATAAAATTTATTGCATATGCATTCGCATGCATAACCTGCTCTGGCCATCTACCTCTGCATTCAGAACAAACCAGTCCATTAGAATCCGGAGCATAATATGCATGAGTAGGACCTATTGGTAATTTACATGATAAACAATTACCAAAATGCGGACCATAACCCAAAATATCTAACAATCTAATTCCGGTTGCCGCAAACAACAAAGAAGATCTTACTGCGGTGGGCTCTGTTGGAATAATTTTAAAATAATTTATAACTTCTTCCCAAAGTAAAAAAATTCTCTTATCCGCAACCCCTGTTCTAAGTAATCTCAAAGTTAAATCTGATAATGCACCTGCCACAGCATATGATGCTAAAAAATTATATGATCCTGACTTTACCTGTTTGGCTACAGCTAAATGATCATAGGCTCTACCCTTAGCGATCATCACTTCGGCAATTGATAACGGTTCCAACTGAGAGGCTTGTTTAGCTTGAGATTTTAATGCTCCTCTTCCCACGGCAATCATTAACCCATTTTCCATGCCATACATAATATAACGCCGATCATTCTCTCTGTACGGCGTCTTTTTTAAAATAACCACCTGATCACGAATGTAACTCATAAACCACGAATTACAAATTACGTACTTCCTATGTTTGTGTCCAAATAACCTTGCAGCATAATAGATGCAGCTACCGCATCATCTTGTTTACGCGAACCACCACTCAAGTAGTGTTGTGCCTCAGCGCTGGTCAATGTTTCATCTGCCTCATCCACAGGAATATTTATGCTACGCAAATCAGCCTCAAACAAACGTATGGCCCTAATCTGATCATTTTCTTGGCTTGAGTCTTTTAACATGCGAGGAACACCTAAAACAACCCTTTCTACGCCCTCACGTTCGCATATAAGCTTAATTTGCTTAATAGACTCTCCATGCCCCTCATTTTCCAAAATCATCCAAGGTGAAGCAATCTTGGACTCCGTATCACCCATAGCAATCCCTATCTTTTTAGAACCATAATCAATTCCCAATATTCTCATAAGCAATACTATTACAATACCCTAATAACAACATCCTTTAAATACTGATTTTTAAAATCCGTTTTCTCGCCTATCCGCGCTTTTCCATCCGATACAAAACGTACAGCCAATGGCTTTTTATATTTATTAGCCAAGCCTTGCACCAATTTTAAAACATCTTTAACCCTATCCCTATCCTCATCCAACCCTATTGGATAAGTATCTACACCCAGACCCGAATTTAAAGATAAAAATAAATTTCTTTCCAAAGAAAAATTACCCTCTTCATATTCTTTAGCCAATTCAAAATCTTCTAAACAAGGTAACATCAAACCACATAATCCAATCTGTTTGGGATTACTGTATTTAATAAATTTTGTAATCTTTAGATATGTATCCGTTAAAATTGATGCATTAAAAGTACCATGTAAATGATTAACAAAATCAACCAAACTACTCTCACCCTCAAACAATGGTGCGACCGATGAATCTATACCCAAATAATCAAAATCATCCTCAAATAATTGATTAATTTCTTTCCAAGCAGAATTCATGTTATCAAACCACTCCTCAAGCGAAGAACATCCTGCTGCTAAATTGGTTGATTGTAATCCAATCGCAAAACCATCTTTTCCATAAGTAGCTGATGGAAAAAACGGACTAGACAAAGCATTATTAAACGTATAAGCAAAATTAAATGTTTTAGAAGGTTGATCATTTATCAGATCAAACAAATAAGACGCATGTTCATCGGTTATTTCTTTGCCTGTCAGGTCTAAATTCAATGAGCAACGTTCGACATCTAAAAAATCTTGATATTTCACCTTGTAACTTTCTTCAGAAACAGATCCTATACTTAACAAAACATCCGAATCTAAAATTTTCGCATCCATCTCTTTTATATCCGCCTCAGGAGAACAAACTCGCGTAGTCTGAATTAAAAAATCATGATTTTTTAATTTTTCTGAAAGTTCAATAATCCTATCTAAAACTTTTTGGTCAAGATTTTTTGAAAAATAACAAATACTTCTTACAATCTTCGGCATATTAAGCATCCGGCCATGGCGTAATCAACTCATAGCCATCTTTTGTAACACATATCGTCACTTCCCAATGCGCCGCCAAAGAACCATCAGCAGTAATTATTGTCCAACCATCATTTTTTTGTTTTATCTGCCAATCACCTAATGCAACCATAGGTTCAATGGCCAAGCACATTCCTTCTTTTAGCTTTAAAGGTTTTGCCATTCTTTCGTGATAATGAGGAATTTGAGGCTCTTCATGAACACCATGCCCAACACCATGCCCAACTAAATCCCTCACAATTCCATATCCCTTTGGTTCCAAATAACCCTGTATTGTTTTACCAATTTCATGCAACCAAGCACCGGGCTTAACCGTATCTAAAGATAACTCTAAAGATCTACGCGTAGCATTCGAAAGTTCTACGGCAACTTTTGGCACATCCCCAACACAAACCGTGGCTGCCATATCGGTCGCCATGCCCTCATACCACAAACCAATATCCAACTTCACTAAATCACCGTCCTTAATAACCCTATCCGGTGTAGCCGGCCCATGAACCACTTCATCATTAATTGATATGCAGACGGCAGATGGATATGGCGGATCAGAACTATGGATTTGATAATTTAAAAACGAAGGTTTACCACCAACTTTTTCAAATTCATCGCGCGCGATTTTATCCAAATTTTCCGTATGCGCACCCGCAACACAGGCTGTCATTATCTTAAAAAGAGTCTGAGATAAAATCTTACCTCCTCGCTTCATTTTTTCGATTTCTTCTGGAGTTTTTAATCTAATCATATATATGTTTTACGGCAGAAAACCTAATTTGGCAATTTTCTTTACAATATCCTCAAAAACATAAGGTATCGCTTGATCTCCATTCACTGCCAATAAAACGCCTTTTTGACGATAATATCCAGCCAAAGGAGCTGTTATGTAGTGATAAGCTTTTAGCCTTTGTTTAATGATTTCTTCAGTATCATCAGCCCTACGTTCAAGTTTATTTCCACACAATGTACATACCCCCTTCCTACTCGGAGGTGCATCAATCTCATGGTAAACATTCTTGCACTTCATGCATTGCAATCTACCGCCTAATCTTCTTAACACCTCTTTGTCCTCTATCTTTAGCTGAATAACTAAATTAACTTTTAAAATTCTATCTAAATGCATCGCCTGTTCCACATTTCTTGGATATCCATCTAAAACAAATCCTTTGGTAACATTTACTTTTTTTAATTGCCTTGCCATTACAGCATTCACTAATTCATCAGGAGCTAATAATCCCTGAGTTACATATTGATTTACTAAATTCCCCAATGTTGATTTTTGTACAATTTCAGCTCTAAATAAATCACCCGCTCCAATCAAAGGCACATCAAAACGCTCTGCTAACAAAGCGCCTTGAGTACCCTTCCCAGATCCTTGTGGTCCAAAAATAACCGTTTGTAAATGTTTTCTTTTCATAGCATTTTTAAATATATACCGATTATTGCAAACAATATTGCATTTGTCATGGAAAAAACCCAAGACCTTAAATAGCCTTTATCATCTTGACCCACAAACACAGCTATTATGGCTAATATCAGCCAAACTGCAATAAAATATATATAACCCCATGCCAAAAAAAAGATAGACATGGCTGCCATAAAAATAAATGGTAACAATCCCACAATCTGTCCAGTGCCAGCCTCCCAAGTTTTATTGATTGGTTTAAACCAGTCAAGTGCACTAGCGGGTATTAATACACCTGGTGCCAAACCAATCTGCCATGCCTCAGCAAAAAGTCCAGCCATTTTAAAATCTTTTTTTCTTAAAAAATCATAAATTGCAACAGCAAAAGAACAAACCAAGACTACAATATATGGAAATTGAAATGAAACTAATAAACCTATACCCGCGCAACCTACCAATAAAGTAATTGCATTAAGAAATGTTCTTTGCCATATATATGGCAGCAATGTTAATGCCACGGCAATAATAATGCCTGCCCAAATCGGAAAAACACTTAAACAAAAAATCCAAACCCCCACCAAAGCCATAATAAGTAAAACCACTTCCCACCATAAAATTGAAAAATTTTTTCTTACCATGGCGATAATCATCAACAAAACAACCAAACCCAATATACCAATCTCCAACCAAACAACAAAATTCGGTAAATTTACCCTTAAACCATCCAACAGCTTAAATGCCACTAACCCCATCAAAAACAAAAAACTAATACTAATAAAGTAAGATATTGCCCACTTAGGCATTGATTTATCATTTTTTTGTCTAAAACTAAGCATATAACTGGAGTATAATAACAAATTTTCCCCCACATAAGAAGCCCATCAAAAACGTATAAAAAGAATCAAGCTCTATGCTTGATTCTTTATTTTTATTGTTTTCAACTTTTAGTATGAATCGTATTGTCTCATGGTAACCTGAGCCTCTATTTGTTTAATTGATTCAATAACCACAGAAACCACAATCAGTAATGATGTTCCACCAATAGCCATTACAGATGATCCTCCGGAACCTTGAACAACTAAAGGCATAACTGCAATCGCTCCTAAAAAACTAGCGCCAAAAAAGTTCAAACGATTTATCACTAACTGTAAATAATCACTAGTAGGCCTTCCTGGTCTAATACCTGGAATAAATCCGCCTTGTTTTTGCAAATTCTCAGCAATTTTATCTGGATGAAAAATAACTGAAGTGTAAAAATAAGTGAATCCAAATACCAAGCCAAAATACAAAGCACCATAAACAACCTGATTTTGCATAATTGTTAAGACCCAACGCGCTGCATCTGCCAACCACTCTGTTCTCGCTTGAACAAAAAACTGAGCAACTATAGAAGGGAACAACAACATGGCTATTGCAAAAATAATCGGAATTACACCCGCCATAATCAACTTTAAAGGCAAACTCGAAGCCACACCACCCGACAATGTTCCCATACCCCTAACCTGCCTGGCATACTGAACCGGTATATTTCTTTGCGCTTCATTAACATACACAACACCAACAACGGTTAATATAGCTACTGCTAAATACAATGCGATATATATCCATTGTGACGAATCATACGTAGCTAAAAACCTCGAAATTGTAGAAGGAAAACTAGCCAAAATACCAGCAAAAATCATGAGCGAAATACCATTTCCTACATTTTTTTCTGTAATAAGCTCACCTATCCACATCAAAAATATTGTGCCAGCTGTCACCGTGGATATCAAAGCAACCATATGCAAAGTATCAGTCTTTGTTAAAATCTGAAATTGTGATTGTCTTAATAAAGAGATCAAAGCAAATGACTGTAAAATAGCCAAAGGCACGGTAATCAATCTAGTCCATTGCTGAATTTTTTTGGTTCCCTGCTCACCTTCTTTTTGAATTTCTTCTAATCTAGGAACAATCATGGTCAACAACTGAAAAATAATACTTGCCGTAATATATGGCGCTACACCCAATGCAATTACAGAAAAATTACTAATCGTGCCGCCAGAAAACAAACTCAACATTCCCAATACCTGATTGGCATCAAAAAATCTGCGCAATGCAACTAAGTCTACACCAGGTAAAGGAATATGCGCCGCTACTCTAAAAATAACCATCATTGCCAAAACAAATAGCAATCCATTCCTCACCTCTTTAACTTTCCAAGCTTTAAGAAGTTTATCCCACATAATTGATTGATAGTATAGCACGGCAAAACCTGCCCTGCGATTTAATTTACACCGATTTATTTTTTGATTTCTGTAACCTGTATCTTACCACCAGCTTTTTCAATAATAACCTTAGCACCAGCTGTTACGCCAATATCCATAATCTGTAATGCAACTTTTAATTCTTCACCAGCAACAATTTTAGCTTTTGGTGAACTCTTCTTGATTAAAGCCGCCTTTTTTAAAGCTTTGATATCAACAATTGCAGCAACCTTAAATGTCTTACCCAAATCTGTCGTAGTTACTGTTTCAGTATGTGCATGCATACTTGTAAAACCACGTTTTTTAGGAAAACCTAAAAGCATTTGCTTAATACCCTTTAGTTTAAGCTTGTTTCGCCCACCAGAACGTGCACGCTGACCTTTTGTGCCTTTGCCAGCTGTTGTTCCATGGCCAGAGGCATTACCCCTACCTATGCGATCGCTCTTTTGACGAGACCCTTTAGCGGGCTTAAGCGTATGTAATTCAATCATATAATTAATTTAATATTACTGCAGCATTTAGCTTTCTTGATTTTCTTTCTTAACGTCATCAACTTTGTTTTCTGCTTCTTCTGGAGGTACTAACTTTTGTAATGCTTCAAAGACTGCCTTCACATTATTAACTTTATTGTTTGTACCTAAAATTTTTGCAGTTACATTTGGTATTCCCGCGAGTTCCAAAACCGTACGTACTGCTCCACCCGCTTTGACACCAGTACCTTTTGGAGCTGGTTTCATAACAATCCTAGCAGCACGGTATTTGATTGTAATTGGATGAGGTATAGAATCCTTAACAATAGGAATATTAATCAAAGATTTTCTAGCCTTACTTGTAGCCTTTGCCATTGCAGATGCAACATCAAGACCTTTCGCCAAACCATATCCAGCTCTACCTTTATGATTTCCAATAACCGCTAAAACCCTAAATCTCATTCTTTTACCACCCTTGGTAACACGAGTAACGCGAGAGACCTCAATATTCTTTTCCTCATAATCCGATTCTGCCGGTACATCAGTTTTAGGCAAACGTCTCTTACCCTTAAAACCACCCCTACCGCGTTGACCACCACCTGCACCGCGTTGCGCAAAACGGCCACCTCCACGAGGAGATGTTTTTGGAGCTTCTGCTTTATCAGCGGGTTTATCAGCCACTTTCGCTTCTGCTGATGCCGGTGTAGCTGGAGTTGCTACTGGAGTCTCTTCAGCTTGATTTGTTGCTGTGTTCTTCTCTTCAGTCATAATTTTTTATTAAAATTGTAAACCGCCTTCACGGGCGCCATCTGCTAATGCTTTTACACGACCATGGTAGCGTTTGTCTTTACGGTCAAATACCACAGCGGAAATATTTTTTGCTTTTGCACGTTCAGCCACAATCTTACCAACCTCGGTAGCGACTTCTACCTTGGTCTTACCTTTTGAATCCTTAACATCTTTATCACTTGCAGCAGCTAATGTTAAACCCTTCACATCATCAATAACCTGGGCATAAATATGACTCAGGGCTCTTTTCACAGTTAAACGAGGGCGCTCTCCTGTGCCGCTTACTTTTGCCCTTACGCGATATGCTCTACGTAATTGTGAGAGCTTTTTTGCTTTCAATTCATTCATATGCCTATTTTATTTAGATGCTGCTTTACCAGCCTTACGTCTTACAACTTCATCAGAATATTTAATTCCTTTACCCTTATAAGGTTCTGGTGGTTTAATTTTACGAATTCTTGCAGCCGTTTCTCCAACTAATTGCTTATCAATACCCACTATTTTAACTATATTTTTTTCAACTGTTGCCTCTATGCCTTCTGGTACCTGAAATATAACCGGATGCGAAAAACCTACTTCCATTTTTAAAGCTTTGCCTTCTGTGGCCACACGAAATCCAACACCAATAAACTCTAAAGATTTTTCAAACGGCTTTTCTACTCCTGCTACTGCGTTCGCCAACAGCTGTCTGATCAAACCCCATAAAGCTCGGATATCTCCATTATCAGGTTGATCTACATTAACAGACATCTCTCGTTTAGCTTCATCAAAATTTACCAATACATGTTTTGGTATAACAACAGTTAGTGACCCTTTAGGCCCTTTTACTACTACCTGTTCTTGACTAAGTGTAGGCTCTACACCTTGTGGTACAGGGATGATGGTTTTTCCTATACGTGACATATTAGAATATTTCGCAAATTACTTCACCACCAAGCTTACGCTTTCGTGCCTGCTTATTTGTCATGAGACCGGCTGATGTAGAAATAATAGCCAAGCCCATATCACTTAACACTCTCGGTAACTCGTATGACTTGCGATACACACGTCTTCCTGGAGTTGAAATTCGTTTAATGGATCGAATTTTAGGTCCATTTGCAGTGTACTTAAGTTTAACATGAAGATCTTTTTTAACACCTTGCTCTTCTGTTTTAACTCCTTCAATATAACCCTCTTGTTCTAAGATTTTTGCTATCGCAAATTTGACCTTGGAGGAAGGTGAGGTTAACTCTTCATGATGCGCGTGCTGCGCATTGCGCAAACGCGTTAGAAAATCGGAAATTGGATCTGTAATCATAACTTTATATATTACCAGCTGGATTTTTTGATACCCGGCAATTCACCACGCAACGCTAATTCACGAAAGCAAATACGGCATAAACCCGTATTTCGGATATAGCCATGTTTGCGACCGCAACGCCAGCATCTGTTGACGCGTCGAGTGCTAAATTTGATTTTACGCCTATTTGATTTGGCGATTTGATTCTCTGTTGCCATAGTATTTAATCTTTAAATGGAAACCCTAATGCTTTATATAATGCTAGACCTCTTTCCTTGGATCCTGCATTTTTAGCAGTCACGGTAACCTGCAATCCGTGCACATGCTCTACTTCATCCGGACTAATTTCCGGGAAAGGTAGATATTCCTTAAAACCAATCGAAATATTACCACTCTTATCAATTATCTTGGTCGTTATACCTCTAAAGTCAGTTATACGTGGAAAGGTAAAAGTAAGTAATTTTTCCAAAAAAGACCACATCATATCACCACGTAAAGTAACTCTTTTACCTACCACCATACCCTCACGAACCTTAAAGCCAGATATTGATTTTTTCGCCTTTGTTTCAACAGCTTTCTGACCGGAAATTCTTCTTAAAGTTTTATCAATAGTTTCCAAATATTTTGAATCCTTTTGAGTAGAAGAAATTCCAACCGAAAGACTAATCTGTTTTATACCAGGTATTGCCATACGGTTTGTATCACCCAACTCTTTCATAAGCTGAGGTACAATTTCTTTTTGATAGCGTTCTTTTAACATCATAAGCTTTATAATTTAACGCGTTTATTATGCCTTATCTGCTTACCAGCTTCATCTAATAGCATTACATTTGATGCATTAATAGGCATAAAAAATTCTACTGTTTGACCCTTTTCATCGCTACGACGAGGCTTCAAATGACGCTTTGATTTATTAACGCCATCTACAACCAAACGATTCATTTCAGCAAAAACCTGCATAACTTTGCCTGTCTTTCCTTTGTCTTTACCGGCGATTACCTTTACTGTATCGCCTTTTTTGATCTTATTTTTAATCATACATTTATAAGACCTCTGGGGCCAAAGATACAATTTTCATAAATCCATTACCACGCAACTCTCTGGCGACTGGACCAAATATGCGAGTTCCTTTAGGTTCTTTTGTTTTTTTATCAATAACTACTGCAGCATTATCGTCAAAACGAATATAAGTTCCATCTGGTCTCCTTGTCTCTTTATGCGTTCTTACAATAACAGCATGGACAACATCAGACTTTTTAACAGTACCATGTGGAATAGCTTCTTTTACTACGCAAGTAATAACGTCACCAACACCTGATGTTCGCTTTTTGTATCCACCAAGCACTCTAATACACTGAAGTTTTTTAGCTCCAGAATTATCGGCGACCTTAAGCATTGTTCTATGTTGAATCATATATTATTTATGCTTACACAGCAGGGGTTATGGTTTTAACATATCTCCAGCGCTTTTTTGTTGAAATTGGTCTTACTTCTGATATTTCTACCAAATCACCAACATGCGCCATACCCTTCTCATCATGTGCCATAAACTTGGTAGATACGGTATAGGTTTTTCCGTACTTTGGATGTTGAACCCTGCGTTCTACGCGTACCGTAATCGTCTTCAGAGCTTTGGCTGAAGTCACAATTCCTTGTAACCTGCGACGATTATCTTCGCGATTTGTATTTGCTGCATTAGTCATAGTTATTTCTTAGTTTCTTGCTCAGCAATAATTGTTACAATTCTTGCCAAGTCTTTTCGAGCTTTACGCAAATCACGTACTTTAGAATTCTGACGAGTTGTTATATTAAATCTCAAATCGCGAATTTCGCCGCGCAATTCTGCTGCGCGTTGCTTTAGCTCTACCGGTGTTAGTTGTCTTATATCTTTTGCTTTCATATCACGATCTAAAAGTTACGTGTAATATAAACTGCTTTACAAGGCAACTTATATGCTGCTTTTTCTAAAGCTTCTTTTGCCTTATCAGCTGGGATACCATCCATTTCAAACAAAATTGTTCCTGGTCTTATAGGTGCTACATAATGATCAACACTACCTTTTCCTCCACCCATACGAATCTCATTTCCACGCTTTGTAATTGGTTTATCCGGAAAAACTCTAATCCATATTTTTCCACCACGTCTTGTATACCTTGTAAGTACACGACGACAAGCTTCAATCTGACGTGAAGTCAACCAAACTGGCGTAGTTGCTTTTAATCCAAATTCGCCAAACGCTAAAAAGATTTTCGTTGAAGCGATGCGGATATTTCTTGCGCGGCCTTTTTGCCACTTTCTATGTTTTACTTTTTTAGGAATCAACATATGAGTTTCTATTATGATGCAAATCTATTCGATGGACGCTTCTCTCTACGACTATCTCTGCCTGGAGTTCTAGGAGTAGTTGGTTGATATTGTTGCAAACGATCTTTTGCAAAAACATCACCACGATAAATCCAAACCTTTACCCCAATAGCACCCATCATGGTATGAGCAAAATCTTGTGAATAATCGATATCTGCACGCAAATTAGATAATGGAATTTTTCCCCAACCCAACCATTCACGTCTTGCGATTTCGGCACCGTTTAAGCGACCTGAAACCGAAATCTTAACACCCAAAGCACCAGCTTTTTTTACTCTTTCAATAGCCTGTTTCATTATACGTCTAAATGGCATACGTCTTTCGAGTTCAGCAATCACTTGCTGCCCTACTATTGTCGCCTCTAATGCTGCCTTAGGTACTTCAGAAACATTTAATTGCAACTGCACCTTCTTACCTCTAAAAAAGGTTTTCAAAAACTTTGTCTTTAAATCTTCTATACCCGTACCCGAATGGCCGATAACCATACCAGGTCTTGCTGTTTTAAGCGTAATAGTCAAAGTGCCTCTAGATCTCTCTATCAACACAGCGCTAATCGCAGCCTCTTTAAGCTCTTTCTTGAAAAAATCACGAATAGCTAAATCTTGTTGAATTTGCACACAATACAAATTTTTGCGAGCAAACCAACGTGACGGCCATGTTGTGGTCGTTCCGAGCCTAAATGCTTTTGGATGAACTTTGTGTCCCATAGTTTTATGATTCAATATTTTCAGTCTTTTCTGACTTTACCTCTTTTTTAACAGCTGGTTTACTAACTACTTTTTTACTGGAGCGAGGTGTATAAGATTTCTTAGTTTTTACTGGCTCTCGTTTGTCATCAGAAAGTATCAAAGTGATATGAGATGTACGTTTACGAATCATACCCGCTCTACCGTGAGCTCTTGGTCTAAAACGTTTAATCGTCATTCCACCATCAACCATCAAATGATTAATCCACAAATCATCTACATTTAATTTAAAATTATTTTCAGCATTAGCTATCGCTGATTGTAATAATTTTAACATTGGTCTAGCAGCTGCTTTATTTAAAAACTTTAACTGCGTCTCTGCTTGACGAACCGGCATACGTCTAATCAACCCGGCTACTAACCGTATTTTTCGAGGCGCCATGCGGAGTCGGCGTAATTTTGCTGTGACTTCCATATATTTATATATTATTTCTTGCCTTGAGCAAGTGATTTTTGCATTTTACCGCCATGCTGTACAAATTTACGTGTTGGAGAGAACTCACCCAGTTTATGACCAACCATGCTCTCTAAAACTAGCACGTTAATGTGCATTCTTCCGTTATGTACTCCAAAAGTATAGCCCACCATCTCTGGTGTAATAGTCGAAGAACGAGCCCATGTTTTAATCACGGTCTTTGTTCCAGACTGTTGTGCTGCAACTTTTTTGAGTAGTTTAGGATCGGTAAAAGGTCCTTTTTTAAGACTTCTAGACATATAGATTATTTGCGTTTCTTGTTACGTCTGCGCTGCAAAATCAAAGCATCAGAGGCTCTGTTCTTACGACGAGTTTTAACACCAAGAGCAGGTTTGCCCCACTTAGTCTTGGCATGCTTCATACCAATCGGGTGCTTACCTTCACCACCACCATGCGGGTGATCAATTGGATTCATAGCCTTACCACGCACAGTAGGCTTAATACCCCTATGCCTCATACGCCCAGCTTTTCCATATCTAACCAAACGGTAATCAGGATTTGAAACAGAACCAATGGTAGCCATGCAACTTTTTGAAACATTTCTAATTTCACCAGAAGGTAATTTTAAAGTTGCGTACTTACCTTCCACAGCCATCAAGCGAATCATAACACCAGCACCACGCGCTAATTTAGCACCCGTGCCAGGTTGCAACTCAACGGCATGAATCAATGTACCCAACGGTACACGTTCAAGAGGCATACGATTTCCTACATTAATTTCCACTTCTCCTGTTTTTGTAGAAAGAATTTTATCACCAATCGCTAACTTATCAGGTGCAATAATATAACTCTTAACACCATCAGCATAAGCAATCATGGCAATACGAGCACCGCGCACTGGATCATATTCAATAGTTTTAACAGTTGCTGGAATATCGTATTTATTTCTCAATAAATCAACAAGTCTGTAGCGCTGTTTATGACCTCCACCCTGATGTCTAACTGTAATTTTCCCATTTGTTCTACCAGCAAAAGCTTTCCTTGGGATTGTCAAAGATTTCTCTGGACTCTTTTTTGTTACATCGGAAAAATCCTGCACCGATGAGAGACGGCGTCCTTTTGTAACTGGTCGATATCGTTTAATAGGCATATTTCTTATACTCCTTCGTAGAGATCAATAGTTTGTCCCTTTTTAACTACAACAAAAGCCTTCTTCCATTGTTTTCTGTGACCGACACGCGAACCTCTAAAAATTCTTTTACCATTACCTCTAGCAGTTCGAATATCAATTACTGTAACACCATATAAGTCTTGAACAGCTTTTGCTATAGAAACTTTTTCAGCGCTAACCGGTACTTGAAAAACATAAACATTATTAGATGCCAATACAGCAGCTTTCTCACTAACGACTGGTGCTAAAAGCAGTTTATAAGACATACCAGCCTGACCTTTTTTTGCTTTTACAGCTTGGACTTCCTTTTTAGCACCTTTAACAGGCTCTTGCTGAGATTCAGGTGTAAAAACTTCAGTAGTCTCATTTTCTACCTTTTTCACTTTCTTGTTTTCATCCGTGCTATCTTTTTTTGTTACGGATGTTTTGCGTTTAAATATACCCATACTTATTTATAAATAATTTCAAATTCCGGTATAGCTGCTTGTTCAAATACAATAGTCGGATACTTCACCAAATCAGCAACATTCAAAGAATTTACAGTCACCAACTGAATATTTGATAAGTTTCTTACCATGCGCATCAAGATTGGATTCGACTCTTTGATAACTACCAAGGCTTTGCGACCAATTGGAAGCTTCTTCATCCAAGATGCCATTAATTTTGTCTTTGGTTCTTCTATAGGAAAGTTATCTACCACTAAAAGCTTTTCATGCTTTACTCTATCCGACAAAACCATAAACAAAGCTAACCTTTTTAACTTTCTATTAATTTTTACCGTAAAATTTCTGTTAGCACGTGGACCAAAAGTCACACCACCACCTACCCAAATCGGTGAACGAGTAGATCCATGACGTGCTCTTCCTGTACCTTTTTGACGCCAAGGTTTTTTTCCACCGCCAGATACTTCACCTCTAGTTTTGGTATTTGCTGTAGCAGCGCGTTTATTTGCCAACAAAGCAACCACAACCGTATGAATAACAGATGGCTTTGTTTTAACTTCAAAATGCGTAGCTGATAAATCAGTTGTCCCTACTACTTCACCATTGATATTGTATATCTTTACATTTGCCATATTCTTGTAGTTAGACAGTTTGTATCTTAAGAATCGAATTTCTAGCGCCTGGTACAGCTCCTTTAATTGCTAAAATACCACCATCGCGTACTTCTATAACATTCAAATTCTTTACCGTGACAGTATCATTACCCATACGACCAGCCATGCGCAATCCTTTAAAAACACGTTGCACACCACCAGCACCTATAGATCCAGGCATACGTAACTGATCTTTATGACCATGAGAAGCAGGCCCACCTTTAAAACCATGGCGTTTTACAACGCCCTGAAAACCTTTACCTTTAGATGTACCGATAACATCAATTTTATCTCCCACCTCAAAAGTCGACGCTTCAATAACGTCTCCGCGTTTGATTTCTGCGGTGTCGTTTAACCTAAACTCACGAATAATTTTTGCCTTAGGCAAATCGCGCAAATGCCCCTCAAGTGGCTTCGATAATCGCTTGGCATTTAAAAAGCTGAGTTGCACGGCCGTATAGCCATCGCTCTCATCTTCCTTAACTTGTGTAACTACACAAGGCCCAGCCTGAACTAGGGTAACCGGAATAACCGCCCCTTCAGGCGAATATATTTGCGACATCTCGAGTTTTTTTGCAAGAATGATTTTCATAGTGGCATCCGAGATATGGACGTCTCTGACCCTGACAGTGGTCTTTGTAGACATGACGAGGGCGCTCTGGGAAGCCCCAGATAACGCAAAAGCCAGAAACTCATAACCAAGTTATAACATGCGACATGTGAAGCGCAACGTAAAACGTAGTTATATGTTCCTGACCTCTGTGCGATTAATAATTTTTCAGAGGAATTTTTTAAATGCTTTTTATGGCTACTCTTTACCAACCTCTTTTTATAAAATATTCAGGTTGGCTTATTACCGTCATTGACTCGCTTCAGGGAGGTTATGTTCATGGAAATCACATTCGCAATGTGACTCTGCTTTTAGCAAGTATTTTATTACATGCTATCAGCGAACAACTTTCTCCCTGGGACGTTTAACGGGGGTACAAATTAACTTTTTGTTTTTATATCTGACGAATTCTTATGACATTTTTATCTCTACATCCACACCAGACGGTAAATTCAAACTCGTAAGTGCATCAATAGTCTTGGCACTTGCCTCAACTATATCTACAATGCGCTTGTGAATTCTCATTTCAAACTGCTCACGAGCATTTTTATAAACGAAAGTCGAACGATTTACTGTCCACTTACGTTTTTCCGTTGGCAAAGGGACGGGACCAATCACGCTAGCACCGGTTCTTTCTGCAGTCTCGATAATCGTACGCGTAGCTTGATCAATAATTTTATGATCGTACGCTCTTATCTTGATGCGAATTCTTGCAACAGCATCCTTAGTTGCTTTTGCTGTTTTCTTTGTAGTCGCTGCTTCTGTCATGATCGTTCCCGTCCCTCTCAGTGCTTGCCGATCCTGTGGGATACGGACCAAGCACTGATGAAACGGAGTGCAAAGTTCAATATTTACTTAATAATTTGTGTTACAACACCTGCACCGACAGTTCTACCACCTTCACGGATAGCAAAACGCATCTTTTCTTCCATGGCCACAGGAGTAATTAATTTAACTATAATCTTAACTTCATCACCAGGTTGAACCATCGCTACACCTTCAGCGAGTTGGACTTCACCTGTAACATCAGTTGTACGAATATAAAACTGTGGTTTATAACCTGACACAAATGGCTTATGACGTCCACCCTCATCTTTTGTCAAAGCATAAATCTGTGCTTCAAACTCACTATGTGGAGTAATTGTACCCGTCTTAGCCAAAACTTGACCACGTTGTATATCTTCTTTACGAATACCGCGCAAAAGTAAACCAGCATTATCACCAGCTCTGCCTTCTTGTAATGATTTGTTAAACATTTCGATACCAGTAACAACTGTTTTACGGGTTTCGCCTAAACCAACTATTTCAACCTCATCATTAACTTTGATTATGCCACGATCAATACGACCAGTAACAACTGTTCCACGACCTTCGATTGAAAATACATCTTCAATTGGCATCATAAAATCCTTATCAGTATCACGCACAGGTTCTGGAATATACTCATCCAATTTAGCCATCAAATCTAATACTGGTTTAGAAGCTTCAGGATCGGTTGGATTTTCCAAAGCTTTTAAAGCTGAACCACGAATAACAGGTGTGTTATCACCGTCAAATTCGTATTTCTTTAAAAGTTCACGAACCTCATCCTCAACCAAATCAATCAATTCAGGATCGTCAACCATGTCAATTTTGTTTAAAAATACTACGATTGCAGGTACACCAACCTGACGAGCTAACAAAATGTGCTCGCGAGTCTGAGGCATAACGCCATCAGTTGCAGCGACAACCAAAATAGCACCGTCCATCTGGGCAGCACCAGTAATCATGTTCTTAATATAATCAGCGTGTCCTGGACAATCTACGTGAGCATAGTGACGATTCGCTGTCTCATACTCTACGTGAGCTGTTGCAATTGTAATACCACGTGATCTTGACTCTGGAGCTTTGTCCAAAGCATCAACACGTTTTTCATCTGCCACAAAACCCTGTCCCGCTAAAACTTTTAAAATCGCAGCGGTCAGTGTTGTCTTGCCATGATCTACGTGTCCGATAGTACCTACGTTCACGTGAGGCTTATTACGTTCAAATGTTACGGCCATATTGACTTCATTTAGTGCGTTTTCCGCAGCCTTCATTAGTTACAGGCTAGCGGTCATCCGTGTACGCAATAGGCATACAGGATAATGACGCGTTTTTAAGTAATTAAAAGTTAAAAAGCAGAAACGACTATAACACCCCTTTTAAAAATATGCAAGAGCTAACTACTTTTTAGATTGATCCTCCAAAGGCTCAAAATAGAAACGATCTTCAAGTGGAACGCCCTTATCTACCACCTGCTCCCGCGAGTCTTGATAGCTCTCTACAATTTCTGTTTTAATTTTTTCGCCATTTTGAGCCAAATTTTGCGTTTCAGGCTCCATCTCATCTATAAATTCAAAAGCCCCAGCCGCACGCTCATCCGGTTCACCTTGGCGCATTTCGACGTCCTCAGGCACAAACGATATAGAATCAAATTCCTCATCTTCAATTCCCTCAAATTCCTCATTAATGAGCATTTCATAATGATCTAATGGCATCAACACAAAAGGATCATCACCTTCCTGATCCGCTATTATAATCGGCATTTCTAGCCTTTTTGCAGAACGCAATAATTTTTTCCATGACATATTATGCTAAGTTCACCATGCCTGCATAAAATAATCAAATACCAATAATTCAATCAACCAAACACTCACAAATAGCTAATTTTCTAATAACACCCTACAGGTAATCTATCTGGCTCTGGCCTAATGTAATACAGTCTCGCAGAACCCTTTTCCAACTGATCCTTCTCAATCATGTCATATCCATTACCCGCCACGTCAAAAATTGCATATTGACCAGGCTCATAAACACCAACTAACAGCATGTAATGCGCTGAATATTTTCTACACTGAGGTCTACCATCGGCAGTACAATAAGTATCTGGAGAAGAAACCTGAGACCGTCGTGACTTTTTAAAAACAACACAATTTTCACAACTAAAAATAATAGGCTTCCCTTTTCTTAAAACATCTTCTACTTTTTCCAAATCCAAAGAACTTATACTATTATCCAAGGTAAAATCAGACCAACGTTCAAAAACCACAGGATCAGTTGGATCAAAACCACCATAATTACAATTACGTTTACCTTGAGCCGAAAAATACTCCACAACATCCAAAGGAGTTATTCTTTCCCCATAACTAGCCAACACTGATGCTAAAGCCGCTGCTCCATTACCCGCAGTGCAGATAGGTAAACAACAAGGCGCATCAGCTTGCTCACGAATAACCCTTTCTGCAGCCTGTTCCGGAACGCAGGTTGGCTTATTCCCACTTGGCTTGGTTTTCCAATTATCATCGCACTGAGAATAAAAACTCATTCTATCAATAGTACAACCATTAGAACTTTGTAAACTTGATGAATCTATGGATGACGATTGATTTCCACCAACCAAATTGCCACGACTATCCAAATTAACCGAACCCAAGTTGCGTTTAAACTCTGCCCGTTCAATCTCTGGAAATTTTATTGCATCTAATTTTAAAGTTTGCGGATTAACATTAGCCAATATCGCGTAAGCGCCTACCAATATAATCAAACCCAAAAGTGCATCTATCATTTTTTTCTTAGCATCAGATACCTGCAATCCCGTCGCTCCCAACATGTATAAAAATCCACCATAAATAAACATTATCGCAGATGCTATCAATCCAATGCCCAAAATATATTTGTAAAAACCTTGTATGTACTGTGCTAAAAATGGAATCACTAAGCATTTTTTCCCCTCACAATCCTCATATTGTGGTTGAGTTGAAAAATTTACACCAGGAATGTCAACCATTAAATCCGGCACAACAAAACTTTTATCATCAATGCCTGTAGCAGCTTCTCTAAAAACACTACCCGCTGTTCTAACAGCATCTAGTAAAGTTCCTGCCTCTGGATCAATCCCCTTCTCCTTTAAATCCAAAATTATTTGGTCATACTTGCCACTTTGAATGCAGCACATCTTTCCAACACCGCAAGTGATTCTGGTTAATGCTTTAAAATTTGGCGGACAACCATCCGGAGTCAGCGCCAAACCCGCAGCGCTAACCAAACGAAGATCAGGTAAACAAACAGTACCCTTATCACTATAATCGGAACACTGAACAATTTCTTCTGCGTTAACAACAAAAATCGATGACAAAAAAAACAACACTGCAGTAAAAATTATTGCACTCAACTTCCACATCTTGCTTATCTTTTTTATCACTTAAACATTTTACCAAATAAACCCAGTCTGGTCATTAGCAAAATTAAAACCCTGTATTTCTACAGGGCTTTAATCTAAATTTAAATTTATTTCTTTGCCTTACCTTCGATCAATTCTTGCTGAACACTGGCCGGAACCGGAGCGTAGTGATCAAACTCCATAGAGTTTGAACCACGGCCCTGTGTCATAGAACGTAAAGCTGTTGCATATCCAAACATCTCAGCCAAAGGAACCTCTGCATCAATGACCTTTGATTCATTACGCTCTTCCATGGATTGGATTTGACCACGCTTAGAGTTAAGATCCCCCATAACATCACCCATATATTCTTCAGGGACAATAACCTCTACTTTTTCAATCGGTTCTAAAATTGACATGCCAGCTTTTTCACAAGCAGCTTTAAATGCCATTGATGCTGCAATTTTAAATGCCGCTTCCGATGAATCAACATCATGATAAGAACCATCATAAACCGTAGCTTTGATATCCAAAATCGGATAACCAGCAACAACGCCACGTTGCATTGCTTCCTGAATTCCTTTGTTGATCGGCTGAATAAACTCACGAGGGATTACACCGCCTTTGATATCATTAACAAATTCATAACCCGTACCACGTTCAGTAGGTTCAACTTTTAACCAACAATGACCATATTGACCACGACCACCCGACTGACGCACAAACTTTCCTTCACCTTCAGCAGCGCCTTTAATGGCTTCTTTATAAGCAACCTGAGGTTTACCAACATTAGCTTCAACACCAAATTCACGCTTCATGCGATCAACAATAATTTCCAAATGCAACTCACCCATACCGGAAATAATTGTCTGAAGAGTTTCTTCATCTGTGCGAATATGAAACGATGGATCTTCTTCCGCAAGCTTTTGGAAAGCGATACCCATTTTTTCTTGATCAACTTTTGTTTTTGGTTCAACCGCAATGTCAATAACAGGTTCTGGAATTGTAATTGTTTCTAAGAGTAATTGATGTTCCTCATCACACAATGTATGACCAGTAAAAGTTTCTTTCAATCCCACAGCTGCAGCAATATCTCCGGAATAAACCTGATCCACTTCCTCGCGATCATTAGCATGCATACGAACAATACGACCAATGCGTTCTCTTTTTCCGGTTGTCGCATTATAAACATAAGAACCTGATGCCAATGTTCCAGAATAAACCCTAAAGAAAACTAATTTACCGACATAAGGATCAGACATGACCTTAAAAGCCAAAGCTGCAAATGGTTCGTTATCATCGGCTTTACGCTCTAATATTTTTTCCGGATTATCAATATCAGTACCAGTAATTGGAGGAACATCTAATGGAGATGGTAAGTAATGCACAACAGCATCAAGCAAAAACTGTACTCCTTTATTCTTTAAAGCCGATCCACACATGATTGGAAACAAATCCATATTCAAAACAGCTTTACGTAAAGCCGCACGAATCTCATCAACAGTAAGTTCTTCACCGGCCAAGTATTTATTCATCAAAACCTCATCAGTTTCTGACAAAGCCTCTAAAAATTCATTTCGCCATTTTTTGGCCTCATCTAACATTTCTGCAGGTATTTCTGATTCTTCAATCTGTGTTCCCATTTCATCTAAGTACATCTCGGCCTTCATGGTTATAAGATCAATAATACCTTTAAAATTAGCCTCAGTTCCTATAGGCAATTGAATTGGATATGCACGCTTAGCTAATCTATTGCGTATAGATTCAATATCTTTATAAAAATCAGCTCCCATGCGATCCAATTTATTTACAAAACACATGCGTGGAACTTTATATTTATCAGCCTGACGCCATACAGTTTCCGATTGAGGCTCAACACCAGCAACACCATCAAAAACGGTCACAGCTCCATCAAGAACACGCAATGAGCGTTGCACCTCAATAGTAAAATCAATGTGTCCTGGAGTATCAATTAAATTCATTCGGCAACCCTTCCAAAAACAAGTTGTTGCAGCAGAGGTAATTGTAATACCGCGTTCCTGTTCTTGTGCCATCCAATCCATGGTAGCTTCACCTTCATGAACCTCACCAATTTTATGTTTACGGCCTGTATAAAAAAGCACGCGCTCAGAAACGGTCGTTTTGCCCGCATCAATGTGGGCTATAATCCCGAAGTTTCGGGTGTCTTTGAGAGAATATTCTCTAGGCATATGATAAATTTATTTTCAGATAAAAAAGAGGACAGAAAATCAGACCTCTTTTTTGGCTTTAAAATTTAAATGAATCTCCTACATCATCCATAATTTAACGGGCAAAGTGAGCAAAAGCACGATTAGCTTCTGCCATACGTTGTACATCTTGCTTCTTTTTTACTGCATCGCCTTGATTTTCCGCAGCTGCTAATAATTCAGAAGCTAGCTTTTCTGCCATTGGTTTACCTTTTTTAGCTCTTGCTGCAGTGATAATCCAACGAAAAGCTAATTGCTGACGTCTATCGGCTCTTACCTGTAAAGGAATTTGATAGTTTGCACCACCAACCCTACGGGACTTAACCTCAAGTAATGGCGACACATTCTTCAAAGCCTCTTCAAAAACTTCCATTGCTGGCTTTTTCATTTTTTCCTCTAGTTGATCTAAAGCTGTATAAACTATTTTTTGTGCCGTATTCTTTTTACCGCGCTCCATCACATAGTTTATAAATTTTGCAATTGATACCGAACTATATTTCGGATCTGGCAAAATACTTCTACTTGGTGCTTGCTTTCCACGCATAAATATTCAAATTAATTTAGGAGCTTTTGGCTTCCTTAGGTTTCTTAGCTCCATACAATGACCTACTACGCTTTCTATTCTGTACACCCTGAGTATCATAAACACCACGTACGATATGATATCTAACACCCGGAAGATCTTTAACTCTTCCACCACGAATCATAACGATTGAGTGCTCCTGTAAATTATGACCTTCACCAGGAATATAAGCTGATACTTCTGTTCCATTAGAAAGACGAATACGAGCAATTTTGCGCATTGCCGAGTTAGGCTTTTTTGGAGTCATTGTGGTCACCTTAACACACACACCACGTTTAAACGGGCTACCCTTAGGGAGTTCTGTGCGCTTACGATGCAATGAATCACGCGTATATTGCATGGCCGGGCTCTTTGATTTGACCTTGGCCGATCGACGAGGACGTCGTACAAGTTGGTTATATGTAGGCATGTTTGTGCCGCGAAATATACCAAGACCCCGTTTTTACGTCAAGTTTGCCAATTATCCCACAATGCCCGATATAAAAACTCCATTTTTAATAAATAAAATTACAACCTATTTTTATGCCTCTATATAAACAAAAAATCGCAATCTCCTGCTTGCGATAATGTATTTTTAACTATGTAATCTTTTACACAGGCAATAACCTTGGATCTGCCAATCTGGGTAAAATGACTGTTAGTAACAATATCAACACACCTGTAAGCAATATCATATACGCAACATATTCTGACCATTTTCGTTTTAAACGCAAAATCACAAAAAACAAAACACAACCCAACAATATTATTGCCAATGGTACAAAAACCTTAAATATAATCGCGAGAATTCCACCCAATATTAGCCACAAACCCATTACTTGCCACAATACAAATACTGACTCATTTTTTAGTTTATATCTAGCGTAAAAATACAAAGCCTGAAAAAAAGAAAACACACCAACCAAGCTAGTAAGTGAAACATCGGAGTCCGCGCCACGCCTAACAAATTGAAACGATAAAAATGATAAACCCAAAGCCAATAAATACTCTTTTAACCAAAAAAATTTTTCATCAATATTCATCAATGCATCACCTGCCACCAAATATGCAAAACTCAAAAAAACCAAAGCGGCACCAAAAACAGGCCAACCCAATATAAATGAACCAAAAAGGTAAAAAAACAATAACCAATTACTATTTTCATTTTGCTTATTAGCCCAAACCCTCCATAAAAATAAACCACTAATAACTACTATCATAAAAACAACCACTGACGAAAAATCCATTAATACCCAATCCGACCTACCCAAACCTATTCCAACACCTAATAACATAGCAAAACTAACCCAACTAAAAACCTTCAGCAATCCATCCGTAATCATTATTCGCACAAAACCGACAAACTCATCTTTTGATAACAACCCCCAAACAATAAAATCTATCAAAAAAACCCAAGAAATATTAAATAAATGAACCGAATTAACAGCTTGTCCGCCAAAACCAGTGAACCATCTTATGAGTTGCGCATTGTTCCAATAAGAATTTAAAGTCAAAGATCCCAACTCCGAAATGATCTGTCCACTAAACCCTAAACCATTAACCAAAAGAACCAAAAGCAAAATCATGCTTGGTATTAAAAAAAAGATATTAATCGCCAAACACAAAGCCATACCCACAATCACGCCCGAGAAAATATCCTCATTTTCTTTATATTCTTTATATGCAAACACAACCGAAACTCCCCATGCAAAACCTCTAAGCATTGCATCAGGACCAATAGAAAAAGGAAAAAAACCAAAAGAAACTAGATACTGAGCAATACCCGATACAGATAATTGCGAACTCACAAGATCCCTCCCCCAAAAACCAAGCAAATATACTATTAATGCAATCCCTAAACCAACAATTACTGGATTTTGATACAAATTCCAATCCAACGCGTCTACCTTTTTAAAAACATATTTTCTTATTACTACTACCGAAAAGATACCACCTAAATATAGCAATGGATACCATAAAAAAATCTCCAAAGGGTTGGGTGATGACACACCTCTAAGAAATGATCCCAAAAAATATATCACCACCGATCCAATAACAAGAACCGGTAATAACGATATATTTACTCCGTTTTTCCAAATACCACTTTTTATCATAAAGCAAAAACTGACTGTAAATCAAAAATCTTTAATATCCAATACAAAGGTTTATTTAATACTAAACTAATAATACCAACTCCCAAGGTAATATCAACTAAAATCAAACCCATTAATACCCAAGGCCCATATTGTTCTATTTGCCTCCTTAATGTAAACCATTTATTCTCGTGCAAAATTGCAAAAAGCAATTTTGAACCGTCTAGCGGTGGCAGTGGTATTAAATTAAATAACATTAAAGCCGCATTAATAAAAAAACTAAATCCTAAAAAAACTATCAAATAATTATTCCATCCCAAGGCTGGGGCAAAACCCTTTAACAACAAAGCCGAAATAACCAATAAAATTAAATTACTAACTGGGCCAGCTAACGCTATTAAAACTTCACCCCAATGTCGATATTTTACATAATTAGGATTATATGGAACCGGTTTACCCCAACCAAAATGTACAAACACCAAAGCCAACAAACCAAATAAATCCACATGCGCAAAAGGATTTAAAGTCAATCTACCCATCCTCTTTGCTGTCTGATCACCTAAAAAATTAGCTGCCAAAGCATGAGAAAACTCATGTACAGACAAGGCGACAAGTACACTCACTATCCAAAGTATAAAAACCAAAGGATTGCTAAACAATGTAAATAAAGACATATAAAGCACATTATAACAGACCCGCGAGATGATTACAGAGATTTGCTCTTGTCAATTCTTGCGGATTCAGTTATTATACGCGCAATCAATATGTCACGAACATGCGAACTTACCGGAAAAAGGGCTAATGTAGCCAATAACCGCAGTCACTCCAACCGCGCAACCAAGCGCGTACAAGGCGTTAATCTACAAACACGCCGTATTGGTGGTGTAAAAATCAAGCTATCTTCAAAAGCATTAAAAACAATCAAAAAAATTCAAGCAATTGATAGAGGTGAGATTTTAACCAAACGAGCTAAGAAAAAGGCTAAAACCGCAGCCCGCCAAGAACAAGCAGCCAAAGCAAAAAAATAAAAAAGCCGTAAGGCTTTTTTTAGTACTAATTTTATTATTCTTACATTTTACGCTCCACTGTTTTATTAATAATCTCAAAAGCTTGCTCAGGCGTATCAACAAGTTTAATTAATTCCAAATCTTTTTTTGCGATAAATTTATTTTTTTCCAACAATGTATCCTCGATCCAATCCAACAAAGGCTGCCAATAATCCTTTCCAATAAATATACATGGAACATCTTTAGGCACCTTGCCGGTCTGAACCAAAGTCAACATCTCAAAAGCCTCATCCATTGTTCCAAATCCACCAGGAAAAAAAACATAGGCTTGAGCCGACGCTGATAGCATTACCTTGCGTGTAAAAAAATAATGAAACCCTATTGCTCTTGTAACATATTCATTTCTACGCTGCGTTGTTGGTAATTCAATATCCAATCCAACCGATTCACCACCGCCTTGTATCGCACCCTTATTACCTGCCTCCATGATACCCGGTCCTCCCCCGGTTATAACCGTATAACCAGCTTTTGCACACATCTTACCCAATGACACCGCATGCTTATAATATTTACTATTTTTTGATATTCGCGCGCTTCCAAAAAAAGTAACTTCATTTTTTAAATCAGACAGAAACTCAAAACCCTCAATAAATTCTGCAATAATTCTAAAAATTCTCCAATAGACATTCTCCGTAAAAGGCTTCTCCTCCATTTGTACACACTTATTATCAGGTGAGCATATCCAACGCACAAATCTATCATTATTCTCTGCTAATTTTTTAGCACGATTCTCATATCCATTACTCTTATAAAACGGCCTTTGTGGCTTTACAATTTTTTTTGCTTTCTTCTTTGATATTGGCATATTAATCATTATTCAATTCATCTAATAATATTTGCATTGTTTTTATAAAATTCATCAAATGCCTCCTATCCCAACATGGACCCAACGAAATCTGCACAGGTTTTGAATCTTGTGTTGTTAAAACCTCAAAAAGATATTGATCACCATTAAGTCGAATTCCTAAATCAGTTAACTTTATCCCGTTCACATCTTGTAAATCTATATGCTTAGTACGCGACATCCAAGCTCTAAATTCCAACCTTCCATTTTCCACCCTTAATGTTTCGGTAAAACTATTTAACAAATAACCCCAACAACCTATTGTCAAAACTGCCACTATCACAAATTGCATACCCTGTATCGAAGGTATATACAGAGAAAAAAACAAAATTAATGTTAATATTATTGCCACAGCTAAAATAACTGCACCGCCCGGTGAAACAACCTGTGCTCTTACGTCAGTTAACAAATCATCAGGCAACAAATCCTTCTTTTCAACTTTTACTGATGCTAATATTTTTGCCATAAACTCATTATAGCTAAAATGCCACGATACGTCATTATCAATACTAAATAAAAAAGGGCCGCGAGGCTTTCGGCTAAGCTCAAACGAGCACATCGTTACAATAATCGCTAATTGCAGATATGATTCCGCAACTGCGAAAATAGCTCCTGAACGCTGCATAGGTCTAATTTTATCTACCACGGTAGATAACACGCCGACCTAAAAATACCGATTATCCCGAAACCTCAACGACCCTCACCACCATTCTCGCTGTATCACATCGCCTAGTCAAGTAAATAAAAAAGCCGGTAGCTAAACTACACGGCTTTACGAAGTTCATTCTGTCTTTGGCACTGATACTGCCAAAATTCATCACGTAGAGTAGGATCTTCCCAGTTAATTCCATAAATCGTCCTAGGCCAAATCCAAGGGAAAAATGTATCCAGATAAGTCAACAGCTTATAAAAAGCATGTCCATCCAACTCGTGTGACACCAATGAATTTAGGTAATACTCCAAAAGCAAGTACTGCAACTCATGAGAAATGCCTCCGTGTCTAAAGTTATACTTATCAAAACGCCTATCAATCGAAGAATGCCGATTGTTAACATCAACCGCGCCAGCACGCTTAGCATTGGACTGCTGAGCCCAAACCTGCCCCGGGTTGGTAACAAGTTTACGGCGTAAACGATAAGCCACAATATCCATATCCGGAGCTTCGTTAAAAAACACCTGAGTGAATCCAGAAAAATCCGGAACTCGCTCTACCAACGGAGTTTCATACTTCAAAAGTTTGGCAAAAACCGTGTCTTTGCACCTTCCCTCCGTGTAAACCGGCACCAAACCACCACCTCTGCGCTCGACCAAATAAAAATCCTTATGCCGCACAAAATCCATCTCACGAATTGCATTCAGTCGATTGATGTCATTGTCTCGAGCCCAAAGAATACTACATCTACCGTCCTGATTTTTACGAACTCTATAAAATCTATTAGGATCAAGGTTCGCGCCAATCAAGATACCAACACGCGCGTTAGGAACAAAAACATCATTTTCCAATATACCCCAAACCTTTGCATGCTTTTCCGCGACGCTTGTTGGAGAATATCGAGTTGCCCTGAGCCTGATCTCAACCTCAACCCAAGTAGCGCTAATACGAGCCTCCATTTTTTCTTGAGGATTACCACTGGCCATCAAATCAAGCAAATCTATTGGACATTTAGCTAGATCAACTCGCTCCGAATGTTTAAGTAGACTCTTGTAACGCTTTGGAACATAAGCATCTATCACCTGAGCCATCTGTCTCTTTTTTGCAGCCATTGCCTCCTCAACCCAGCCAGAAAAATCACTCAAATCAATCTGAGCAAGCCCGTATTGATCAGCATAACGCTGAAAAAAAGCATACCCCATAGCTTCATCAACTCTAGCCTGAGAGATATTCGCTATCCGCTGTTGCCTGACCATCTCTTTACGTACTGCTCGCAGATGACCATACAAACTACCAAATCTTACGACATCACCAGTTAGAACCGAGCCATATTTGATGATGCGAGTCTTCTCTTGTTGGCTCAAATTAGGATCAATACAAATCAAACCAGGAAAAGCCTGCTGTACATTCTCCTGATGCAATGACTTTTTCCTATAAATCGCCTCCTCCAAAGCATTCTGCAATCTCCTAATTTGTTTTTCTCTGGCTTTTGATTTGCGATCATTTTTTGTATCACGCAACAAAGAAACAATACGTTTTACTTCATCAGACTTATAGTAAAAAGGCGGTGGACAATGTTCTGAACCATTCTGATGCTTCATTTTTTACTACTCCACTCTGCTACGACTTATTTAAGACAAGTCGAGCATTCTCGACAATTTCCAAAGGACGGAATAACAAAAGTAGTTTATAACAACCTTCCAGTCAAGAGCGGCGTCACAATTGACTAAAACAAAAAAAATCTTTATTATATTGCGCATATGCAACATCCAAGTGAAACAATTCAACGCACTTTAGTGCTCTTAAAGCCCGACGCCATTGAGCGCGGATTAATTGGCGAAATAACTCAACGCTTTGAACGTGTAGGTTTAAAAATCGCCGGTCTAAAAATGATTTGGCCAACAGAAGAAACTGCTCTTAAGCATTACACCGAAGATTTAGCCGAACGTCGTGGTGAACACGTCCGCAAAATGATGGTTGACATGTTAGTATCCGGACCGGTCGTCGCCATTGCTTTAGAAGGTGTCGAAGCCGTTGAACTAGTACGTAAAATGGTTGGTGAAACAGAACCCAAAAAAGCAGCTCCCGGAACCATAAGAGGAGACTATGCTCATGTCTCTTTTAAACATGCTGACGCAAAAAATATCGGAATTTTTAACTTAATCCATGCCTCGGGCAGTGCAGAAGAGGCCATGCAAGAAGTTGATGTCTGGTTTGAACCTAATGAAATCCATGAATTTAAACCTTCTTATACTGGTATAACCATGGCATAAGAATCAAAAAACAGAGCTTGGCTCTGTTTTTTTAAAAAAATAGCTTATTTTAGCCAAATATAATATCTTGCAAAAAAACCACATATTTGCTAGACTTAGCCTATTATTACCAGTCCACTCCGGTGGCTTACTAATTTCTACTCGTTAATATCTAACCTACTCATGTTATGGGATTACCTGGACATCGTCGTACAAGCTCAGACAAACGCCGCCGCGCGTCACACTTTGCTTTAAAACAAACAACAATAACTACAGATAAAGATAACAATCAGGAGCACTTGCCTCACCGCGCCGCACCCGGAGCAACATCCTATCGCGGACACACAATCCACGTAAAAGGCCAAGAGAAAAAGCTGGAAAAAATGCTCAAAACTTCAAAAAAATCTACAACTAAAACCGATGAATAACCAAATTTAATTAATTCATCGCACCTTAGCACCTTGTTCTATGTCAAATCGTCACCTTGCCAGAGCCCTCGCTCTCCAATCCCTTTACGAATGGGATTTTCACCATTTGGATACACAAAAAGCACTTAATATCATTGATCGCAATCTTGAAGAATTTGCCCCAGAACTCGACGAAAAACCTTTTGCGCGTGCTTTACTAAAAGGAATAATGGACCACCATTCCGACATAGACCAAGCCATAACCAAATTTGCGCCAGATTGGCCAATAGAAAGAATCACGACAGTAGACCGCAATGTACTGCGTATTGGCATATTCGAGCTGCTCTTTGACGATCAAATTCCATCAAAAGTAGCAATAAACGAAGCCATTGAACTTGCTAAAACTTTTGGCGGTGAATCTTCTGGTAAATTTGTCAATGGAGTTTTAGGCGCAGTCTTCCGTGATCAAACAGCTCAAGGCGTTACAAAAACAGTTGATGCTCCCAAACCAGATAAAATCGAAGAACCTCAAGAAAAAGAAAAACCCGCAGAACCAAAAACCGAAGCTGATTCAACTCCAACTCCCCAAACTCCGGAACCTACTGCTTAAATTTAAGCTATTGAAAACTTAAATAACAAATATTTTTAATTTTGAACGAAATTGACGAAGCGCACGGATACATCCGTCATCTTCGTTAGAATCGTTCTCCAAAGTGAAACGATATGATAACATTCGAACAACTCGATTTTAAACCGTTAGAACAACGGCTTGGTTATGAATTTAAAGATAAAAAATTTATTATCGAAGCCTTAACTCACAGATCATATTTAAACGAACACACCGACCATCCTTATGATCACAATGAGAGACTCGAGTTTTTAGGTGATGCAGTTTTAGAGCTAGTTGTTACAGAAAACTTATATTTAAACTATCCAAATCCCGAAGGCGAACTAACTAACTGGCGAGCCGCTTTAGTAAATGCAAAAACCTTAGCAGGAATAGCAACACAATTGGATTTTGAGGAATACCTATTATTATCCAAAGGTGAAGCCAAAGATAAAAATTCCAAAGCCCGAATGTACATCTTAGCCAATGCCATAGAAGCTATTATTGGTGCAATATATTTGGATGGTCATTGGGAAGGAGCAAAACAATTTATAGATTCTTTCATTTTGAGTACGCTTCCTTACATATTAAAAAATAAATTATACATTGATCCTAAAAGTCGTTTTCAAGAAACTGCTCAAGAGATGCTTAGCGTTACACCAAATTACAAAGTACTCAAAGAAACCGGACCGGATCATAACAAAGAATTTACAGTTGGTGTTTTCTTGGACAAGGATCTCGTTGCTGTTGGTAGCGGAACCAGCAAACAAGAAGCGCAAATCGCTGCTGCCGAAGCCGGATTGGAAGTTAAAAACTGGAACGTAAAATAGCCCCAATAATTTTAAAAACAAAAAAAATCCCATTCGGGATTTTTTCGTTATCTTACCTCGGCTGAGCCACTCGGAGATTTGGTAAAGTATGGTGCACCCTGAGGGAATCGAACCCCCATTGCCGGTTTCGAAGACCGGAGCTTTATCCGTTAAGCTAAGGGTGCTTAATAGCAACGATAATAACTTAAAACCCAATTTTTAGCAATAATTTGACTGTATTGCAGTATTTTACTAATGTTGTCAAAGCTCATTACCAACCCCGGAGGTGAAACTTGAAAAGCTTTCATTCGGTAAACAACAAAATCACTGTTGATTTTCGTAAGTTTGATTTGCCAATCAGCCAAAGCCAGGCACTAAAAATCCTACATCAACATGGCTTTGAATTTTTGACAGTCGACCTTGTGAGCCAAGCCAGACAACTAATTGGTGTCAGCAAATACAAACTTGATGCACCCAGATCCGCAGCTCCGAGTATGGTCAACTGTTCATCATTGATGGAGTATCTATTTGGTCTCCGTGGCGTGGAACTTCCACCCCTATCGGTTTACCAAGCCGCTTGCGGAGAATCCATGCATCTCGAACATGTTGGAGCCGAAGATTTGGTGTTCACGCCGCATGGTAGAAATAAAAATCTATATTTGGAAAACCCTGATACAACCATAGGTCACGTCGGCATGGTGACTGGTGATGATACGATTATCCATGCGATCCCCCGCCAAGGAGTTGTCGAAGAATCAACCGAGACATTCCTCGGTGGAAAACGCAAAAAATACTGGGCTAGACGTATCATCCCCAAAGACGATGCCATCATCTCTTTGTCCTGCCCAGAAAACCTACAAATACGATCGCAAATCGACATCTGGTGGTTACTCATGCGTACCCTACCCACCTCAAACACACCTCTCTACGCACCTCGCAACCTGCTATAATGCAGGTTTTATTTTTCACAACCCTTACTCATCTCATCCGAAAAACCATAAGGCTCCAAAAACTCACATTTAAAATTTCCGTTACCATCAATTATCACATCCCAAGATCCTTGATCTTTTGCCGCCAAAAACATACCGCCAGCATCTTCCCCAGCAAACTGCACAGTCCCCCTAGCATGTTCTGCATCATATTGATCAACACTGATTAAAATATCTTCAATATTTTTATGATACATGTCAGCGAAAACAGATTGAATCTCTCTGGCATCAGCAACCGTAAATTCATCATCCGGCTTTTTACACCCACTTATCATACTCTGAGGAAAATCCCTTCCTTCAATTATTGGACAAATAAATTCATCACTCCATTCTTTAGCCAACTTCCACTCGGCTCCATCTTTATAAACTAAAAAATTATTTGGTAAATCAGCATCCAAACCCATTTCAATTTTACCCTTTGCGTAATCCCCTTCCCTGCTAGTCACATCAACCTCAATCATACTTTTATCAAATCCATATCTTTCAAAAAGTGATTGCTTCATGAATCCAACTATTTCGTCATTCTGATTATCAACTGTCGGCTGACTGCAACCTGCCGCCAAAAACATAGCAATAACTAAAAACGGTAATATTTTTTTCATATGCACCCATTGTACTGTGCTGACCAATTTTGTCAAAAATATGTTATCCGACAATTATATGCCATAATAGACTTAATACTCACAAGGAGGCTGATGATGAATAATCGATTCATAAAACCCAAAAAACCAATGCGTTTAGGCTCAGATGCCAACAGTCGATTTGCCACTAAAGACAAATCCCGACCAACCATGCACAACAATCATCGAGCTAAGCAAAGATCACCCGATCCGGACGACACTCAGATCGAAGCCGTACAGCTAGATCTGCCCTATATCGATGAAGAAGGAAACGTCCTATTCTGGACAGCTCTCTGCTCATGCCTCAAGCCTCCAACCCCGGAAGACAAATGAATAGCACGACTCTCTACCTCGAACCGCCGCTACTACCCGGCGGTTGAGCTTATTTACGTCTAACAATAATTAACAAAACTACTCTCAATCTAGCCAAAATATAATCTTTGGTAATTGAATAATCTTAATATTTTAGCTAATATTAGCGAAATTATTAATTTACAGATTTTATAAAATTATTATAAATACTGTCACGCAAGGCTTGACAAAATCCCAAAAATATGATATATTAATACGTCAAACTGAAATAACCGTGCCAGATACACATTACACAGTTTGAACACTTCAGAGGAGAGAGGATTTGAGCCAAGCTCGAATCAACAAAACTGAAGTAAGATAAGCGTAAATAACGGATGAGGAGCCGTAAACGCCTGATTTGAATACGCAAAAATAGACCACGGAGACCATCTCCGAGGAGGATTTTTAACATAAACAAACATGTTGTGATCTTAGACCCGGCCTTGCAATCCATGCTTTTGCAAAGCCGACCCAAGTTTCATAACTCAAAATTAATCAACCGCTCATCGACAAAATACTACCAATGACCATGAACCAATCATGAACATTGGCAGCGCCACGATCTTGGACATTGTGTCCTCGCTTCGTGGTGTCAAAAAGTTCAGGAGAAAAAAATGCTGGAAGTAACGATTTTCGTAATCATCGCGCTGTTTGTATCAGGAACCTGGATCGCCCTGCGGTCCCGAGTCCTGACCGCGATGCAGAACATCGTGGCCAACAGCAAAACCTCAACCCCCTACCTCCCGGCTCCGATCGAGGACATCAACGTTCTCGATCCCGCTGACTTCCCCGAGGAAATCAGAGAACTGCTCAAGGAAGCTGCCTTCCGAGACCTATACTCGGCTGACGAGCTCAAAGCTCTGAAAGCTGAGATGGACAGCCGCAAAGCGGCATAACGAGGAGAAAACACGTGCTAACAGCTATTTTTTTGTCCTTTTTCGTCTCCACATTCTTCTCGGCTATGGTCGGCTTGCCGATCGTAGCCGACATCATGAACAAGGCCGTCGAGAACGACGTCGAGCGAGCGATCGCCAACCTCACCGGTGAGGAGCATCCCTTGCTCCAGCTCGATGAACCTTTCGAGGGTATGGCTCACCGCCCGCTCTCGCTTTCGCAACTCGAACTGGAGCTGTACAGCGACGAGGCAGCTGTCGCACAACGCGACAGCCTGGCCGCCTGACCCCGCCCCTTTCCCTTCTACTTCCCTGCAGTGCAATGCTGTAGGGACCCTGGATTGAAGTTTTAATGAATGTCGAATGACAAAACATTAAAACTTCTGACAAGGTTAAAAAATAAATTAATGA
>JAHJSR010000018.1 GCA_018830085.1 Patescibacteria group bacterium
AATTTGCACCTAAGAAAAAACTGTTATCCGCAACGATTAAGTTTGGTTTTGTGTCTTTGATGATTTATACGTTTGTGCTGATTACGGCGATTATGGTGACTTATATGGTGAAATTTAATAGCGCTTCGACTAAAGGTTATGAGGTTGTGCGGCTTGAGGTTGATCGGCAGAAGTTGATTTTGAAAACTGAGCAGCAGGAACTTATGATGTCTGAGGCGAAGAGTATTGCGAGTTTGAAGGATCGGGCGGTTATTCGGAGGATGGTTAAGAGTAATACCCCGATGTATATGCGGCTTGATACGGCGATGGCTAAAGCTGATTAAAAATAGGTTATTAGGTGGTATAGGTAGTTGTGCGATGTATTCATTTCCTTTTTTCTGCGATAGCGGAACCGCATACTTTCTCTTCTTGAGTTGCGTACATTGTTATCAAGTCAATCGCAAATTCTGGCGTTAGATAGGGCAACAGAGCTGTGTGGGTGTTTTTATGCTTTTTAGGATCAAATGTGTCATATTTGACTTCCATATTATCTAATAATAACAAATCCGCATAATGGAACCTTCCATCACTATCATTTGTTCCTTTAATCACATATCCACTTCTTGCTTCGGAAGTTAGTTTCATCCCCTCTGCATTGCCTAACTCAACAAGTTTTTTGGCGACCTGCTGTGGATTAGCATTGAATATAGCGACTACATTATTGCCAATGACTTCAAGAGTCACAAAGTTGCCAAATTGTTCATTAAACTCTGCCATTTTTTGGAGATATGCCTTTTTGTCTAAAGTGAAACCAAATTGTTGCCCTGGCACTTCTTCTGTGAACTCGGCAACAAATGATTTAATTTTCGAGACTAACTCAGTGATGTTTACTGTTCTTATTCTGAGGGCATCTCTGTGACCTTGATGAAAAATTTTGTAGGTTGCTAGATTGCCATTTGGGTCAAATTTAGTTTCGAAGAGCGTGCCTTCAAAAACGGATCTTTCGTAGCCTTGATCGAAAATATTGGTATGGCCATGTCTTTCTTCTGTAAAATCTGTATCGTCGGGGAATTTTGCAATTTGTTCGGCTGTGGCTTTTTTGCCTTCACGATCTTCTTTTTCACAAAGATGTGATAGGTTGTTACCCCACCATCTTTGATCAACTAAATCACGAGCAATTGAATTGATAGCATATTTATGACGTTCATATGTTTCTTCAGAAATGCCATCGTTCCTTTCGATAGCTTCTTTTACTTCAGCCAGAGAGGTGAATAGCTCTTTTTGCTTCTTGGCTTGTCCATCCCTGCTCAACTCTTGACCTGCTGATTCTGCATTGAGTGGGGAAATGTATTTACCTTGTTGATAAGTAAAATTTTCGGCAAACAGTACATTCAACAATTTTTCAGCTCTTTGTTTGGGGTTTGTCTCAGCTATTGTTTCTCGAACTAAATCTCTAGCCTCATTAATTTGTGGGGAAGTTGGTTGTGGCATTGTTGGCTCGACTTTTAGTGCAGTTTGTGGCACTTCTTTTCTTTCTGTGATAGGGTTTAGATTATTTTGATTAAATGGTCGTGGATATTACACAATTTATTTCTCTACGTCAACTTACGAGAGCAGGTTTATAATAAGTGTTTTCGGAGCAAAGCGGAGAAAACAACCTTATATTCTGTGTTAGCTGATGTATTTACTAATTTATTATTTATTTGATCGGTTTTAGAAAAATCCCGTATACGATTCCAATTACCAACATTTCAATTAATCCAGTTATTAAAACATAAGATAAAGTTTTTACCGGAATATCCAACATCATCCATGTTGATGCGACATGCATAAAA
Source organism: Patescibacteria group bacterium (assembly GCA_018830085.1). GTDB lineage: Bacteria > Patescibacteriota > Patescibacteriia > 2-12-FULL-60-25 > 2-12-FULL-60-25 > MWCR01. The sequence goes on from JAHJSR010000018.1 coordinate 1,815, forward strand.
ACCCTTAAAAACCATAATATTAAAGCAAAAATTATGCCTTTTGTTAATCCGCTTTCGCCTGGAAGAGAGGGATAAATAAGCAAAAATATTGCGCCTAATGCAAAACCATATATTAAATCAATAAATATTCCTGCGGGAGCATTAATGGATGTTTTTGCTATTGGTTTATAGGCTTCAAATAATTTTTGCGCAAACGGATTTGCATTAATAATTCCATCCATTACGCCAAACAAAAACCCGTTTACTATACTGACAGTTATGTATTTAATCATAAGTTGTTTATTAATAAATTGGTAAATATTTCCGATAACGTTCCAGAATATGCGATGTTTGCTGGTGATATAATAGCGAACGGAGTGAGCCATCACCAGCAAATATGGGTGTAGCGAGGTGCAACCGAGCGAAACCGCATATTCTGTGTTAGGTGCTGTGTTTTTTATATTTTCCAATGCTCAACCTTAAACAATGAAAATCCAAGATGCTGTTTCCCAGTGGTGCTTTAAACGTTTTATTGTAAAGATATTCAACAGAATTTTTTGCCACTTGGATAGCCCATTCAGCAACTTCTTTTTTCATGATTACGTCAGTCCAGAATACTCCACGAGCAAATGGATCATCAATGATTTTTAAGTTTTTGTGTAGATAATTCAAGGCTGATTTGCATATTTTTATTTCTGGATGTCCTTCATCATCTTGTTTTATTGGTTTTAAATGAGCTAAAAAACCTCTAATTAAGAATAAATGCTTTAATTCAATGTATTCTTTGTCATCTCTAAAATTATCATTCTTGTATTTCTCAAAAATCAGCCTTGTTTTATTTTCAAAAGACTTTCGTTCGTTGTATAAATCAAAATCATGGTATTCATCTTTGATGAATGGGCCTTTTATGAAGTTTAGTATTTTTTGGAACAATGGTTTTTCCTTTTTGGCAAAAAATTCTTTGTATTGTTGGTTGAGCAATTGGTCATGAAAGATGATGTCGTTGATTACACCCTCAATGTAGAAAGCTGAAAAAATAATACATGTAAATGAATCTTTGTTGTCGCTGAAGTTTTTAAAGTTGTTTTGAGCTAATTCAAGGAATCTGAAGCTTTCGGATATATATCCACTCATATTGATTAATTTTAAAAAACATGGCACCTAACGTTTTTGAATAACCGAAGTTTAGCAGTGGTAAAATCTGGAGCGAAGTGACCTACCGCTGCCAAATTTGGGGGAATGAACGAAGTGAATGAGCCGGTTATTCAATGTTGGACGATGTGGCTTATTTAAGCCATTTTGATCAACGTTCCTGCGTATGCGATGTTTGCCAGTGGTATAATTGGACGAAGTGCTTACCACTAGCAACTGTGCGAAGTTATCGCTTTGCTCAATAGGGTTTTGCTCAAATTTGCAAATAAAATCTAAACGATTTTTTCACAAATTTGTCCTTTGCTACGACAAAAATGATTTTGTCTCCGCTACGGATCG
>JAHJSR010000019.1 GCA_018830085.1 Patescibacteria group bacterium
CAAGCCGACCCGGTTCGAAATCGCGTTTCTTGCAGTTGGGGCCTTGCTGGTCTTGGCCGCGGGAAGTGTCGTCGCCTATTCATTCTATAAGGGTGACCCCGGTGAAGCGACACCGGCGGCTTCTGACTCGGCCGTCGTCCCTGTGGAATCTGCGCCTGTGGTTGAGCCTCCCAACGCTCAACCGCCGGTAACGGCTCCCGCTGAAACCGCCAAACCCGAACCCGAGGCAAAGGTCGAGAAGAAGCAAATCGCTTGCTTCCCGGCCAATGCAACTAACTTGCGACGGTACTTGTACCAGATCGATCCGGAACATTTCTTGTACCAGATCGATCCGTTCAGCCGTTACAAGCTCTCATTGAGCTGCGGTGACGGACAGGTGCAGGCGACAGCCAACCCCGACGGTACGCACGATGTTAGTAGTTGCGACATCTGCTTGCCCGAAGGTTACGAGCCGGACACTTGGGTGGATCTTTCACCCGAGGTTCTCCGCGCCTTCACCGCCCAGAGCGGTGATCCGGCGCACTACGTCGAACCCTTGCCGCTCAAAGGTCACCTCTATGGAGAGGACGTGATGCGGTTTGGGCAGTTTGCAGACGGCTACCCCCGAGTCTGGGGTGTGAGTCGCTCCCGAGACCTGACGACCGGCAAACTTCATCTCCCGCCTGTGGAAGGTGAAGTCACGTACTACTGATGCAGATTCCTGCATCTTCTCGGCACAATCTGTGCCACAAACCCCATGGTTCTACATGGGGTTTTATTTTTTTGGCTAAAATATAAGGTTTTTTAACAGTATATCCTTGACAAATCAAATAATATATGGTAATTCTAAACATCTTTCTCCGTTAAGGAGAAATACGAACCTTGACCACCCAACCCTCCAACAAGAGGTTAAAACATGAACGCTCTTCAAAGCCAATCCTCAACCAATGCTGTTGTTTTTACGAGCAAGGATCTCCCTTTTGAGTTAAAAGGTTATGCCATTTTCAGAGTAACTCCCACACAATTGGTCATTGTTTGTAAGCCGCCTTTTTTGCGAATTGACGAGCCATACTTGATGGAATTTGGTTCGCAGCCAGCTAGGACCAGCTCCATGCAACGACCTGCACGAATAGTGGAAGCATATGGACTGACCGATACGGGAACCGGCTTGATGCAAATCATGCTCCGCCTCAGATATTGGGCCGAGAGTGGCATGGATACGGATTCGGATATGGACAAACTCGTTCGCTTACACCGTTTCAACAAAGCAGCTGAACCCATCTTGGGGCGAGTGCATGTCGCGTCTGACAAAGGTGCGCTCATAAGCATTGTCTATGATGCGCTCAAACCGGGTAGTACAGGCTTGCTTACGCATGAGGATGCTGACCAAAGATGCACAATTGAGAAAGCTTATGTGGACAAGAATCATGCCGGTCAACCGGAACTGCATCTGGTGCTGAGTGTTGGTGATGCAAGCATCTACCCCATCACTCCGCGTGAGAATTTGCCGGATGATGATTCGATGATATTCACACAACCAGCGGAAGCGAATGTGATTCCAACTGATCACCCGCGGCGTTCCCTGTTCAGCATCCCACCCGAGGATCATGCCAGCTCTGCACAAACCGACTTGGTTTATGAGGAAGAAATTCCGCAAAAAGCGACTCCCCAAAAAACCATCTCGACATTGCCTCCCTGTAGACCTGAGCCCGACCTAGATGCGGATGAGGACTCACGAACAGCCTATGAGAACAAACTGATCCAAGGGTCTTCAAAGGCAATGACACGAGGCGTGGCCGAACCAGATCCGTTCATGGATTCAGCTCCCAAACCCGCAGCCAGAAGCAAACATCTGCGATGGTTGGTAGCCACGATCACCATCCTGCTAGGACTATTTGTCTTGGCTGCCATAGTAATGAGACAGGGTACGCAGAAACAGACCGTCGCTGAGGTGGAGTACGAATCCATCTACATTCCGATGACACAAAAGAACCTAAAAGGGTTCTTCCATCAGGATGATATGGACTGTTTCCGCGGGACGATCGACCATGATCCCAAGCCCGGCTACCTTGGTATCATCTGTAGCAAAGCTCCTCCGGTTGATGAGGTGCGCAAATGTGCGAATCTACGCGCCTGCAGTATCCAGCTACCGGACGGCGAATCGGCATTGCCGGGCGAGCATCAGATGACCGATGAACTGGTGAAGCGTTGGTTTCATCAACAGAGCGCCTCTAGCTACATCGAACCATCCTACCCTTTCCCGGTCGACCTCAAGACTTACGGTGATGAGTTGCACGTCAACATCGTGGCGGACACTCCGTTTGATCCGGTTTCCGTGTCATTTGATGTGACGGGCACGAGCATGTTCGTGCCCATGTACGACTCGTTCCCGTCCGCAACTCAGTAGTACCTCTCTTCAGAACTCTGGAGAGAGGTTTTTCTTTTACTAAAATATTTATGATTTTATATCAGCGACAGAGATGCGAATCAGTTCTTCACGATTGTCGTCCGCTAAAACCGGTGCCGGACGTTGAAAATCACAGATTTGGCATTTATGTACAACCTGCGCAATCTCACCGCGCTTAACAACAACTCCTACTGGTTTCATCATTCCGCCGCAACCCGACTCACGATCACCAGGAATATTGTCCATGTGTTTTGACCATAAACAAACCGGACAATGGTTTGTATATCCATTGCCTTTTACTTTTGCACCACACTGCTCGCAAATAAAATCTTCAATAACACGCTTCATACTATACGAATCAATAATTCGAATATTTAGTTTTCTGGTTTCATTATTGGGAAGAAGATCACATCACGGAGGTTCGATTGCCCTGTAAGTAATGCAAAGATGCGATCAATACCCATTCCCCAACCGGTTATTGGTGGAAAACCCATTTCCATGGCTTCTAAATAATCTTCATCCAGTTCAAAACTCTCCTCATCACCCGCAGCACGGAATTCAGCCTGAACTTTCATGCGATCACGCTGATCGATAGGGTCAACCAACTCGGAATAAGCGTTAATCACTTCCCAACCTGCTATAACCAGTTGAAAGCTATCAGCCAAACGAGCATCTTCATAACTGCGACGTGCTAGAGGCTTCATCTCTGTTGTGTGCTTGGTGATAAAACAAGGGGCGATAAGGCCTGGACGCACAGAATGTTTATATAGTTCATCAATTAAAGTTCCTGTGCCTTTTTTATCCGCATCTTCAACTTCTATACCTTGTGCAACAATAACCTTGGCTAATTCTTTGGCATCAGAAAATTCTAAAACATCGATACCTGTTTTTTGTTTTATCAAATCGGTTAAGCGATAACGTGGGATGGGTTGTGATAAATCAATTGTATGCGTTGATCCTGTTTTGCCAATAACCTCAAACTGCAATTTACCAAAAGTTTTTTGTAAAACATCGCGAAGAAATCGTTCTGTAAAATCCATGTTCCATTCATAATCTTTGTAAGCAACGTAATACTCAATTTGAGTAAACTCTTGAATATGCGATGGATCGGAACCTTCGTTGCGAAAACATTTAGCGGTTTCAAAAACCCTTTCATAGCCACCGCCGATTAAACGTTTAAGATAAGTCTCGGGTGCTATGCGCAATACCATGTCCATGTGGTAATCATTGTGATGCGTAAGAAATGGTCTTGCTGCGGCACCAGTAGCAACCGACGTTAAGATTGGAGTCTCTACCTCCATAAAATCTTGATCTTCCAGGTAATGACGGCAGTTAGATAAAAATGAGCTGCGCAACTTAAAACGTTCAAACGATTCCGGATTGGCCACTAAATCCATTTCACGATGACGATATATTAATTCGATGTCAGAAACTCCATGGAATTTCTCGGGAAGTGGTGCTAAGCTTTTACCTAAAAGCTGAAGTGTGGTTGCCCAAACTGTAGGTTCGCCGGTTTTTGTAACACCCATTTTACCAGTAACTCCCAAAAAATCTCCACGATCCAGCAGATCAACTAACTCATAATTTTCCTCACCAACATCGTCGACTTTAACGCCCGCTTGATGACGACCCGACTCATCCTGCAAAGTAAAAAAAGCAATTTTACCAATTACTCTAAGTAACATTATTCGACCACTGACTTTAACTTCTTGACCTTCAGCGATACCTTTTAGATCATTTAATTTGTGTGTCCTATCAAATTTTGATGGATGGGGTTCAATACCCTTTTGGATCAAAGCTTGGCGGCGGTTTAAGCGATCCTGCTTTTCTTCTGTGATTTGGCTCATATGAGGGAAATGTTAGCGAAAAAGCTCTGAATAGGCAACCATCCCTCATTAATATTAAATATCCAAAGATTTTTTGCCTAACCGCATTTCCACTCCGTAGTGATCTGAGATAGTGAGACGCTGGTCATTGGGACCGCGAACAACGGGATCGGTGAATACAATATCCAAGTGTTGAATATTAGCATGACTTAATAAGTTCTGATCGATATGAAATCCATCCATGCTCTCTGAGACATCATTTGAATGCGGACCATCTACATTGAGTAAATTTTTTACATCCCAAGTGGGTTTGCGTTTTTCTGGCTCATGTCCATGATGTAATTGCCATGCATCAAAAAATCCAGGGCGTTTTAACTCACAATAACTTTGACGCGATGCTTCGGGACTTGAGTTGAAATCCCCCATTAATATCCTAGATGAATTTTTGAAGTTTTCTAAAAATTTAAATGTTTGGCGATATTGCATCTTTCTGACTTGATGCATAAGCCAATTATGCGGTGACCAGAGCATGCCACCTGATGTGTTGTGAGTATTCACAACTTGCAATGTTCCAAAATCACCTCCGTCGATTGTGCAATGCAAGATTCCTTTGCGTACAAAAAAAGCTTCGTCAGGAGGAACAATTTTAAAAGGATGAAATTTGGAATGTATAATTGGCTTATCTGATAAAACAACCAATCCTGGATTTAAATGCGAAGCTGAACTTTTGTATTCAGCGACAGAATAATACGGATATCTCTCACGAGTTTTATGAATCACATAAGCAACATCATGCGGATCGAAAAGCTCTTGTAATGCAACTATATTTGCAGGACATTTATTAAGTGCATCCGGCAGATAGTGCAAGCGCATATGCTTATGCGGAGCCGGTTCAACAATCACATAGCTCATACGTTTGATAAGTAGCATACCAACGTTCCAAGTAACAAAAGTAAGCGAAGATTGTTCGTTATTTATTTGTGATGATTCTGTGGGTTTATAAATAAATACCTGTTGTTCGTCCAGCGTCATATTTGCTATTTGTATTAAGTAAAATACGCCCTAAAAAATGTTATTGTCAAGAAAAAAATGACCATTGGTCGTGTTAGTTGTGCTGTGGCATCGGTAAATCCGAATCTCGCAAGGCAAAGATCGGCTCACCTGAGTTTGGATCATCACCTCTTTGATATCCGCGAACAAAGGTAAATCCAGGCAAGGGCTCGGTACGAAAACACTTAAGAGCGCGGGCACGAGCCTCGGGACTGGCGTTGTGGCCCTGAGGAAGACGGCGAAAGATGGGGCGGACGATGGCCGGCAAACCACCGCTATTACCATTGCGATTGGATCCGAATGCATGCGGTATAACATCCATCACGATGTAGTACATGGCGCGAACAGCAAAGAAAGCAAGAATCTTATCCATGTACAACAATCGAGGCGGACACATCGCCTGGAATTCTTTGGACTCGACTAGTGTCGCGACTTGCAGATCGGTTGGTTGTAAAACCATCTCAATAACTTGTTCGCCGCCATACGAAGGTTTGCGAATGTATCGCGCACGGAAGTGCGGAAAAATGGGCTCTGGGAATAGTATCAACTTTCTATAACCCAGACTTGTAAGTGCGGGATGTTTGATCTCCACACTATCAAGACCATCAGGTCTGAGCGCGCGTACCGGCTCGCATATCATCGAAAGCCACATCTCTTCATACAGGTTTCGATAAAAATCCGGATCCGCTTTAAACAGATCGATAATCCAGTTGGCTTGACGTTGATTTTCTAAGACCTGAATTCTAGCCAGATTAAACTGCTGGTAGAACCATCCCACCAGTTGATCGGGTACAGGCAGCCTCCAGGTGGTGTAATCTTGACCAAAATCAATGATGAACTTGCCAGCATCCCACTGGGAAAGAGGTACCGCTTTAACAACCCCACCGATTCCGGCATAGAAAACGTCGCACATTCTACCAAATACTTCCACTGAGTTGTTTTTCTTTATGCTGGTAATTGCATAAAGCCAGGTATATGAACCGCGTCCATCATATGACGTATAAGCTATGGTGTAACCGAGAGCCATGACCAAAGAGGCTGATACATCAGCCATTGAGGTCGTTGTACGGTACAGATCCAAAGCATCAAGCAGATGAACCAACATAGCCTCCCCTCGCTCAATAGGATCGTCGGCGCTTGTCCCGAGGATGATGAGGAAGCAGTTTATTCTCTTGGCAGTCTGCCATCCGGAATGCCAAATCGTGTGAATAATATCACTGAATTTTTCTAAATCAGAATGAAGAGCTGAAGCTCGAACCTGACGGATCAAGTCTTGATACTGTTGCCGTTGTTTTGGTGTAAACTCCGTGGAACCTCTAGCAACGGAATACATTGCCGCAAGAAACAGGAGCGTCTGCTTCTGATTCTCAAACAACAATCCATCCAATTTACCGAGCTTTTTACGCTTGTTGAATTTAATGGCATCAATCCAAGGGTTGGTCTGGGTTTGTTTGCGAGCCATGGATAATCCCCTTGTCAAATGTCCGAATAATATCGCAGTCACCTGCGAATGGGTTATTTAAGTCTAAAAAGGCAATCTTGTCAATGAAGAAAATTATTCATTAATTAAGGAACAATTACTATCTTGATATTTAACCATAGCCTTTGTTCTCTGAATCTCTTCCCAGTCACTTGCTTTTAAGTCCGCTTGAATGCTTTTAAATGCATCGTCTGTAGCAGCGGAATAAATTATACCTAAGATAAAATCATTGCTAGGTCCACTTAAATTCATACTTACTCCAATGGGTACTTCAGATCTAAAGTCCTTGTCTTCAATTTTTTGAGATTCTAAAGCAGATAAAAATTCAATACCTTTTTTGTAACCAAGTTTAAATTGTCTTTCAGCCTCTTCGTCGTCATCGATTAAGGAAGCCCACATAGAACATTGAAATGCACTCCATGAGATTCTAGACATTCGAGCGTATTCAAGAGAAGTCTTATCTAGATTCTTTTGTTGGGTTCTGTCTGATGTATATTGCTGAACACCATCCATAGGTTTCATTTGTTGACTGTTTGAATAATCAATTCCAGTTTTACTAAAAGAATTACACCCAGCGGCTAACAACGCAAGTGAAACAATTAACGTAAAATATATTAATTTTTGCATATTTTAATTATTAGAGGTAATACATCTTATCTGACCATTCTATAAGTATACCAGCTACGATTAAGAACCATAGCACGAACCCTATTATTAAAACTACTACTTCCCCTAATGATACTGTATAGCTAGTTGGTTTGTTTCCTGTTTCATTGATATAACGAATTGCTTTTAGCAAAGGTAAAAAAGGTAGAAATGTGAACATAGATAATAACCACCAATTACCAGGCAACTTCCAAAGAATACTGATAATAAAATATAAAATCGCTAAAATAAGCGGATCATAGCTGTATAAATATTTTTTTGATTTTGCCGTTATGAGTATTTTTTTTGCTAACTCATTAAAAAATATTATACTAAATACCGACCGCCAAAAAGGTGATATTTTGCTGTTTTCCTGCTTTTGGACTAGGGTCCAGTTCTTACCAAACCAGTAGAGTTCATATAAACCAAAAGTAGCTACGGATAATGCTATAAATTTCCAATCTGATACTGAATAAAATTCATTCGTCTTTGGTCTTTCAATTATAGGCGTGGCTTCTTTAAGCCCATCTAAATTCGTTGAATTTTTAGTGGATTTTTTCTTATCTGTATATATTGTGTCATGTATTGTTTCTTTGGGTTTATGTTGTAAAGTCATATTTGGCACTTCATCTCCGCATGCATGACAATAATTTGAACCATTTATTAATTCGCTTCCACAGTTTATACAAAACATATATTTATTTAAGAATATTTTTTGATACAAATAGTTATTTATACTTACAATTCACAATTTACGATTATAATTAATATATCAACCAATGAATGAACCATCTCAGTGCGTGTGCTAAAGCAACCAAAATAATAATTAACAGTACGACAAACCCAATTAAATTTTCATAATCTTTA
>JAHJSR010000020.1 GCA_018830085.1 Patescibacteria group bacterium
AAAAGGATTAAAACCAACACCTAAACCGGTCAAAATTGAACTGGAGACTTCGGTGAACAAACCCCTTAATCCAAAATCTATTATTGATATCGAAGCTCAGGCAGCTGCTAGCAAAAAACAAAAGAGCGGATTAAAGGTTGATGATGCTGGAATTTACCTAAATCCATCTCAAGTCAGAGAACATATTAAGATGACTCAAAAAGCCGAAAGCATTAAAGGCAGTGGATCCATTCCGGTTACAGGAAAGCAAGAAATTTTAGATAAACAGGGTGTAGCTAATATTGAAGCTCAGGCAGCTGCTAGCAAAAAACAAAAGAGCGGACTAGAGTTAGATCCACAAAGAGGCCTGTTGGCTCCGGATGAAGTTATAAATATCAACGAGAGAGCATTCGCAGGATCTGAAAAAAGCAAAAACGCTCCCCCGCCCGCAAAGGCTGAACAAATAATCAGTAAAGAATCTTTAGGTGCATCGCTTGTAAAGAAATTTGAAGTAATTTACACGGATGTCAAAGAAATAGGATTGGAAGAGGCAGAAAAACTCAGAGGATATTCACTTGATGAAGTTCAGGATGATCTAATTGCAAAAATTGTAAAAGATATTAAAGAAAACTACAGAAGGCCGGTCGACGGAGATTTGAATGCGCATCTAAAAAATATCTTAATGCCGGCAACAATAGCTACAAAGTTGCACTCTCATGCAAATAAAAAAGATAGTTATGCGAGAACTTACGCCGACTTGCTTGACTTGGCCACAGAGAGGCTGCTAAGGAAATCTATTCAAAAGAAAAAAGCTGCTTAAAAAAATAAAACCCTATTATGGGGTTTTTTTGAGCTCGCTACGCCTTGCGTAATACTCGCTCTGAGAAAAGATGACGGGTTTGCGTGCGTGAATCTGCCACGCAAAGCCGAGAATGCCGTAGGAAAGTTCGATCAGAAGCTTGGTCTCTGAGGAAAAAGGCAGGCTTCGCAATGGCTTAGCGATGTTGGGATTCCAGCCGGTGACATCACCCATGTAAAACGTGGCCACGAGAAGCGCCTCCAATTGATCGTCCCAAGACATTGCGTCTAACCTAGCAATCAACCGATCGAGTTCACCAATCTCAAGCTGAGACAAATTCATATCCGGACAGTCGGGGTCTTGCAAGACGCAAACCAAAAGCAATGTAATGTTCAAATGATCAGAGTTATCACGAGAGACATAGCACATCATACGCTCAAGCAATTCCTCTTTGTCGACTGGCCACTGAGGTTGTTTTCTGCGGTCAGAGAGACGGATCACGGTCGCCATAGCCTGCATGATTCCTCCATTGCAAGTGATAACAAACTTCATCATATATTATTTATCCTGTCAAGGCTAGCTATGTACATGGACTAATGTTATGAATCTTTGATAAAATAGTTTTATGCCCATAGATTTTGACCAATACAGGGGGCTTACGGAGGGAAAGGTCATTGCCAATCAAAATAAGTATGGATACAACACCCTTTCTATTAAGAAAAAGAAAGGTTTTTTTACGTATGCAGTAAGAGTCTTGCAAGAACCGATGCTTTTAATGTTATTATTGGCTGCGATTCTATATTTTACTATTGGAAGTAATTGGGATGGTTTATTGATGATAGTCGGCGTATTAACAATGATTGGTATTGATATCTATCAAGAGAAAAAAACTGATCGTGCTCTGGAAGCTTTAAAAGAGCTTTCAACTCCCAAGGTTAATGTTATTAGAGATGGTGAAATTATTACAATATCCAGCGAAGAGCTCGCTAAAGGAGATTTATTGGTAGCTCAAGAGGGTGATAGAATCGCCGGTGATGGAAAAATATTAGACGATGTAAATTTTTCAGTTGATGAATCGTTATTGACCGGCGAGACTGGAGCGATCCATAAGTCACATATATTAAGCTCAAATAAACATTCATCAAACAACATTGTTTACACTGGTACTTTAGTTTTGTCCGGTCAAGCAGTAATAGAAGTAACCGCTATCGGCAATCGAACGCAGTATGGGCAAATAGGATCATCTTTAAGCGAGATAAAAGACGAATCAACCCCATTACAAAAAAAGATTAGAAAGATAGTAAAAATCTTTGGCATCGTAGGAGCTCTAGCGTGTTTGGCTCTAATGATAATTGTTTATGTTATAACTGGTGATGTCATTGATAGTATATTGAAAGGATTAACGCTAGCCATATCAGTTATACCAGAAGAGATACCCGTGATCCTAACGGTCTTCGCTGCTTTGGGAGCCTATCGATTAACAAAAAAACATACCTTGGTACGTCATATCAATGCTGTTGAGACAGTTGGGCACATAACAACCCTCTGCACCGACAAAACAGGTACGCTCACTGAGAATCGCATGGCATTAGAGGCGATTTATGCGGATGGTAAAATTTTGACCATCAAAGAAACAAAAAAAGCCAATCACACTTTGCATCCTTTTGTGGCTAATGCGTTACTTGCCAGTCAGCCACATCCATATGATCCAATGGACATATCCATCCATCAACTAGCCAAACGAGTTGGGTTAAATATCACCGAAGTTTATGAACAAAAAAACTTTATCGAGGATTATGGATTTGATCAAAAACTAAAATTCATGGGCCATCTATGGAAATCAGGTAATGAACAAATTTTAGCAATAAAAGGGTCGGCAGAAAATGTTATTGAAAGATGTGACTTAAGTGTAAAACAAAAAAATACATTGCTAACAGAGGTTGATAAAATGGCTAGCCAAGGTTTGCGTGTACTGGCTGTTGCTAATAAATACTTGCCCGCAAAATCAAAACCAAAATTATTAAAAAACGTAAATGAGATAGAGTTTGTTGCCTTGTTGGGTTTCAGAGATCCACCCAGAGAAGATGCTAAACGAGCGATAAAAATGTGCCAGAAAGCTGGTATTTCTGTGCGTATGATTACCGGAGATCACCCACAAACAGCTCTACAGATAGCCAAAGCTGTGGGAATAAATCATGGCGGTGGAATAATGTCTGGGAAAGATTTGGAGACAATGACAGAGACTGAGTTGGATGAAAGAATATCTGATGTTCATATCTTTGCGCGTATTACTCCTGAGCAAAAATTAAAAATAGTAAATTCATTAAAAAGACGAGGTGAAGTTGTAGCCATGATGGGAGATGGGGTTAATGATGCACCATCACTGAAAGAAGCTGATATTGGTATAGCGATGGGAAAGAGGGGTACCAATGTTGCACGCGAAGCAGCTGATATTATTTTACTTGATGACAGATTGCTGACAGTTGTTGGTGCGGTTAGTGATGGAAGAAGGATTTTTGACAACATTCAAAAAGCGATTGGTTATATATTCACGGTTCACTCATATATTATTTTAACAGCACTACTAATCCCCTTGTCCGGCCTGCCAATACTATTAACACCCATACACATTATTTTGTTAGAGCTTGTAATTGATCCAACTTGTGCCTTGGTTTTTGAGTCCATACCAGCAGAGACCAATATAATGAAACGTAAACCAAGAGGTCATTATGAACCAGTGATACCAAGGGGCCAATTATCAAGAGTGTTTGCGGTTGGTATAATGATTTTTTTAGTGACTGTTGGGGCGTATGTTATCGCGCTGCAGATGGGACTGGATACAAATGCAGCCAGAACAATTGGATTCAGTGCAATAATATGGAGTAATTTATTTATAGTACTTACATCCGTATCTTACGACGAGAATTTGAAATCCATTTGGAAATTTGTAAACAATCGAACATTTGTTTGGATTTATTCATTAATAATGGCGTTATTGATATTCCTAGTATATACACCGGGAATTAACTTGCGTTTTGGTTTTGAAGCGGTGCCAATTTGGATGTTTTTATTTACAATCGTGTTAGGTTTTATACCCTTGAGTTTTGGTGAAATATTAAAAAAACTAACTCAGCGTATTTAATCAATTGAGTTAGTATTAAATAATCCCCTCAGAGGGGATTATTTTTTAGATCATCCTGGAACCTTTGTAAGCGTCCGAGATTTTTTATACAAGCTATGTAAATCTTGCGGCGATCTTCACTCATGTTTATAAGTAAATGCGCCATCAATTCATTGATTGAATCCTCTGCAAGTCTGATTTCTCTACGTGCTTTTTCTATTGCCCTACTCAGCTCTGTTGATGGCATGGACTCCGGCGTAGGCATGGATGGCATTTGTTCAAATGATGGCATATTTTAAAAATCCTTATCTAATTGACGAGCTAAAAAAGCTATACGTGATGATCCGGTTTGTGGATTATCTTCCAATTCCTTTTTTATCTTATCATTAAGGCGACGTATCTGCTGAACGCGTGCAGTACGCGACTCAATATCGCTCGCCATGGCACGTATTACATCTGCACGTGCAGATCCACTTAAACCACGAGCGGCAGTGCCTGACACCGGAGAAGCTTGAATGCTCGCAACTTTTGGAAGTGGTCGACTAAATGGACTTTGCATACACATATTATAACACGCAACTGCAACGCCTCAAATACTGAATCGCAAATGATAGAATTTTTAAGATTATTCCACGTTACTTGTGGTTATGCTAAGCTTTTTGCTATATGGAAGAAGAAAGACTAACAATCCCAGAGGCTCAAGAAGAGGAGGAGAGGTGTGAGCTCAGCTTGAGACCAAAAACTTTGGCCGAATTTATCGGGCAGCCTGTTGTTAAGGGTAATTTAAGTATTTTACTAGAAGCCGCAAAACAAAGAGAGGAGCCTTGTGAGCACGTTTTGTTGTATGGTCCACCTGGGCTTGGTAAAACGACTTTAGCTCATGTGATAGCTAATGAAATGGAAGGAAGTATCAAGATTACCAGTGGACCAGCTTTAGAGCGAGTTGGTGATTTGGCAGCAATTCTAACCAACTTGGAAGATGGAGACATTTTATTTATTGATGAAATACATAGAATGAACAGGAGTATAGAAGAGGTTTTATATCCGGCTATGGAGGATTTTGCTTTGGACATTGTGATCGGAAAAGGGCCCGCTGCCAGAACTCTGCGATTAGATTTAAGACGATTTACAATTATTGGAGCGACAACAAGACTAAGTTTAATGAGCGCACCTTTGCGTGATAGATTTGGTGCAATTTATCATATGGATTTTTACGGACCTGAGGAGATGACAGCCATTGTTAAACGTAGTGCCGATTTATTAAATTTTGAGATTGATGATGAATCGGCTTTGAGTATAGGGAATCGAGCTAGAAGAACCCCTAGAATTGCTAATCGCCTCTTAAGACGTGTACGTGACTATGCCCAGGTTAAAAACGAAGGGTTGGTAGATCCTGAAACGGTGCATGCGGCATTACAAGCGCTTGATATTGATATAAAAGGATTGGACGAAAACGACAGAAGGGCATTAAATGCAATTATTGATAAATTTAAAGGAGGCCCTGTGGGTTTGGCAACACTAGCCGCCGCCATATCCGAAGAGATTGCAACTCTTGAGGATGTTATCGAACCATTTTTATTACGAGAAGGATATTTATCACGCACGCCGCGCGGTAGAACGGCAACAAAACTAGCTTATGAGCATCTAAATCTAGATGTTCCTGAAGAAATAATTTAAAAAAATGTTTTTAAAAACAGCTAATAGATAGCCACTAAATGCAATGGCATTTATTTAGTTTGACGTGTTATAATACAATCATGATTCCACTTTCAATTTTCTTAATAGTTTGGCTGGTGTTTTTAGCTGTATTTTTGTTTATATCAGCACTAAGCATCATGCAGATGTTACGATTTGGTTTACATGGGCCAATAACAAGATGGACTACAATCATCTACATAGTAGTTTCTGTGGGAATAATTGTAATTAGCTTGGTTCTTTTATCTGGTCTGGATCTAAATGCCACAATTGATATCACTAATTCTTTGGGTGATGTATTACTAGTAAACTAATATGATGAAATTGGACAATTTACCGGGCGCTTTGCCCAACGAAAAAATTCAAGGAATATTTAGAAGGCACTGGATAACACTTTTTAGTTTGTTTGCAATATTAATAGTAATAATCATCCTGCCAATTGCCAGCTACTTATTTTTATCATTTACAGATTCTAGTGTTTTACAAAATAATACTTCATTAGTTTTGCTCATACTTGGTGGTAGTGCATTCTTTTTATTTGTAATCTTATTTTTGTATCAACACTTTCTTGATCACTGGCTTGATATTTGGATTGTCACTAATAGCAGAATTTTAAATATAGAACAAAAAGGCTTGTTTGCCAGAACTATTTCCGAGCTAAGATTGTATAGAGTGCAAGACGTAACCTCAGAGGTAAACGGTTTTATGAGATCTTTACTAAATTTTGGCATGGTCTATATACAAACAGCCGGTGAGAAAGAACGTTTTACATTTGAAGACGTACATAATCCAAACAAAGTTTCTAAACTGATTTTAACTTTAGCTGAGCAAGATAGAAAAGAGCATTTAGAAGAAGCTATAGAAGCGATTGATGAAACTTCTTTGGACAATAAACAACATATAGTTGATGCACACTTGGCACCGCATCTAGAACCATAAGTATTTAGCAACAAATTATAATCTACTTAAAATCTTGATACAGATTTTTATGAGTTTTATTAATGGAAACACCTTACAAAATATTTTTCCTAATAAAGAATTATCCAATTTTTACATAACTGTTGCCATTGGAGCTTTTGGCGATAGATTGATGAGTATTTTTGTGCCCATATATTTATATCAAATGGGTTATCCGATTTATCAAATACTGTTTTTTTATTTTATAAGTTTTTTGTTTTTCATTATCTTTGCTCATGCTGCGATGCGTTTAATTTTAAAGATAGGGCCAAAACATTCTATCCTTTATTCTGCTCCTTTAATTATTGTTTACTATCTAGGATTGCTAGCTATCCCTGATTTTCCTTTTCTGTTTTATGTTTTACCAATTTGTTTAGCTGGAAGAATGCTTTTTTATAATTATGGATACCATTTACACATAATCCCTCACTTGGACAGCAAACATGAAGGTGGAGAATTATCATTTATAAATGCTTTAATTTTAATTAGTTCATTATTGGCGCCTGTGTTGGGTGGTATATTAGCGCAATACCACTTTTCGATTTTATATGTAGTAGGTTCAGTTATATTACTACTCAGCAATATACCATTATTCTTAACTAAGGATACTGCAACCCATCATTGTGAAAGAATTAAACTAGGCAATACAATAAATCAGATTACATCAAAAAAATGGCGAGGAGCTGCTTTGAGTTTTGCGGGCTATGGCGCCGAGGTTGTGATAGGAGCAACGATTTGGCCAATTTATTTGATTGTTGTCTTGGGTAATATAGAAAAAACCGGTTTTATTGTTTCATTGTCATTAGTATTTTCATTAGTTGTGTTTTACGCCATGGGCAAAATAACAGATACCTATAACAAAAGAAAAATATTGCACATCGGATCTCTGTTATATTTTTTAGGCTGGGTAGGCCGCATATTCGCTACGAACACATTGTTAATATTAGCGGTTGACTCCTATAAAAATATGTCAGAAAAGATTTTGCATATACCCTGGATAGCAAAATGTTACGATCTAGCAAAACAAAAAGATTATCCGGCTTTTTTGGTATTTCAACATTTTGTTTATAACAGCACTAGAACATTAATCATACCGGTTTTGATTGTAATTTTTTATTTAGACTTTTATCCTTTTATATTAAGCTTTATTATTGCAGCTATTGGCAGCTTGGGTTATTCACAAATAAATCGAACAGCTAATCAAATTAAAAAAGCTAATAGACATTAACCAGAATAAAATAATCGGAGCATGAACTCCGATTATTGTTTACTTTTAATATTTAGTATTCACTGTTATCTATACCAAGGATTTAAATTTATGCCCGTGTAGAAATATTTAAGTATTTGATCATATTTTTTATCCTCATGAGCAGCCATAGCTAAAGCACCAGAAGCCGACATACCAACACCGTGACCCCAAAGAGTTTTACCGGCATCTTGAGGAACAGCAACGCCCTTGCACCACTCCACCTCACCGTACCAAACCTCGCTCCAGTCGCGCGTACGACCATCGGAACGTGAGAAATATGGAGTTATGGCTAATTTACCCTGATATGAAACAACAATTCCACGTGTTTGCTCTACGGCTGCAACAATACTTGGACTTCGCGCTTCTTGACCATAACCACGATAAACCTGATCATACTTAGCATCCACGATAAAGAATTCATCAGCATGTTTAGTAGCTCTTTCTACATGATACATGGCATACGTACGAGCAGCTACGAGAAGTGTTTTTTGGAATTCCATTGGAGACACATTGGAAGTCTCGGCGATACCTTTTAAATACCACTCGATAGGAAGTTCGTTGATTAGCCAGACCTTATCTGTTTTAGGAGTGTAGCGTAACTCTAATTTGCTACGGAATTTATTATCATTAGCTCCTGCTAACCAAGAAACAGGTCGGTAAAAGTCTGTGACCTCTAAAGGAGAGATCCCATCAGAAGCAACAGCAACATAATATTGTGTTGATTGCGTCTGGCAACGTGGACCGCTTACTTTATAAACAGCGTGAGCGCGATCATAAACCACTTTCGCCTCTTCTCCGGCATTAAATGAACAAACTGTAGAACCGTTTTGCTGTAGTAAAAAACCACCATTAACAGCTTTAAATACAGAAGTATCATCAGTTGTTGCATAAAGACCAACACGGATTATTGGTTCTGCAGGTAAATTTGGGTCAGTGACAACTGGATTATATGTAGGAGTAGGCGTGGTTGTTTGGGTTGGAGTTGTTTCAATGTAACCATCCGCAGTAACGGTTACCGGTATATCCATCGCACTACCCGGGACTTCTATTCCATCCGCTACTACTACAAAGCTTATTACATAAGATCCGCTCTTGGCCGGTGCTTCCATTTTGTAAGAAACTAAACTTAGATGACCTGGCTCTACTTGAGAGGATATTTGCTGGGCTGTTGTAGCGGAAATCCAGGATGAGTGACGTACTCCGGATAAATTCTCACCCTTATCAGGATTTGATTGTTTAAATACAATGGAATGACTTTTCCAGGTAGCTGTGCCTGAATTTTTAATACCAAACTGCAGAGTCAAAACAGTATTACCTGATACGGAAAATGTTTCTTTTGGACGTAATAAAACTATAGCCTTGTAAGATCCATCAGAAGGAGATACGGCTGGCGTTGTTGGAGCTGTATCGGTAATTAGAGCTGGATTGTTTACTGTTTGGCCGCTACCACCAACACGGATAGGTAATGTAAAGCCACTACCTTGTATGGCCTCCGCTTGATTAACGCGCAGTTCAAATGATTCTTGATATAAACCGGGTACAGATGGAGCTTTCATTGTAAAAGTAAATGACGCGGTCTGATTAGGATGAACCGCTGTCTCATTTAGATTCGCGACTAAATATTCACCTCCCCAATTACTACTTTTAAAGCGATTGTCATGAGCATAAATTTGTACTCTGCCTTCACCCTCTTTGTACCAAACCTGACGACCCATGTTTTTTATTTTAACGGTAATATTAAACTCTTTACCGGAATCCACCTGCCATTCAACTCCGCCTTTATCAATAATTGAAGCATTGTAAGCCGTTGTATTTGCTAAGCGATTAGCGGCAATGTTTGGTGTAGCTGAATTCGTTTGATTGGCTTGCACATGAAAAGAAATTTGAACGACCGTGTTCTTTTGCCAAACAGAACCATTACCTATTAAAAATCGTTCTGTATAACTACCAGGTGTTGTTGGGGCTTGTACGTAAAATGTTGCGGTTGCGTTTTCTCCGGGTTTTACTTGTGACTGATCAATATTAGCTGGTAAATCATTTGTTAACCAGCTTGAATGTTTTAATGGACTAGAGGAACCATAAAGATACAAAGCATTTTTGCCACTTCCTCCTTGCCATGTAGCTGAAGTTTGATTTTTGATGCTAGTGAAAACTTTTTTTACTTCACCTGGTTGCAGATAAACCGTTGAGTACTCAACTATAGTATAGGCTTGAGCTTGTTTGTAAGCTAATCCAGCGGTAATGGCAGCAAAAATAAAAAGCGACACGATAAACCACTTTTTTCCTAAGTTGGAAAATCGTCTCGCTTTTTTGCGGTTATGCAAATTGTGTATATTCATAGGCTTTGTTTTTATTTTAATCTATTGGCACTGATATATAAAGTGTACCATTTATAAAGTATCAGGGTCAATCAACAAAGCTAATGATATTGCTAAGTTAAGCAGAATTTTTTATTTTTTTGTCACAACCTGCCCTAATAGAGAACTGAGCTTGCCATGCCCTAGGCCGCGTGACGCTTTTGCGCCCTACACGCTCAAAGCCCCTTAGGGACAGGTCAGACTCATATATATACGCAACATAACCCAGACCTCTTTCAAAAAATTACGTTAACTGTCTGACACTTTTTTATCTATAAAATTTGTTGGTAGCCTATCTTGTTTTACGCGCTCAAAGTATTTATGTTCATTTTCCGGAGGAATTTGATCAGCTAATCTTAGGCGCGGTATTTCATCTTTTTGAGAATTCTGTAGACCCATGGCACGCAAAGCAGCCTGTTGTTGACGGTGGGCTTGAGACATTCCTTGTGCCGATTGTGGATTTTGATTATTTTGAGTCATAACATTGTTAATTATAAATCTTCAAATCAGAAACTACAAATATTGATTATGGCAGGTAGACATGTTACATGCTAAAATGTTTTGCATGAACACAACCCGAGTAATTGCCTGGAATACCGGCGTACAAGCTGTTGGAAAAGTAGTTTCTACATTATTTGGTGTAATAATTATAGCATTAATGACCAGATATTTGGGACAGACGGGTTTTGGTTATTATTCTACGGCAAATGCTTTTTATCAAATCTTTGCGATTGTTTTGGATTTAGGAATTAATGTAATGATCGTGCAAATGCTAGGTCAGCATAGAGGTGATAAAGCATATGAAGATCGCGCAGTAAGTGCCACAATGACCTTTAGGATTATTACTAGTTTTGTATTACTGGGAATTGTTCCGTTTGTGGGGCTGTTATTTCCTTATGCTTTGCCAGTAAAGATAGCATTTTTTGCTCTTTGGATCTCGTTCTTTTCCGCATCACTTAATCAAATAGTAATCGGTGTACAGCAAAGACATTTAAAAATGCATATTGTGGCTATCAGTGAAGTTTTAGGTAGGGCAATTTTATTAGTAGGACTTATAATCGCCATGGCAATGCACTGGGGTTTAACCGCGATAGTAATTTTTGTATCAATTGGAAGTTTGGCTAATTTAATTGTTAACTGGGCAGTGGCAAGTAAATACGCGTGTTTTAAATGGAATGTTGATGTTGCTTTTTGGAAGGAGTTATTAACAAAATCATGGCCAATAGGCATATCAATACTTTTTAATCTTTTATACTTTAAATCTGATGCATTTATTCTGTCTTTGGTAAAAGATGCGGCCGAAGTTGGTATTTATAGTGCTGCTTATAGAGTTTTGGAAATTCTAATAACCTTCCCATTTATGTTGGCGGGTGTGATGTTGCCACTAATGTCTCATGCCTGGGCCAAAAAGAATAAAAAACAATTTACACAATTAATAAGACAGTCTTATCTATCGATATTATTATTTGCGATTCCGCTTGTGGCCGGAGTTTTTGTTTTAGGAACACCGGCTATGATACTTATATCTGGTCCTGATTTTGCAGCCTCGGGCGACATATTAAAAATTTTGACGTTAGCAATTGCAGCGATTTATTTTGGAACAATATCGTCACATGTGGTTGTAGCTATAAATGCACAAATGAAAATGCTACCAATTTATGTAATAGTAGCAGTTTTAACAATAATTGGTTATATAATTTATATACCTCCGTATGGAATGTGGGCCGCGGCTTGGCTAACCGTGTTTTCCGAAGTAGCGGTGGCGCTGGGATCGACTTGGTTTGCTTTGCGATCTGCTCCGGGATCAATGCCCATTGTACAAATATTAAAAATAATTTTAGCCTCGGTTGTTATGACTTTGGTAATTTATCCTCTAAGAAATTTGTGGGTGCCGATTCCGGTTATTATTGGCATGTTAACTTTTGCAGCCCTGGTGATAGCCACTGGTGCCATCGCACCCAAAACAATTAAAATGATTTTTAATACAAAAAAGGTTGCAGAACTAAGTGATTGATTAGGCTAATCCTGAGTTGATCTCCCGTCTCCGGTAATTGGTATGGTATCACCTAAATATTTTGGTTTGGCTTTAAATATTTCTACATCTAAAAATGCTTTGGAACGAGCAAACAAATCACGTAGTGCAACCTGGTAATACCAGGGATAAACTAAGTTAGCTTGATATCCGGATACCTTGAGACCAAGCCGATCCGCTATATATACGGCGCGTGGAAGATGAAAATTCTGTGTAACTATTATTGCGTTTTCTATTAAAAAAATATCACGCGCACGGTAAATACTATCGTAAGTATCAAATCCTGCATGATCCATAAAAATATCCTGCTCCGGCACTCCATGATCCAAAAGATAGTTTTTCATGGCTTGAACTTCATTGTATTCTGTCTGACCATGATCACCAGTAACTAAAATTTTAGTTGCTTTTTGTTGCTCATAAAGAAAGAGCCCGGTATCTAATCTATCTTGTAAGATATAGGACAAAGCTCCATCGGGACGCACATATGCACCAAGTATGATGATGGCGTCAGCTTGAGGCAACTCCTCTACGTTAGTAACGACTAAATCTTTGGCAAAGTGCCCGATCCAAAGATTGGAAATAATAAAAAATCCGGCGATTAGCACCATCATTATATAGATGATTCGCAGGATTTTTTTAAACATGATCATTAATTAAATGATAGCGTTTGAACCAATGCATTAAATTGCTGTTGGAATTCTTGTTGATCATCACCGCAATATTCTGCGCGAATGGTAACAAAATCTGATTGATGAGGAACTATAACCCAATTAATATAACAACCGTCCGATCTTGTGGCACTGTAAGCTTGCATGCCGTTAACAACGGTTTCTGCAAAATCCCAGTTCCAACCACCGCTATATTCTGCATATTGATCATCAAGCCACTCCCTGGCAGTTAAATTATTAGGATTCTCCCAAACTCCAACCGCAGCATGCCCATCATTATGAAAAAAATATCCCGGACTACCTGCTGTACCACCTTCGATAGTGTCATCCGTAATATCCATAACAGCTGGATCGTGTTCTAGGCTGTAACCATAAGTCTGATTAGAATATGTTTGAGTTTGAGTCTCATTTGTTAGCTGAGCCTGTGGCTCGGCGCAGCCGGCAGCTAGTACGCCGGTAAAAATGCAAAGCATGATAATTAGTCTTTTCATATCATTGAGTGTAACGCTTAAGGTATTGTTTCATGACAGCCGGGGATTGTCTATTTGATACATATCGGGATAAACTGTGATAAATATGCTAAACAAAGCTTTATCGTGGTTGATTATATTATTACCACTAGCATTGCCTTTATATGTTGTTAGATTTGAAATAGGCTCACTACCAACAACTTTACTTGAAGTCTATTTATTACTTTTACTCTTAACTTGCATCTTGAGCTTCCTACGCCCAAGTGACCCCTCGTCCAAATCACCAGCTATTAGAAACTTGAGCGGTGTACTTCAAGAAGTTAGACAGAAAATTGGTGCATGGTTTTGGCCGCTAATCTGCTGGCTGGTAGTTACTCTTGTCGCGGTTTTTGTGGCGACCGATAGTTGGGGTGCATTGGGACATTGGAGAGCTTTTATTTTGGAGCCGGTGATGATTTTTGTACTTCTGCTTACATACAAACCAATAACCACTAAGGTAGATGTTTTAAGAAATATTTTTTATTCGATTGCCGGAGTAACAATATTGTTAGGAGTTTACTCAATCGTGCAGTATTTAACCGGATGGGGCATCCCCTCGCCTTGGGATGCATGGAATGGCCGAAGATCGACCGGTGTATTTGGTTATCCTAATGGACTTTCACTTTTTATAGTTCCTTTTGGTGTGGTGAGTTTTATCAAACTATTAGAAATTGCGAATGAAAAATATGCGCAAATTATGAATGGTAAATCAATTTTGTTTTTAGTTGCCACGATATGCGCGGGCATTGCTACAACATTAGCAAAATCAATGGGCGGAATTTTGGCTTTTGGTATTGGTGTAGTGCTGACGTTAGTTTTATTTAAGAAGACCAGGATTGTTGGAATCGTTTTGATGGTTATTGGGCTTTTGGGAGCCGGAATGGTTGCGTGGCAGATTTATGGCACCGAATTACACCCACAAACGATTGAGGATAGCTTGGCGGCCAGTAAAAAGTGGTCCAGTTCTGTGAGAGTAATAATTTGGAAAGAGTCGTGGGAGATTATTAAAGGTCATCCTATATTAGGAACTGGATTAAGGAGTTATAAAACAGCATTAATTCCCTATCACCAAGCAACTTGGATGGAGATTTTCCCTCATCCTCATAATATATTTCTGATGCTTTGGATTGAAACCGGACTACTGGGACTGTTAGCTTTTATTTGGCTAATTGGTACTTGGGCAACCAGCGTCATACGTCCTACACCCCAATCGTCCCACGTCAATGGAGCTAATGATGCGGGACGTGCGAGGCGGGACATACTAAGATATGTTTGGCTAATACCCCTCATAGTTATTTTGACTCATGGAATGGTGGACATGCCTTACTTTAAAAATGATCTTGCAGTACAATTCTTTTTATTGGCCGCAATCGCAACACTAGCAAGTCGTCATCCTGAATTAAGTTCGGAATCAAATCAAAATAAAGTATGAGAAAATTATTAATCACGTTTATTGGGATAATGCTTTTATCAGCCGGCTGTAATCTGGTTCCTGTAAATAAAATGCCCTCTCAAAAGACAAATAGTACTCCAACAGCAAGTAGTACGTGGGATGGTGGCTTGGTTTTGTATCATTCTGACGATTGCTCGCATTGTCGAGAAATAATTAATCACATCAAGAGCACTGGTATTGATAAAAAATTAGATCTTTCTTATGTTGAGGTGAGTAGTGAAGAGGGCTATAGAAATTTTTATGAAAAAGTTCAAGCTTGTGATATTCCCATTTATCAAATAGGAGTACCCATGATGAGGGACGGATCTCAGTGCTACAAAGGCGTCGATCAAATCAAAGAAGAGCTAGGATATCAGATTATGCAGGAATAGTTATATATTTTTAAAGTTTATACTTCCTTTAGAATTTCTACACAGATTTGCTGGTCATAATAGTTTAAAGGCGTATAATCAATAAGGAGGTTGTTTGGGGAATAATTTTATAGAAAAAAATGCCGTTACCCATGCTCATGGCGGG
>JAHJSR010000021.1 GCA_018830085.1 Patescibacteria group bacterium
ATCATCCAAAAAGCGTCGCATGACGATTTTTGTCGTTGGGGGCGTCATGAGTGGAGTTGGCAAAGGAGTTGTTTCAGCTTCAATCGGTACGCTTCTAAAAGAATGCGGAATTAACGTCACCGCAATGAAAATCGATCCTTACATCAACGTTGATGCAGGAACGATGAATCCAACCGAACATGGTGAAGTTTTTGTAACCAAAGACGGTATGGAGACCGATCAAGATATTGGTAATTACGAACGTTTTTTAAATCAAGACATTCCGCGAGTTAACTACATGACAACAGGAACTGTTTATAAATCAGTTATTGAGCGAGAGCGTGCTTTGGGATATGGAGGTAAAACCGTTGAGGCTGTTCCTCATATTCCTTTAGAGATAATCAGTCGCATTAAGGTTGCCCAAAAAGTTAATGATGCTGATATAACGATTGTAGAAATTGGTGGAACATTGGGCGAATATCAAAACGTACTTTTCTTGGAAGCGGCTCGTATGATGAAGAGGGATAATCCTAAGGATGTTTTGACCGTTCTGGTTAGTTATATGCCAGTTCCTGCTACTTTGGGTGAAATGAAAACAAAGCCGACTCAATATGCTATTAAATTGTTAAATGAATCTGGTATGTTCCCTGATTTGATTGTGGCTAGGTCGACTCATGCAATAGATAACGTCCGCAAAGAAAAACTTAGCCGCAATTGCGGTTTAAGTCCTGAGGATGTTATAGCAGCGCCGGATGTAAGTTCTATCTATAAAGTACCAGTAGAATTTAAAAAACAACGAGTTGCTAGTAGAATTTTAGAAAAATTAAAGGTTAGTAAGCGCTGTCCCATAAAATCCAAATGGGATGATTTTGGCAAAAAGATTGAAAGCAAGGGAAAGTCAGTAAAAATTGGAGTAGTTGGAAAGTATTTCTCGACCGGTGATTTTGTTTTAGGAGATGTCTATTTGTGTGTGCTAGAGGCACTAAAACATGCTTCTTGGCAATTAAATGCCAGTCCCGAATTAATTTGGATTAATAGTGAAGAAATCGAAAAACATCCAAAAGATATTGCATCCATCTTAGGCGATCTGGATGGCATATTGATTCCTGGTGGATTCGGTAACAGGGGAGTAGAGGGCAAAATACTCACTGTCAAATTTGCTAGAGAGAAAAAAATTCCTTATCTCGGACTTTGTTATGGTATGCAAATGGCCGCCATAGAGGCAGCTCGCAATGTCTTAGGTTTAAAAGATGCGTCAACCACAGAGATTAACCCCAAAACAAAAAATCCGGTTATTCATCTTATGAATGAGCAAGAAGAGAAGATGAAGAATACAAATTACGGGGGAACAATGCGCTTGGGGGATTACCCTTGCGTATTAAAACCTGGTTCTCTGGCTAAAAAATTATATGATCATGAATTTGTTGTAGAACGTCATCGTCATCGTTATGAATTTAATCCCGCATATCGTAAACAGTTGGAGGAAGCTGGATTGGTATGTTCTGGTACATCGCCAGATGATTCTTTAGTTGAGATTGTAGAGTGGAAGAATCATCCATTTTTTATAGCTGCGCAATTTCATCCGGAATTTTTATCCCGACCTTTTGATCCGCATCCATTATTTCTTGGATTTATAAAAGCTTCATTAAAAGGGAAGAAGTAGTAAAAAAAATTGAAATCAAAAAACGAGCCTAAGCTCGTTTTTTATTATTTTGCTTCAACTGGGACTACGTTTGCGTATTTTGCCATTTTGTAACCACCGTCAAATGTTCTTACTCTTTTATTGGTAAACTTAATGGTTCCGCTTGCAACAGCATAGAGTGTATCATCTTTGCCGATACGAACGTTTATTCCCGGTCTAATTTTTGAGCCTCTTTGGCGTACTATAATATTGCCGATTTTGGCATATTGCCCGGCGTATAGTTTTGTACCCAACCTCTGGCCTTGTGAATCGCGGCCTAATTTTGTAGAGCCGCCAGCTTTTATATGTGCCATACCTTGATGTAAAGAATTATAACTTTATTTACGTTAATATACGTTATATACGTTAGTTAAGCACAATAATAGTGGCTTTTCCGCATCTTGTCAAGAGGCTTAACAAGCGCTATTATGAACAATAATGACTGATAATATAGCAAAATTCAAACAAGACATTGAAACAGCCCTAGAAGAAGTAAGGGATGCGCTTATTTTGCATGGCGGAAATGTCGAATTAGTGGATGCTGATCCGGTAACCGGTTTGGTAAAAGTGAGACTTCATGGCGCATGTGTAGGCTGTCCAATGGCGACCATGACACTTAAAGATGGGATTGAGGCTACTCTTGTGGAAAAAGTCCCAAATGTAAAAGAGGTTATTGGCGTAGAATAGTTATGACTTTGGATGAATGGCGTTTTAGCACACGCATGGCTTGGGAAAACTCATTCATGAGGTGGGCCAGCATCGTTACTATAACGCTTTTGTTAATAGTATCTACTTATAGCGCGGTGCGTTTGGTAGCTACAGCTATTCCTTCTGGTTTTATTGTAACGCATTACACGGTTTATCTTGGTATAGATCAAGTTCTTCCCATGCCTTGGATTTTTGCAATAATTTTCACTCCCATTGCTTTGGTGTCCGCTACACTGTTTGTGTCATTTGGTTTTTTTCGTGATGATGGCATAGCTAGTCACGCTCTATTGCTGTTATCAATTCTTTCAACAATTATCTGGTCTATTCAGCTGTATCATTTAATAAAAATAAATATTTAAAATAATTATGAGTCCATTGAGCTGGGATGTAATCAAAATAATAACATTTGCATTCACTTGCTTTGTCTTTGCCTTTGTTAGTACTCCGCTTATTGTAAGATTTTTACGTAAACATAAACTCGGCAAAAATATTCGCGATGCATCCAGCGCTCCGATTATGAATAAGTTGCATGCTGCCAAGGCCGGGACTCCAACGATGGGCGGTGTAGTCATTTGGGGTTCTGTTACAATTGTACTTGGGCTGGTGTGGTTAGTTTGTGCCTTAGGCCTTGGGCCCGGCTTATGTGATTGGAATATCATTTCACGCAGTCAAACGCTTTTGCCTTTTGGAGCCATGATAGCAGCTGCTTTGATAGGTCTAGTTGATGATTATTTAAATATTAAAAAGATTGGTCCTAAAGGAGGCGGTTTGCGTTTACGTCATCGGTTACTCGCGTATACATCCATAGCTGCAGTCTGTGCATGGTGGTTTTACGCAAAACTGGATTGGGATGTTATTCATGTCCCGTTCATGGGCAACTATGAATTAGGTTGGATTTATATACCATTTTTTATTTTTATCATCGTTTCGACTCAGCATTCCGTTAATCTAACGGATGGCTTAGATGGTTTGGCGGGTGGTACGCTTATGTCAGCTTTTGGAGCATTTGGCGCAATCGCATTCATGCAGGGCAGGATTGATCTTGCAGCTTTCTGCGCAGCAATCATTGGAGCTTTACTGGCTTTTTTGTGGCACAATATTACGCCAGCTGCTTTTTTTATGGGGGACACTGGCGCTATGGCATTAGGTACGGTTTTGGGTTTGGTGGCCATGCTGACCAATCAGCCACTATTATTACCAATTATTGGACTGCCTTTTGTATTGGAATCCATGTCAGTGATTATTCAGATGATTTCTAAAAAACTAAGAAAAGGTAAAAAAGTTTTCCAGAGTTCGCCATTTCATCACCATCTCGAAGCCATAGGTTGGGGTGAACCAAAAATTGTTATGCGGTTCTGGGTAATATCTTTGATTGTTGCAGTTCTGGGAGTATTAATTCACATGATTGATAATTAGTTTTATGCGTGAGGGGCGAGGGCGGATTGATAAAGTATTTTTATGGAGTTTAAGCGCTTTAGTGGTTTTTGGTTTGTTTATGCTTCTTTCTGCCAGCGGGCCAACCGGTTATCAAAAATTTAATGATGTTTATTATTTTTTTAAACATCAAATATTTTTTGGCATAATACCGGGCCTTATTCTGTTTTTGTTTTTTGCATTTATTGATTATAAAAAATTAATCCGACTCGCTCCTGTTGCTCTAGTAGGATCAATACTTCTTTTAATTTTGGTTTATATACCTGGTATCGGTATGAGATATGGTGGCTCTGGAAGATGGGTTGATATTGGTATTGCAGCCTTCCAACCGTCTGAGTTTGTTAAAATTGCTTTTTTAATTTATGTCGCTGCATGGCTTGTTAAACGTAAGGAATTGCAAGAGGCTAATACATTGGAAAGGGGATTGATACCATTTTTATTAGCTCTTGGAGCCGTGATGTTTTTATTAATTATGCAGCCAAACACAGGATCAATGGTTGTTATAGCTGGTTCTGCTTTAGCGATTTACTTTATAGCCGGTGCGCCACTCGTTTGGTTTGCTGGATTGGGTGCCGTTGGAGTTGTGCTTTTTTATTCGTTAATAAAAGCAACACCATATCGCGCAGCTCGTGTACTGACATTTTTGCACCCAGAACTAGATCCTCAAGGTATTGGGTACCATATTAATCAAGCTTTTTTAGCCATAGGCTCAGGTGGTCTGATTGGCCTAGGATATGGTCATTCAAGACAAAAATACCTATATCTCCCAGAAGTTGCTGGAGACTCTATATTTGCAGTCATCTCTGAAGAAATGGGATTTTTTATAACCATCTTGTTTATAATTTTGCTCGGTTATTTTGTTCATAGATGCTTTGTTATAGCCAAAAATACATCTGATCCTTTTGGTAAATATTTAGCTGTGGGTATAGGTTCTTGGATAGGAATACAATCAACCCTCAATATTGCATCCATGCTGGGATTGGTTCCCATTACAGGGGTTACGCTCCCATTTATTAGCTATGGAAGCTCTGCATTGGTTGCCTTAAGTATTGCTTGTGGTATCATGGCTTCAATAAGCAGAGGGGCAAAACTATGGCAAAATTAATCGCATTTACAGGTGGGGGAACTATGGGGCCAGTGGCTCCGCTTTTAGCTTTGCATAATGCCCTTAAAGAGATGGATCCTGATTTCGATTTTATTTGGGCTGGAACAGAAGAGGGTCCTGAAAAAAAACCTATTAATGAACAGAGCATTGAGTTTGTTGCTATACCTACCGCTAAATTTTCACGCTATCCATCAAGGAAATGGTTAAGCTTTATTTTTGATTACCACAAAGCCAAAAAAGCCTCTAAAGCATTTTTAGAAAAATTTAAGCCAGACATTATTATTGGCGCTGGAGGATTTACGCAGGTTCCTATTATTCGTGTTGCATCCAAAATGGACATCCCTTGCATTGTTCATCAATTAGACTTCCAACCCACAATGTCCAATTCGGTCATAGCGAAGTACTGTAAGATTATCACAACAAGTTTTGTTTACCATAACCGTAAATTTTCCCAATGTAATCAGGAACGTCACATAGCAACACCTAATCGTTTTGCTAATAAACAAATTCCCGGTAAGTCTGTTGCCAAGGAATATTATGGTTTTGACCCTAATAAACCATTGCTTTTTGTTGTTGGTGGTGGAACGGGTGCACGTTCTTTAAACGATTTGGTGGAAAATAATTTAAACGATTGGTTAAATTTGACGCAAGTTTTGCAGGTGACCGGTAAAAATCGTAGTCAAGGTAGTCAGGAGAGGATGGGCTATGTTAGAAGAGAGTTTTTAAATGAAAAAGATATGTTACATGCCTTAGCTGCTGCCGACATAATTATTTCTAGAGCTGGATTTGGAGCAATATCTGATTTCGCGGCATTATCAAAACCCGTTATTATTGTACCCATTCCTAACTCTCAACAAGAAAAAAAT
This sequence comes from Patescibacteria group bacterium, assembly GCA_018830085.1. Lineage (GTDB taxonomy): Bacteria > Patescibacteriota > Patescibacteriia > 2-12-FULL-60-25 > 2-12-FULL-60-25 > MWCR01. The sequence continues at coordinate 5,774 of JAHJSR010000021.1, forward strand.
TCACGTCATCTGCCCAATGCAATTGTGGAAGTTAAAGAGGGTCCGGAGTTTTTTAAACGAGTATACAAACAAGCAAGTTTATTACTACATAATTCTGAACAATCGCGCTTTTTGGGCTATGAATTAAATAAAGCAATCCCCACGGATGATGGCAGAGAATTGGCAAATATTGTAATTAAATTTATACCTAAAGATTAAAAAAATCCGCCGACTATATTTTTGTCGACAGATCAGGTAGTAGATGTGGCATTCTTTTTGAATCAGGTTCTGCTGAAAATGTTTCTGTTGCTGCGGCCTTAGAGTGGCCATCTTTGATTGAAATAGTTGGCTCTGTTACTGTTTGGAGCCAAAAACGGGAGAGTAAACGCACATCGCTCATGGTTCTTGCGAAGGCCAAAACAATGTTATTAGCAGACCTATCGCCATTAATGGCCTTGTTCTCATAAAGACTTAAAACCACTCTGCGTAGAGCCGCGATAGTTGTCGCTCGATTCTTTTCTCTAATAAGCTGAAACATTTGTTCATAATAATCTAGCTCAACAGCTTGCTTAAGAAGCGATTGCCAAAGAACATCGGTTTGTTGTTGGTTTGATGCAAGGACTTGAATTCTGATCTTGAGTTGGTTTTTTAAAATACTTGCTTGTTTAGCCATGTCACACCTCCGCATTGATATTTGCCTTTTAACATCTAATTACTCATAAGTCAATACAAGTTATCAAGCTTATAAAACTTAAAAATTATAAAAAAAGAGCCATGAGTAAACGGCTCGTTAACCTTTCCTCCTATCAACCGATATGGCTAAAAGTTTTTCTGCCAATTCGGGATGTGTTTGTTCTAACAATGTGGTATCAATCATTCGCTGAGCGGTAGTTGTGGGAAATGGATGCGCGCCTTTTTTCAGTTTGGAAAAATAACATGCGGACAGGCCAAATGCTTTCGCCAGCTCACAATCACGACGTAAACCCAGATGTGCGCGAATATCGTTAAATAGACTAACCAATTCATCGGGTTGTAGCGCATTGATATTGGAAAATTGCGTGACTGGTTTATTAACCTCATAAATTTTTGCCGAAAAATGTCTATAGCCCTTGACGGTTAACTTCAGGATTTCAAATACTTTATCATTCTCATCCGGTGTAATCCATGTAACGGTGAGCAGATATCTTCCGTCTGTAAAGACTTTGAGTTCATATACACGCGAGCTCTCCCTTGCGAGACTGTCGATAATTTTCGACATGGTGATGAGGTTTGCCTTTTCAAGGTGCACTTGCATTATGCCTTTCCTTTGACTGGGTCAAGGATTTATTGTATTTATGCAGAAAATATTAGTCTGGTCAAGTGGCGAGTATTTAAAACGAAAACAAAAAATCGCCTATTTCTAGACGATTTTTTATATGGTGCGCGAGGTGGGGATCGAACCCACGACCATTGGCTTAAAAGGCCACTGCTCTACCACTGAGCTACTCGCGCTTGGTTGGTTGTAATATGTAAGATTGAGCGGTACAATATTAACATAAGTATTCAAAACTATCAAGATGCGCATAGCCATGATAGGAGCCAAGGGTCTTCCCAGCCTACATCCGGTTGGAGGGGGCATAGAAACGCATGTAGAAAACCTCTCGCGCCAGCTTGTTGCGCGTGGTCATGATGTTACTATTTATGTGCGTCGGTATGCAAATCCACAAGGTAAAAAAACTTTTAAAGGAATGCGCTTGATTACCTTGTCTTCTTGGTATCGTAAACATTTTGATACAATTTCTCACACTCTTATATCTAGTATTCATGCCGTAACCGAACCGTACGACATAATCCATTATCATGGAGTAGGTCCATCGACACTGGCATGGATACCAAGAATATTTAAACGTGATGCTCGCGTTATTGTTACATTTCACAGCCGCGATCAGTTTCATGAAAAATGGGGATTGTTTGCAAGACTCTATTTGGCACTGGGTGAATGGACTGCTGTTAAAATTCCACACGCAACCACAGTAACATCTCATGCTCTTCAGCTATTCTGCCGTAAGATGTTTAACATTGATACTGTTTATGTACCCAATGGTGTAAACCCACCCAAACGAATACCCAAAAAGGGTTTACTTAAAAAATTTAAATTAACATCCGGTAAATATTTTTTATGTTTAGCACGTTTGGTTCCTCATAAGGCTCAGGATGATGCTATCAATGCATTTAAAAAATTAAAAACAACCGACAAACTCGCAATTGTTGGCAGCGCATCTTTTGATGATGCCGACTATGCAGAGAAATTAGAAAAATTAGCAATCAAAGATAAACGTGTTATTTTCACCGGTCACCAGAGTGGAGAAATATTAAAACAATTAATTGCTCACAGTCGTGCTTTGGTTCATCCATCGCGCAGCGAAGGCTTGTCTATCTCTGTTTTAGAAGCCATGTCCTATGGGCGTATCGTTGTAATGAGTGATATTCCAGAAAATCTCGAACTTATTGATCATGCTGGGATATCATATCCATTAGGAAATGTGGATTCACTTAATTATGCCATGCAATGGGTTCTTGATGATCCCGTTGCTGCTAAAGAACGTGGAGATAGAGGTAAACGAATTATCGAAAGACTTTATTCATGGGAAGCTGTATCCAAACGAATGGAGCAGGTTTATACAGGTAAATTATCAAACCAATATGCAATTGAAACTCATAGACAAGCAAAAGCGACTGTTAGATAAAGAGCGCGTTAAAATTAACGAATACGCAACAAAAGCTCTTCAAAATTCTAAGAGAGCTATTTTTGCTTTACAAAGACAAGATGAAAAAGCAGCTAAAGATTTATTGAGTGACGCATCACAAAATATCACCAAATGTCGTCTGATCTTAAAAAACAATCCCATACTTTGGTCTGAGGCTGCATTCAAAGCCTGCCTCGAAGAATACGCCGAGGCAAAACTGTTTGAATCTCACTTAAAAGGTAAGATGGAAATTCCTAAAGATTTAAAAGATGATACACATGCCATTCTTGGTGGTTTGGCGGATGCTGCTGGTGAAATCGCCAGACATGCTGTGTTAAGAGCCACAGAACATGATAAGCAAAGTGTGGAAAAAGCTCACGCAACTGTTTTGGAAATAGTTGATATGTTAGCACAACTGGATCTTACGGGTTCTTTGCGTTCAAAGTTTGATCAATCAAAATCACATTTACGAAGGATTGAAGATATAAGATATGACCTCTCGCGCGAAAAATAAACAAAAAATTCTAATCCTCGGCTTGGGACGATATGCTACCGGAAGCGGAGTATCGGCAGCCCTTTATTTTGCCAAGAAAGGTGAGGAGGTCATTGTTACTGATGCATTTCCCGCTAATGAAGTCAAAGACAATGTTGCACAACTTAAAAAATTTAAGAATGTTAAATTCCATCTCGGTGGATTAAGTCTAAAGGATGTTGAGTGGGCTGATATCATCGCAAAAAATCCCGGTGTTCGCAGAAATGACCCGATGTATATTCATGCAAAAAAATTAGGCAAACCGATTATTAATGATGTTTCTATTTTTTTTGAAAAATGTCCTTGTAAAACTATCGGAATAACTGGTACTCGAGGTAAGTCAACCACAACCGCATGGATTGGTGACATGTTAAAACGATCTGGTAAAAAAGTTTATGTTGGAGGAAATATAACCGTCTCGCCTTTAACTTTTTTATTAAAGCTTAAAAAGACAGATATAGCTGTTATAGAACTCTCTAGTTGGATGTTGGAAACTTGTGGTGAAGTTGGTATCTCACCAAATATCGCGGTGTGGACTAACGTGATGCGGGATCATTTAAATACATATGATGGTATCGAGGATTATGCGGAAGCCAAAGCTCAAATAATGCGTCATCAAAAACCTTCCGATGTGTTCATTCCCAATTTGGACGATAAACTGATCTCAGGCTATGTATATGAAGCGCCAAGTGTAGTTAAAGGATTCTCATATAAGAAAAAAGTTAAATCATCTGCCTGGATTTCTAAAAACAAAATAGTTATTAAAGATGGCAAAAAGATTACAGAAGTAATCTCAATCAATAATATTGGCTTATCCGGTAAACACAATATAAAAAATGCACTTGCGGCAATTGTTGCAGCAAAGGAAGCTGGTGCGACATTAAGAGGCATAAGAGAATCGCTAGCTAAATTCACCGGTATGCCTTACCGGCAAGAAATCATTGCTACAAAAAATGGTATAACTTTTGTAAATGATACAACCTCTACAACACCAGATGCAGCCTCTGCTGCCATAGAGAGATTCGCTGACAAAAATCGAACTCTTCACTGGATATGTGGTGGTGCCGAGAAAGATTTGCCCTATGATGATCTTGCGACCCTGGTCGCACTGCACTCGTCTAATATTGATATACAAGTTTTGGATGGGACTGCATATAAAAGGTTTGCATCAGCGATGAAAAAACGAGGTATTCAGTACACAAAAAATGAATCTTTAAAATCGGCTTTTAATAATTGCCTAAGTAAAGCCAAGAAAGGGGATATAATTTTACTTTCACCCGCCTGTGCTAGTTTTGGATTATTTAAAAACGAATTTGATCGAGGTGATCAATTTAATGAATTAGTCAAAAAACACTAGAATAATTGACTCAATACCTTGTTAAGAGTACAATCAGAATAATCATATTTTTCATACTTATGGCAAAAAATAAAGAAATCCACTGCATTGCAGATGCATGCATCTCAACGACCGTAATGGGCGAAAGAGGACAGGTAGTTATTCCTAAAGAAGTTAGGGATGATTTTGACTTAAGAGCCGGTGATAAATTTTTAGTCATGTCACACCATGGTCAAGCTATTGGTTTGATTCCAATAAATCAAGCTAAAAAACAGTTCGCTGCCCTAAGTAAAAAAATAGAAAGCGTAATAGGCGATATAAGCGAATAATATTATGGAAAATACTCAAGCATCCACTCCTTTAAAAAAGAAGTCAATAATCCCAAAATTTTTAAAAAAGAAGCGATATTACATTATTGCGATAATTTTATTATTAGTCGGTTATTTGTTTTGGCAACAAAAAAATTCTGCTGGCGCTATAACTTATGAAACCGCTCAAGCAGAACAGGGTACTTTATTGCAAACAGTCGAAGTTACAGGTGAGATTCGTCCTGCGGCCCGTATTGATTTAGCCTTTGAAACCGCGGGCACACTAACTGATGTAAAAGTCAAAGTTGGTGACAGCATCAAGAAAGGTGATCTTTTGGCTGTTTTGCAAGACACGGATTTAGCTTTCGCGGAAAGGCGTGCTGCGGCTGCTTTGGCACTATATCAGGCAAACCTTAACGCACGCTTAGCCGGAGAATCTGATGAATCTATACAAGTTACACAAGCTCAATATGATCAAGCTGTAAGCTCGTACAAAAAAGCTCTTTCAGATCTGGAAAACACAAAGATTCAGGTTCAAAATGATTTAGAAAATGCAAAAATAGCCTTAGAAACTTCTAAAAATAATTTAGATAATGCATCGCCACTGTCTGATCAATCACTTGAGAATGCTATTGAAAGTGCTCGTGTTGCTTTAAAATCATCTGTAGGTTCATTAAACTCAGCACTTATCGAGGGCGATGCGATTATTGGAGTAGATGATACTGCTTCCAATCAGTATTATGAAAGTATTTTAGGTATTGGAGATGATGGGTCAGTACAAGCAGCGGAAAATCAATATAAAATTGCAAAAGCAAATAAATTAATTGCTGAAGCAGCCATTGA
>JAHJSR010000127.1 GCA_018830085.1 Patescibacteria group bacterium
CGGCCTGCGCCCCGGCGACCAGATCCGCGCCATCGACGGCAAGTCGACGCGGGAGATGCAGCTCTTCGAGGCGGTCCGCGCCATGCGCGGGCCGCGCGGCACGCGGGTGGAGATCACGGTCAAGCGGCCGGGCGCGGAGAAGCTGCTCAAGTACGAGCTCGTGCGCGACATCATCAAGATCGTCAGCGTCAGCTCGAAGATGCTGGGCCCGCGGATCGGCTACGTCCAGCTCAAGAAGTTCCAGGAGCGCACCGATCAGCAGCTGCGCGAGGCGTTGACCCAGATGACCAAGGGGGGCGCCCTGCACGGGCTGATCCTCGACCTGCGCAACAACCCCGGCGGCCTGCTGGACCAGGCCGTGCGGGTGGCCGACCTCTTCATCGACAAGGGGCTGATCGTGCGCACGCGGGGCAAGCGGGGCCGCATGCTCGACAACGAGGTCGCGCACCTCAAGGGCACCTTCAGCGGCTTCCCGATGGTCTGCCTGGTCAACGGCGGCTCGGCCTCGGCGGCCGAGATCGTGGCCGGGGCGCTGCAGGATCACAAGCGCGCCGTCGTGCTGGGGGCCCACACCTTCGGCAAGGGCTCGGTCCAGACGATCATCGACCTCGACGACGGCTCGGGGCTCAAGCTGACCATCGCCCGCTACTACACCCCGAGCGGCCGCTCGATCCAGGAGCGCGGCATCGCGCCCGACATCCTGGTGCAGGAGGTCGCGCCGCCGCAGAAGAAGCAGAAGGTCACGCGCGAGAAGGACCTGAGCCGGCACCTGATCAACGACAAGCGCCCCAAGGCCGACGGCAAGCACCCCAGGGGCCGGCTCAAGGACTTCCAGCTGCAGACCGCGCTGGACTACCTCCGCGCCGCCGAGATCTTCCGGGCGCGCTGAGGCGCCACACGACCCCCCCCACCAGCGGCCCCAAATATCTGCTCCAAAATCTGCTCCCGCCGGGGGGTCGTGGTACCCTGACGGGATGGCGCGCTACAGGCTGACCAGCATTCGGCTGATGGTCCTGGCGCTGGCGCTGCTGGCCGCCGCGCTGGTGGCGCTGGGGAGCGTCATGACGCTGTGGTCCGGGCCGGCCACCGCCTCGGAGCGCGGCGCGGCGAGGCCAGAGCAGCCGCCCCGCTGCACCCCCGCGTCCCCCTGCCTCGCGGTGGTCATCGACGACGTCGGGCGCGAGCTGAGCCAGCTGAGGCGTCTGCTCGACTCGCGGCTGGACCTGACCTTCTCGGTGCTGCCCCACGGCGAAAGGACGGAGCAGAGCCTCGACGCCCTCCGCGCGGCCGGCCGCGAGATCATGCTCCACCTGCCGATGGCTCCGCTGGACAGCAACAAGATCACCGACGAGCGGGTGGTGCTGGGGCGCGACGGGCCGCTGGGGCCCGCCCTGCAGGCCTGCCTGGCCAAGGTCCCGGACGCGGTGGGGGTCAACAATCACATGGGCTCGGCGCTGAGCAAGGATCAAGGGAGAGTCAGGCGGGTGCTGGAGAGCCTGGGGGGGCAGTCCCGCTCGGCCTCGCGCGCCCTGCAGGCAGGGGCTGGCGGCCCGCCGCCGCCGCTCTGGTTCCTCGATTCCCGCACCGTGGCGGGGAGCCGCTTTTGCAGCACGGCCCGGCAGATCGGCATCCGATGTCTCGAGCGGGACTTCTTTTTGGATGATCCGCCCCACCCTTCTGCAGTAAGATCGCGGCTCGCGGAGGCCGTGGCGCTGGCCAAACGGCGTGGGTGGGCAGTCGCCATCGGACACCCGTTGAGGTCAACAGTTGACGCGTTGCGAACGCTACGAGTAGGGTCCAGGGTGCGGGTGGTGAGGCTGTCCGCGCTGCTCGCCTTGGCGGAGGTGCCCCAGGAATGGCAACCTTGCGACTTGACAGGGCAACCTACTGGAACCTAGACTTTATCACCGACTTCTCGTGTGGCGCACGTCGCCACTTTGCCTGAGCGCGGACCCTACATGGTCAAGCTGATCATCGAGGATGATGAAGGAAAGACGACGGTCGTCCCGTTGATCCGAGACGAGATCACCATCGGGCGCAAGGAGGGCAACACCATCCGTCTGACCGAGCGTAACGTCTCGCGACGACACGCCAAGCTGGTCAAGCAGAGCAGCGCGATCTTCATCGAGGACCTCAACAGCTACAACGGCATCAAGGTCAACGGAAAC
>JAHJSR010000022.1 GCA_018830085.1 Patescibacteria group bacterium
AGATAACTGCCCCGGCTGAGGTTAGATTTGAGAGATTAAAAAATCGTAATGAAAAAATAGGTGAAGGCAATATGACCTGGGAAGAATTTATTGAAATTAGTAAAAGAGAGACCGAGAGAACTATTGCCGGTGTAGCTGAACAAGCAGAATTGCATATTGATAATTCCGGATCAATGGCTGAACTTGAGCAAAAACTTCAAGACATGATAACCAAATTTTCATAAAAATATGAAAATTCATATAACCAAGCTTGCAGATCATGTAAAGATTCCAGAATACCAAACAGCGGGTTCAGTGGGTTTTGATTTTGCGGCGTCAAAGGAAATAATAATACCGTCTAGAACTCAAGCTCTTGTACCAACCGGTTTAATAATCGCTACACCAACTAATCATGTTTTACTCATAACTGCTCGTTCAAGTTTATTTAAAAAGAAAGGCCTGATCTTGGCAAATGGCGTTGGTACTATCGACAGCGACTATCGTGGTCCTGAGGATGAAATATTTATTTCTGTATTTAACATGCTTGATACTGAGGTTAGAATTGAGACTGGAGAAAGAATCGCACAAGGCTTGATAATACCTATCGTAAAAGCAGAGTTTGAGGAAAGAACAGCGGATGGTGAAAGTCGTGGTAATTTTGGCTCTACAGGAGATAAATAAATTTAAAGTTAGTAGAAATATTAAGCGTGTAAAAAACACGCTTTTTTATTATGAAAAAACAATAACATTGCAGCCTGTTTGCGCTTATGCCAAGGTATAGCACAAAGATAATTAATGAGGGGTCAGACCTATGCCTGTTGATAACTCACCAAAAAAACCTAAATTGGTACAGCCGGGCGGTAGTAATGCCAGGCGTGTATATTGGCTTAATAATATTCGCACTAAACGTGAAGATGGTAGTTTAGTCGAGCTTAAACCAACACCAGAACAAATGGCGGTCGCTATTGCTAAATGCTCTAGGTCTGATACCCCTTTTGATCAAAATATTGATGATGTAAGCATAGAAAAAGCAGCCGACTTCCATGAAAAATGGGTTGTGGGATATGGTCATGCCTCTGTTGCAGAACACTCTATAGCTTCTGTAGCTTTTCAAAACATCCCTTTGACAATAGTTAAAATCTTAGAGGACTCGCGCTTGGCTTCTTTTACTGAAAAATCAACACGTTATCAAGTCTTTTCCAGAGAACGTGCGGGCGTGCCTCAAACATTATCCCAGAGCCAATTTTCCAATAGGGTTGCAGATCTTTTTGATCGCTTATATGGACTTTATAACGAATGTAATGATTTATTGCAGCCGATAATGGAAGAAAGATGTCAGCAAGACGACTTGACTCCAATAGTCAAAAAAGCCGTCGTTAAAGCAATGGTTTGCGACATAACCAGATACTTATTACCTGCCGCATCTTTAACATCAATGGGAATGACTGCAAATGCAAGAGTTTGGGAAAGGACAATCGTAAAATTATTAAGTTCCAATGACCCACTAGCAAAACAAATTGGCGAAGAGTTAAGGAGTGTCCTACGTGGATTCGAAAACTTAGATAGAGATGAAGCATTAAAACACTTCGCTTTCCCAACCCTTTTAAAATATGCTGACCATAATCCATATTTAGCTGGAATCTCTGATAAATTTACAGCCATAGCAGAAAAGGTAGTTAACGAAAACGAATTTCATGACAGATCTGACAAACCTGTTATTTGTACTTTTGATGATCATTTAGCCGAAAGAAGAATTGCGGCTTCACTATTGTCACGCTATGCCAAAATCTCGATGCATCAAGCATTAGATGTGGTTGCTAAAGATGCAAAACTAGAAGAAAAACTACTTAGGACAGCTCTAGAAGACAGGGGCGCACATGATCAACCTATTCGCGAATTGGAACATTCATTTTTTGAACACGATATAGTCACGGATTATGGTGCTTGGATTGATATCCAACGCCACAGACTCTGCACGCAAAGCAACCAAGTTCTTGGAACAAATCTTGGATATGATATGCCCGAAGAATTTGCTGAGATTGGGAAAGACAAAGAGTTTATTGAAGTTATGGAGATGGCTAGAGCGTTAAATCAAGATATTTTGCAAGCAGGAATGGAGGCTGAAGCTGAATACGTTGTACCAAAAGCTTTCAGGAGACGTGTTCTGATTAGTTGGAACATGAGGGAATTGTTCCACTTTGTTGAGTTAAGGTCCGGTAAAAAAGGCCATTCCTCGTATAGAAAAATAGCTCAAGATGTATGGCGTACTATTAATGAAAGTCATCCGCTAATAGCGTCTTACATGCGAGTAGATTTAAGCGAAACAAGTATATCTACCTTGGGTTTTAAACCCAAAGGATTATAAAAAACAAAAAAGACGCGCCACAATAGCGCGTCTTTTTTTATATGTTGATTTCAATGATTTTGGATGTTCCGTCTGCGGCATTTAAAATCGCTTTAGCTTTGTCGGCTGATTCCCAAGTGATTTCACCCCAATATGAAAGCGGATTGCCCATAACATCGACTGCATCAGGATAATTTGCAGCTCTTTCTTTAGTTATGTTGCTTGTGACTTTGTCTGTGTTTAAATCATAGGCAAACAAGGTTTCTTCTTCGCATCCAGCACCGCCGCAAGAACTAGGGATAAAAATAGCCACATGTTCAAATTGACTCCAATTGGCAATACCATATTGCGGATAATGTTTTAATTCGGAATATGTAAGATCGCTGAGATTAACTTTATAGGTAACATGGTTCTCTGGCATGCCAACTCCACAGTCCCCCAATGAAGCGCAGGTATCTTTTGTAAAAGAAATTAATAATATTGGAGGAGATCCTGTTTTTTCGTTATCTGGTAAAAAATCAATAGCTTTTAAAAATAAAGCATCTTCAGCCGAGGAGACTTGTTGTTCGGATATCACAACATCAGGCTTACCAGACATCTGTAAAACTAAAATATTTTTACCAACACACAAAGTTTCGTATGACTTGGCGGTTTCGCCAGCGCATAAGTGTAAAACCGCAACATCACCCTGATAATCCGAGGTTCTGATACTTAAACTTTCTTTCTTAACCAGAGAACCGGCTGTAGTAGTCGCTGTTGTTACGTTGTTAGTGTCCTGAGTAGAGGACGTTGTAATTGTATTTGTTTTAATACTTTCAGTAACTGTTTTGTTGCCTGATGAATAGATAATAAAACCAACGATCAGCGCAAATAAAATAACTATGGCCGCTGTAAATAAAACATTAAAAATTGATTGTTTTTGCATATAAATGAATTGTCCCTCTGTTACTCGGCTAAGTCAAATAAAAAAAGCCTCACTCTCGCCAAGACCTAGTTGAGTGCTGAAAAACAACTTTTCCCCTTCAAAGATTTCACCCATTGACTGATATATCAAGCATTGACTTGAGTTTGATTGGCTTGCGTGGCAAACTAAACCCATATGATAAAAAGAGCTGATAACGATGGCCTTCATATTATAATCGAAGGTATCGATGGGTCGGGTAAATCCACAGTTTCTAGGGCCTGCGAATCTTGGGCAGAAGCAAGAGGTGCGAAATTCTTCAATGTAATTGAATTTTCTGAAAGAGAAGGTAGATTACCAGATATTACTGAAACTGGTGATGCTAATGGTTTGCTAATGGCTGAACCAACTTTTTGTTGGTGTGGTAAGGCGATCCGCGATGAAATAATAACAAAACGCGAAAATGGAACTGTACGTTATAGTGGCTGGGAAACTGCTCATGCATTTGCCACAGACCGCTTGGTACAATTTCGTAGGCTGGTAATCCCCTTCCTACAGAATCATCCAGAAAGAATCATTTTTCAGGATCGTTGTTTGGCTTCGACATTAGCCTATCAACCCTTACAAGACAAATCTTTGACGACAGAAAAATTGTTAGAATTACCGGGTAATGAACAAACAATAAATTTTTATCCATCCATGTTGCTCCTCATAAGAACCGAGGCGGCGGCGGCAATGTCTAGGTTGGAGAAAAGAACGGAAAAACAAGATGGTGTGATTTTTGAAGAAAAAGATTTTCAAGAGCGCTTGGTCAAAAGATTTTTGTCTGATGAAGTTCTTGGGCCTTTTAAGCAAGCTGGGTCATTAATCGGTGAAGTGGATGGAAATCAAGATATCCCACACGTATCTGCAGCCGTAGAAGCTACACTATCGCAAAATTTCGGTTTTTTTGGTAAAATAGGCTTATAAATATTGAATAGTCGAGTAGTAACAATTATTAAAATCACTCGATTCTGATTAAAAATTATGTTAAACGCAATAGAGGCGAAATCTGCATTTCGCAAAAATCTTTTGCTGTTATTAGCCATAATACTGTGGCCAATAGTAGCTGTCATTATATACGGAATAGCCTATGCAGTGGGTTTTAGCGCTCATGTTTTACTTGGTTTTGGCATGGCCGGACTATGGTTAGTCATATTGATACTCCTTATTTTGTCACTTTGGAAAGTAGCTGCCGATATTGGTGTTACTCCATGGGCATTTTTGTGGATTTTGTTACCATTTTCTGGGCCATTTTTAATAGGCATGCTATTTTTAGAGCCATTAAAATACAAGGGGGATGATTTACCAGCATCGAAACAGCTACCGCTGACATGGGGATTGATTAAGGAGACATGGGCATTTACTTACAAGAATTATCAAACTTTGATAAAAACCAGTGTTTGGATCTTATATACATTTTTAGGCTTTGGAATTTCAGGCGCTTTGGCATCGGTTTGGTTGCCGTTTTCTATACTTCACTTTTTTGTGATATGGATTGTATTTGGGTTGATATTATATTTTGTCATAAAACTGTTTATTGAGGCCATGACATTAGAGGCTGGTAAAAAATTAAACGGATTAGAGGGTACTGCTGCCAAAGTTTATTTTGGTCCAACTTTATGGGTAGCTATTCTCGCTTTTTTCATACCATTGATCCCAATGTTCATCTTGGCAATATTTGGCCTAATGCTCACCTTATCTCAGATAAGCCCCTTGATTAAAGGTACATCACAGGAAGTAGGCACATTGCTAATGTTGGTATCGCATAACGTAGTTGCGGCAGTAATTTTTGGTGTTCTTTTTGTAGTATTATTTGTAAGCGCATGGATTTGGGCAATTTATAAATTTAATACATATGGTTTGGCCATACCTGCACTATTGGTTGACGATTTTCATAGTACGGCAGCGCTTAAAGAATCCGAAAGAATCATTAAAAATCGTTGGTGGGGTCTGTTTTGGAAAAATCAACTTTGGGGGATTGTATTGCAAGGAGCCATGATGCTGGTCGTAATGGCTATTACCATTATCATGGGAATAATATTAGTTATCTTTAGAAATTCTGGATTTCAAGAACCATTAACCGCTTTTTTATCAAATGCCATGAACGGTGTTATTTATATGCTAGTATCACCTTTAATAGCAGTGTTTTTGGTCAAGTTATATAAAGCCTTTTCAAAAAGTGCTAGTAAATAAATAGATTTACAAAAATAAAAGCTGGATTTACCAGCTTTTATTTATTCTTTTTTACTGTGGACTAATTGGCTCAGTTGAATTAGTATACTTATATTATATGCGTATGATTCCAATTATAGGACTAGAAATTCATGTCCAATTGAATACAAAAAGCAAAATGTTTTGTTCATGCCCTAATGTTGATGATGGAGCGCCGCCGAATTCTGCGATATGCCCTATTTGCACGGGTCAGCCTGGTGCCTTGCCGGCTTTAAACCAAAAAGCCTTGGAGAAAGGCGTTTTAACGGGTCTAGCGCTGGGTTGTCGTATACCAGACAAGAGCGCCTTTGATAGAAAAAACTATTTTTATCCTGATTTACCCAAGGGCTATCAAATATCACAATTTGCGCTACCCGTAGCTTTGGATGGTCATGTGGAGATAGAGATACCCGAGCAAGCACTACCTGATCGTAGTTTGATTAGAATTGGAATAACTAGAGCGCATTTGGAAGAAGACGCTGCGAAAAATTTTCACGCACCAGAAGGTATAGATGGTAAACCCGCAACACTTGTTGATTATAATCGTGCTAGTACGCCACTTATAGAAATCGTTACCGAACCAGATATTCGCTCAGCTATTGAAGCAAAAATCTTTTTACAGGAGTTAAGAGGAATAATGAGAGCCATCAAGGTTTCTGGTGCTGAAATGGAAAAAGGACAAATGCGTTGTGATGTTAACATTTCCATGATGCCAATTGATGAAAACGGGTATCCAACATCATCAGTATTAAATCCTAGAACTGAAATTAAAAATCTAAATTCTTTTAAGGCTGTTGAACGTGCAATCAATTACGAAATCCAAAGACAGACAGCTTTATATGAAGCTAATACTCCCCCGATAGAAGCCACTCGGGGATGGGATGACAGCCAAGGCAAGACTCTTGAGCAAAGAACAAAAGAATCAGCTGCTGATTATAGATATTTCCCTGAACCAGACTTACCACCCCAAGATTTGATTGAAATAAGGGAGTCTATGCAGAGACATTTACCAGAGCTTCCAGCGCAAACACGAAAAAGGCTTACAAATGAGTGGGGATTAGCTCAAGGGGCTGCGGAATATATCACCAACAATACCGGTTGGTTAGAATATACTGAACAGGTTATGAGTGAATTGGGTGGTTGGATGCAAAGCACTGATAACACACAAAAAAGTTCATCTGATCTAATAGGAGAAAAAAAATCCAAAATTGCAAAATTACTTGGAGGCTGGTTAACGACAAAACTTGTAGGGCTGTTAGCCGAAAGACAGAAGACTATAAAGGAAGTGAATATAACACCAGAAAATTTTGCAGAATTTATAAACCTTCTTGATCAAGGCACGATCAATAGTGCTAATGGTCAGAAATTATTACAGTTAATGCATGACAGCGGCAAAGATCCAAGTGATTTGATGGAAACACATAATCTTAGTCAAAATGTAAATCAAGATGATTTGGCCGAGATCGTAAAAAGAAACATTGATGCCAATCCAGAACAAGCTGAGCAGATAAAATCCGGAAAATTACCATTAATAAAATGGTTTGTTGGAGTTATTATGCGCGAGACAGAGGGTCGTGCGGATCCCATGCAAGCCGAAACGGAAATCAGAAAACAGCTGGATGTATAATCACAATATTATAATTATAAAACAGCTATATAAGCTGTTTTATTTTGTCTCCTCCATCCATCTAGTTACTAATTCCACTGCTTGTTTTTCACCGTTAACCCAATGTATGCGCGGATCCCTCTTAAACCAGGTCTCTTGTCTTTTTGCGTATTGATATGTTGCAATCTTTGTTAAACGGATAGCCTCTTCGATCATAATTTCGCCCTTGATGTATCGCGCCATATCTCTGTATCCTATGGAGGTCATGGCTGGAGCTAACCAAGATATTCCATTTTTATGAAGCTTACGTACTTCCTCGGGCCAGCCCTCTTCCATCATACGATCTATAGAGATATCGATCCTACGTCGAATTTCTTCACGACTAAATTTAATCGCAATTTGGTAGGCATCAATAATTGGTGGTTTTTTTACCCTAGTGGCTTTTATCGGTTTGCCTGTAAACGTACAAATCTCAATAGCTCTAATAACACGTCTTTGATTTTTTAAGTCAACCGACGTGTCAGCCGATGGATCAATGGTTAGCAAATGATTTACCAGCTTATCCAAAGGTTGTTTTTCAAACGATGAACGCAATCCAGGATTTGGTGGAACTTTGGGTATGGAAAAGTTATCTATCAGAGCTTTAATATACAAACCCGTACCACCCACAACAATCGGTAAATGTCCTCTACGTGTTATTCCCTTTATTGCTTTGACAGCTCGCTCACGCCACTCGGCAACTGAAATAAGTTTCTCTGGTGGCAAAAAATCCATCAAATAATGCGGGACTTCTGAATATTGGGGTAGATCCTTTTTATTTTTGTAAGTCCTACGATACATTTCCTCGATTAAGTGAGCATAGGGAACTCTCACAAAATAGGCATTATGTCCTCGAAATTTTCCTCTTCTGCCAGGAGGCTTGCCAGTTCCAATTGTAAAACCTTTGTAAACTTGGCGAGCATCAGCATTAATAATTTCACCAGAGAACATCCTAGCTATCTGCATACTTACAGAAGTTTTGCTGGAAGATGTTTGACCAACCACAAAAAGAACCCTGGGCAATTTTGATTTTTCTTTTTTTGCCATGGCATTTTTTGAGTGAGTCATAAATATTTTTTTACTTATTCTTGATCTTCTTGAGGTTGAATCGGAAGTTCTGGCGGCATTATTTTCCCTTGGGGTGCATAATCGTAGCAATGATCCTGAAGAGTCTTGTCTTGAAGTTGGCTACAATCAATTTTTTTACCAGTAATTTCAGCGTAAGCGCTCAAGCATAAAGCATGCTTACTGGATACAACATAATTGCAATAAGCGGGATCCCGAGACTCTATCGCTTGATCCAAGTGACAAGCATAAGGGTTTTGTGAATTCGAACAATCTTTTTGGGCTTTTGTTTCTTTTGTCCAACAACCTGCGCCCATTAAACCCAAACCCATTAATGCCAATAAAAAATAGTATTTCATAAGTATATTATAGCATGTCTTTATCATTTGTTGATAATAATTCACCCTCTAAAACCCAAGTAAGTGGTTTTGTTATTTTTACTGGTACGATTCTGCCAATCATCTCCTCATTAGCACCTTTTACTTTGATATTCTTATATTCATTGGACAAACCAAAGGCTACATCCCCTTCTATCTTTTGAATTAGGACTTGCGTTATTTTATCCATATATTCCTGATTCTTTTTAAGAGTAGTCTTCTCCATAAGTTCTTGCAAGGTTCTCCATCTGAGCTTTTTGTCATTAGCTGATACATCATCTTTATACAATCTGTGAGCTAAAGTGCCAGTTCGAGGGCTATATTGAGCATTATACGATATATCAAAATCACATTGGGAGAATAAATTTAAAGTATCAGCGAAATCTTTTTCAGTTTCTCCAGAGAATCCAACAATTATATCCGTTCCAAGTGCAATACCAGGTCTGATATCTTTTATTTTTTTTATAATTTCCAAATACTGCTCTCTAGTATATTTACGATTCATGCGGCGAAGCATTTCGTTGGATCCTGACTGTACCGGAAGATGCAAGTAATTTATTTGTTTGGGCAATGTAAGAGCATGGATAACTTGATCAGTCATTTGCATGGGATGAGGAGCTGTCCAATGGATACGTTCTAATCCAGAAATTTGATTTAATTCCCAAAGTAAACCAGCGAAATGATTTTGGTAAGGATTGTCAGGAGAAAAAGTTTCTGGATCTCCTGCTTTATAAGTATTAACCGTCTGCCCTAAAAGGGTAACCTCAAGGACCCCTTTTTTGGAGAGTTCCTTTACTTCATTCAAAATGTCAGCCAGAGGGCGATTTTTTATTAAACCGCGCGCATAGGGAACGACACAATAAGTACAAAAATGATTGCAACCAGTTTGTATAGTTATAAATGCCTGTGCTGATGGATTTCGAAGTGGATTAATCTTGAGATAATCATCCTCTAGATCTCCCTGAATCTGCCAATCCGGTCGTAATTCAGCAATCCAGCGCGGCAGGTTTATCATGTCAGGTGTACTAAAAAATAAATCAGCGTGGTGTAACCTTTTACGAAGAACACCATCCTTATCACGTCCAGCCATACAACCTGTTACTGCAATTAAAATGTTATGACCCGTTTTACGTTCATTTAATAGTTCTTGCATTTTTCCATAAATTCTTTGTTCAGCGCTTTCACGAACAGAACAAGTATTAAAAATAACCAAGTCAGCGCCTATTTCAGAATCTGATTTATGAAAACCAACCGACTCTAAAATCGAAGCCAATCTTTCTGAGTCGTTAATATTCATCTGACAGCCATAAGTTAAAATGGCATAACTAGGGGAATTCATGTGCCAAATCCTACAGTTTTAAGAGACAAAAGTCAAAAAATATGAATATGAAAAAACTCGGCTTACATGTTATAATGTAATTCTATGCAAGATCAACAACTAACTCCAGAACAACAAGAAAAGATTAAAATGATTCTACAAAATTATCGCATAGAGTTAGAAAAGATCTTATCAGAACATAGAATAAAGGTTCGGGAAGTGCTAGACGATTTGGATAATAAAAAAATGCAAGATTTATTAAATGCCATTCAAAACAAGAATTAGCTATTTATTTAAAAAAAAGCTAAGCCGTGACGAGTGCGTCACGGCTTTTTATAACGATATTCTTTGACAGGTAGGTCGAGCAATTCCGCGGGCCCAAGCTCCGCAGGGTAAAAGGATTTTTTGCGTTTTGGGCTACTCGAGTTAGTCAGGGCGACTATCGATAGTTCGAGTAGATGCACATGAGTTTTTTCATCCCTTACTCATATGTTCGTCCCGGTCCGCATATTTCCTAACACCCAATGTGGTGCATGCTCTAAACCGTCTCCGGAGGACTTAAATACCCCCTTCATAAACGGTTTACCTTTTTAAGTGTGTAGGGCTTTTGTCAGCTTCAACCGATGGTCAAAGCCTAGGGCTCCATAACACACTCCTGTCAAAGTATGAAAGTAATCATAACACAAAAAGAGAGTTTTGTCAACCCCCTTTGGTCATATTTTGCCTAAATTTAGCTAATTTTGAAGTAACCGCTTAAAGTTCATTAGCCTCAATCTCCATTAATCTATTGTATTTTTCAACCCTTTCAGAGCGTGAGAGAGAGCCTGTTTTTATATATTCAGAACCAGAGGCAACCGCTAAATCAGCAATCGTAGTATCATCAGTTTCGCCTGAACGATGCGATATGCTTGTAGCGAAACCATTTTTATGAGCCATAATGATCGCTTCAGCAGATTCTGTAAGAGATCCGATTTGATTTACTTTAATGAGTATGGCATTGCAAGCTTTTTCTTTAATGGCTTTTTGTAAACGTTCAACATTGGTTACTAAAAGATCATCTCCGACTATGTGGGATTTTTTACTTAAACGTAACAACGAGCCAGACCAAGCCGCCCAATCATCTTCAGCAAAAGGATCCTCGATGCTGACTAATGGATATTTTTTTTGCCATGCGAGATAACGATCTAGTAGTTGTGTTGACGAGTATTGTTTACCGCCTTCTGCACGAAAAGTGTAAATGGCTTTTGATGCATCATAAAATTCTGATGCCGCAATATCAGTAGCCATAGCAATATCTTTACCTGGTTTATAACCCGCTTTTTTTATAGCCTCTTTTAATAAATCAAATGCTGCTTCAACATTTTTAAGTTTTGGTGCAAATCCTCCCTCATCCCCTACCGTGGTAGCAAAACCATTTTTTGATAACAATTCTTTTAAAACCTGAAAAACTTCTGATCCCATACGAATACGATCTGATAATTTGCGTGACATGGGGACTATCATGCACTCCTGTATATCAAGAGACCAATTTGCATGAGCTCCACCATTTAGTACGTTCATGGTCGGTATTGGTAGTGATGCCTTGTGAGGAAAATTGTAAATCTTTCGCAGTACCTGCCAAAGAGGTTTATTTGCAGCTATTGCATGAGCCTGCGCACAAGCCAACGAAACAGAGAGAATTGCATTTGCGCCAAGCTTCTTTTTGTTCATTGTCCCGTCGAGCTCAATCATGACGTGGTCAATATCTTTTTGACGACGGACGTCGATATTTTTAAGAATGGGGGCAATTTTTTTATTAACATTATTTACGGCTTTCTGAACACCTTTGCCATTGTAACGCTTACCACCATCACGTAATTCTAATGCTTCATGAATACCCGTGGACGCACCAGAAGGAACCTTGGCCTCGGCAGTAGCTCCTGATTTAAGAGTGACCCTGCAAGCGACGGTCGGGTTGCCGCGAGAATCAAGTATTTCACGTGCTTTTATCTTAGAAATTAAATAGGGATTTATTTTCATATTTAAATAAATTATTTTTTCTTACTTGAGCTCTTCTTAATTTTAACGAATTTTTTTACCGGTTTTTTTGTCCTACTTTTTTTAGATTGTACTACTTTTTTTGCTTTTACTGTTTGTGGTTTTACTTTGCGAATAATTGGTGAAACATTTTTCTTGGTTTTAAGTTGCTTACTCATTAAAGCAGTTAAACCCGGCAACTTACCATTATTAGCAATAAACTCAAGCAATGCACCACCACCCATTGAGACATGATCAAACCACTCGCACATGCCGGTTTCCATGGCCACTGGCACTGTATCACCACCACCTACAACGCCATACGCCTTGCCTTTGCTTTTGGATGCAATAGCTTGACCCAGAACCAATGAACCATGAGAAAATGCTGGTAATTCTGCAACACCAACCGGGCCATTCCATAAAATTGTTTGGGCGGTTTTAATTATTTGCGACCACTCACGCATCGTTTGCGTACCAATATCACCTATTACATCATTACCAACTATTTTATCCAACTTAACACATCTTACCTTGGCTCCATGTTGAATTTTTTTGGCGACAACGACATCTGTTGGCAGTAGGATTTTTTTATTTTTTAGTAATTTTTTTGCAATAGCAATACTCTCTTTATCTAAAAATGACTTACCTATTTTTTGTTTTTTGGCAACAAAAAATGGATGGGCCATGGCGCCACCAATTAATATTTGATCAGCTTTTTTAAGCAAAGCTGTCATTACGGGCATTTTTGTTGTAAGTTTAGCTCCGCCTATCAAAGCCACAAATGGTTTTTTTGGCTTACTGATAATCTTGTTGATCGAAGACACTTCTTGTGTTAATTGCGGTCCAGCAAAGTGCGGAAGATATTCTGTAATAGCAACCATGGATGCATTTTTTCTATGGCAAAATGCAAAAGCATCATTTATGTAGATATCTGCCAATGAGGTATAGGCTTTAGCTAAATTTTTATCATTCTTATTTTCACCTTCATAAAAACGAACATTTTCTAATAAAAACACATCCCCCGGCTTACCATTATCTATGCATTGTTTTGTAGCAATAAGCCCATCTGCATCAATAAGGGACTCTCCACAAAACATTATAGGCCTTTCGATGTATGCTTCCGCATAAGATAATAATCTAACTGTAGAATAGTTTTTTCCATTCCTCTCAGGTCGACCAAGATGAGTCATCAATATGACAATCGCGCCTTTTTTAATTAGGTCTTGGATTGTTCTTGCATTTTGTTGAATTTTGGCAAGATCTCCTGGTTCGGGAATTTTATGTAATGGGATGTTCCAGTCTACTCGGACCAAAACTTTTTTCCCTTTTAAAGAAACCTGTGATGATAATACTGGTAGTTTTTTCATACCTTATTATTATAACACGTCATAGTAACTACGACCTATTAGATTATTATATATATTTTTATAATTCAAATACCTAATTCAACCAAGACAATCTCTGGTTTACAAAGCCAACGAGCTCGAGGTCTTATCTCCCCCAAACCACGTGATATTATGGTTGGTATACCGTTTATAATTTTGTAACCAAAATCGGCTTTTTTACCTAGTAATGAAGGTATGTGTAAACTGCCAATGAGCGGGAATCTTATCTGACCCGCATGCGTATGCCCACATAACAACAGATCTGTTTGATCTTCTTTAAGATTAAGGATCGAATCAGGTTCATGAGCTAGTGTTATATGTGGTACTTGATCTTTAGGCTTAGATAAATACTCGGGTTTGCCACAAAACACATCATCAATTCCAGAAAGTCGTAATTCTGAATTGTGGATTCTAAGAGAAATATGCGTATTTGTTAAATCATAAAAACCAAATGATCTTAATGTATTGCATAGTTTTTTGGGATCGTCTAAATAATCGTGATTACCAAGAACAAAAAATACACCATGCTGTGGTTTGAGTACTTCTAGAGGTTGGAGCTGCTCTGCCTCTTTAGCCCAGTCAACTACTATGTCACCAGCAATAAGAACAAGATGCGGATTCAAGTCTTTAACCTTTGATGCTATATCTGTAAACCAATTAGAACCCTTACGGCTACCTGCATGTAAATCACTTAAAAGGACGCAGTTGACCCAAGCAGTTGGATTTTTAACTAGATCGTGCTTATATTTTTTTATACCGACTTTGCGTGGAGCTAAAAAAAAGGAGTTAATAAGAATCAGTTCACCTAGAACCATTAGTATAAAAATTACAATAAACCAACCGCCTAAAAATAAACAAAATAAACCAACAATAAAGCCAATACTAGCCAGACCTAGCATTAAGCCGTCTAAAAACCAAAAACTCTCCAAAGTGGAATCTAGGTTCAATGCTTTCATGACTATTTCAGTTGTTTACTAACCTGCAAGGCGATTTCTGCTAAACGATTAGAATAGCCCCACTCGTTATCATACCAAGAAAATACTTTAACAAGATCTTTATCTATTACTTTTGTTAATGAGAGATCAACTATACTGGAGTGAGGATTACCGACAATATCTGATGAAACCAAGGGTTCGTTAGTTACCATTAATACACCTTTCCACAGTGGACTTTTTGATGCTTTGATAAAAGCCTGATTAACTTGCTCTACTGTGACAGATTTTTTTAATACTGCTGTTATGTCGGAAATAGAACCCACCGCAACCGGAACACGGATAGCCAAGCCATCAAATTTACCAGCCAAACCATTCACGACCTCGGTTGTTGCTATAGCGGCACCGGTTGTGGTTGGAACTATATTTTGAGCGGCGGCTCTGGATCTTCTTAAATCTCGATGAGGTCCATCTTGTAAATTTTGATCTGCGGTATAAGCATGGACAGTGGTCATGGCTGCTTTTTTCACCCCAAAAGCTTGTTGTAAAATTGCCATCACAGGAGCTATGCAGTTGGTTGTGCAAGATGCATTATTAAGAACTTCAACTTTTTTACTTATTTTACTGTTGTTAACACCAATTACATGTGTGGGCACTGACCCGCCCTTAGCAGGGGCGCTAATAACAACTCGCTTGGCACCTGCTTGCACATGTAAAGATGCACCCTCCAAAGTTCTAAAAAACCCTGTACACTCAAGCACTATATCAACTTTAAGCTTTTTCCATGGGAGTTTTGAGGGATCCTTTTCTGAATAAACGGGAATTTTATTTTTCCCAACTATCAATGAGTCTTTAGTGTGAGATACTTTTTTTGAATACTCACCATAGCTAGTATCGTGTTTAAGCAAATGAGCGAGTGTCTCAGTATCGGTTAAATCATTTATTGCCACTACATTAAAACCGGCCTTTTCGATGCCAGCCTTAAAAACATTACGGCCTATGCGGCCAAAACCATTTATTGCAATTCTTGTCATAAAAAGATTTTTTTAAAATTTTATACGTCTCTCACCTTTTTCTATTGAAGTTGGTTGTTCTGCGGTTGGTAATGAATACTCCTTAATGACCAATACATTATCAGCTTCCCAATACATTGTTAAAAAATTTTGGGGGCTCGTAAATGTTCGACCTACCCCTGCTTTGATCTGACTAAGAACTTCGTTTTTCTGTATATCAACTACTTTTATCTCATCTATCTGACCATCATCAACAGCAAATGCAGCTAGGTTATAATTTACGGAAAAAGTTGCACCTGCAGGTACCATGTCTGATTTGTAAGCAATATCACCCAAATCCTGATTATAAATCCAAACCCTTGAGTCTGCCGTATTCCTTTTACCGCCAAAAGTCCAAGCGCCCAAAACTAACCATTTATGATCCGAGCTCTCAAATACAGGTTGTAATATATCCGTAGTATTTGGAGAATCTTTTAAAGATCTTAAACTTTTAATAATTACCTGTTTTGTCCCATCTGCCGATTGTCTAAAAAGCATGGCATCATCACAAGAACCTGTAAAAGTGGATGGACATGGTGTATAAGCTAAAAATAAACCGCTGACATCAGTATTAATATATTTAAATGCGGATAGTCTTTCTGAGGAACCTTGCTGCTCCTGGGCTGCTATGGATGCTTGCATATTCCTAAAGTTGTTTGTCAGGCTAGTTTGTTCTTGATAAAAAAGAAAAAGTATTGCAGACATAACAATCATGCCAACAAAAAGCAGAAGAAATGAAAAGACAATCCAAAATGTCTTTGTAGTTTGGCAGTGCATGAGGGTATAATCTCGCGGTATTTTTTTTGGAGTCCTGCTAATTTTTTTTACTGTTCCCGCTTTTTTAGTTCGGGGCTTACTTTTAACCGGCATATGTAAGATATTATACCACAAAACAAAAACGCCCGCAGTTTTTGCGAGCGCTTTCTAAACTTTGTATTTATTTACAAACTCCACCGGACACACCTAACTCCCAGCAAACAAAACGAGCTATCACAATTTTTTCTCCGATGACTGCAATCTTATTGTTTACCAGCTGTTCGATTGTCTGCTCTTCATCTTTAAAGAATTCTTGTTTTGTAAGACATACATCTTGCATCCACTTGTCTATTTTGCCCTGCAAGATCTTTTCTTTAATATCATCTGGCTTGTTTTCCTTTTCCAATTCTTGCAAAAATAGTTCTTTTTGTTTGGCTAGATCTTGTTCTGTAATTTCTTCAGGTGAAACGTATAAGGGCTTAATGGCCGCTACGTGCATCGCCAAATCATTTGCGAAAGCAATAAAATCATCATTAAGCGCTACAAAATCAGACTCACATTGGAGTTCCAATAAAGATGCCATTTTTTTATTGTGATGAACATAGCTAACTATAACTCCTTCAGCTGTTGTTCTTTCTGCTGTTTTTTGTGCAGCTTTTAATTCGCCATTACGTCTTAATATTTGCATTGCTTTTTCCATGTCACCATTTGCCTCGTCCAGAGCCTTTTTACAGGACATCATACCGGCATTGGTTTTGGAACGTAGTTCCATGACTTGTTTTGCATCAGCCATAAATTTTAAAATTCAATAATTAATCTTAAATATTTTGGTTTTGTCACTAAAGATAGTAACTGTATCTTAGCGACTCTCGATCTTACGTACAGGTTTGCGATCTTTCGGTCCACCTTGGATCAAAGCTCCACCTAAACGAGAACGATTAGCATCCCACTCTTGTTTACCTTCCTTGCAAGCAGAAGCCACCAAACCAACCATAAGTTCAATTGATTTTACAGCGTCATCATTAGCAGGAATTGGATAATCAACTTTTTCAGGATTGGTATTTGAGTCACAGATTGCGACAATTTTGATTCCTCTGCGAGCCGCCTCGGCTAATGCTGTTTTATCTTTATGAATATCTTGGATAAAAATCGCTTCTGGGATTCTGGTCATTTCCTGAATACCACCAACTTTATCTTCTAAAGATTTTATTTGTTCGCTAAATTTTTGTTGTTCAAGTTTTGTATATTTACCTAATTCACCTTTTTCGTGTTTGCGCTTTAGATCCTTAAAGCGCTTGAGCAAACGAACGATAACAGCGAAATTAGTAAGTGTGCCGCCTAGCCAACGCTTTGTGATATAAGGCATGCCGGCGTCACTAGCTGTTTTTTCTATAATAGGTGCAGCTTGTTTTTTAGTACCAACAAAAAGCACTAAACCGCCTCTTGATGTAATTTGTTTGCAAAAAGTCAAAGCTTCTTCTAACTTTTTATGCGTTTCTTCAATATTAATAATATGAACCCCCTGACGTGAGCCAAAAAGGTATTTCTTCATTTTTGGATGCCATTTAGCGGTACGGTGACCAAAATGCACACCCGCCTCCAACATTTCTACTAAAGTAGGTAACTTTGTCATAGTTTTTATCTCATCGCGTAGATGAGAGCCTTAATCCATATCCCCTGCTTTGAACCAGGATCCATGATGACAATCATGGACAGGCGCTGACTCATGAGCTGACAGGGAGAGGAATTTTGCCTAAAATAGGCTTATTTATTAAGAACTTGCCATTTATTTGGCGCGGAAACTATAACAGAAAATCGTATATTTAGTCAATACTTAGCAAAAAAATAAGCCTCAACACATGGTGTTAAGGCTGAGTGATCACACACCGGATATTGGGCTTATGATCTTGGTCCGGGTCCACGTACTCTGCGGTTGTGGATAGGACTCCGCCCGTGACCCGGCAAACTTCATCGATACCAGCACAAACGACATAGGTCCCATTGGCACAAGTATCCGCCTCGCAAAGCGAGTTGATCGGATTTTGCCCGGAACCGGCCGTTCTCTGCGGCTGAAACTCGATGACAGCGCCGTCGACTACGGGCAAAGGTTGGCCAGGAGAATACTCCGGAGAGCAAACAAAGAACGTAT
>JAHJSR010000023.1 GCA_018830085.1 Patescibacteria group bacterium
TAGACACCACTAAAGAACACTGATCCTAATAAAAAAGCCGCCATAACATAGACAGCTGTGATGATAATAATCACTCCGGAAAAAATAGTGCTTCTCTTAATCGCTACCCTAATATCCATCAAACGGTATTTAAGAATGGCGTAAGCAGTCATAATAACATAAGCAGAAGCAAAAATATTACCATAAGGAGGAAAATTTATATTGTACCATAAAGGATAATTAGTTGACCCACCAGAAAAAGCTAAAACCATTCCAATAAAAATATATTTCATTTGTAATCTTTTTACACCAGTAACCTTATTATAATATTTAACTAATAAATAAGATGAATAAATAGCGTACCCAAAAAAGTAAAAAAGATAAAAATGATACAAAATACCAGGTTCAGCCCAAAATCTCATTGAAAATTTCGGCACCATATCGCTAATAAAATAAGAGGAAAATACAAACGATGTAAAAAAAGCAGCTAATAAATATCCAATAATTATTATTATTTTTTGCTTTTTTATTATATCCAGCCATGAAGCAACAAAATGCAAATACGTAATTGATGTAAAAGTTGCACCAATATGCAATAGTTGAAACCAAAATAAGGTTGATTCTCTATCTTTAGCTATTGGCCAAAATGTATAAGGATATGACCAAGCAGCTACAGATAAACAAAAAAGAGCAAAAGTTTGATTAGTCCTGCTGTTTTTATTTTTAAAAAATACAAATAAACCTAGTATTGTACTAGTTATCGCGATAAATAAACCACTAAATGAAAAATACAGCTCCATAAAATCAAATTAAAAAAATCCCTAGACTACTATTTTTATTATAGCAAAATCTAGGGATTAAAGAAAGTTTTTGATTAAATCAAGCAACTCCGATTCCAATTTCATAGAATCGGGTTGGCTCATCCTGAAAATAACCTTCATATTGCCACCCTGCCTCTTCAAACACCTCCTTAAGTTCTCCAAAGGGCGGATATTGCAAACCCCACCCGGTTGTTTCCCTAAGGATGTAGGCGCAAAGTAAATCTTCCGCAATCATCTTATCCAAAAGAGATGCGGCAACTAACCGAGCACCCTTACAAAAATAAGATTTTAAGCTAATCAGTAACCCGACCCGCTCTTGACGAGTCAATCCGCACAAAATACCGATTAACAGCCCATAACCCACGTTTCCGTGATAACGCTTTCGCAGGCGCGTCATACTCTTCTGTACAAACTCCACTTGCTTAATCCCGAATTCGGCTATGAGTTCTTGCCCCTTAGTAATAACAGCAGGATCAATGTCAATACAATCAATCTTGATCACACCGTTAAATTCGGGGTGTAGACGACATATGTCAATTGCATTTCGACCCGGACCTGACCCAATGTCAATCATCAAACACTGTCCATTATTGACCAAAACTTCAGCAATATGATCACAGGCCTTGGCAGTGACGACTTTATAGCGATTATACAATGCCTGACCACCAGACTTACACTGAAGAAAATAGTTATCAATCACACCATTGACTGGTTCAAAGTGATACATTTTCTCCAGCATAGTAAACGTACCAGGATTTTCAGCTAATGCTGGAATAATTCGGCTATTGGCCATAAAATAATTTACAACCACTTCTTCCCAGCCGAGAATATTCACACCAAGAGAACCTGCTAAAAAACCCTTTTGGAGCATTTCTGCCACTTCTGTGGGTAAACCGCTAAATAAAAATTGGGCTTCCGGCGTTGCGAGATATTTTATCTTTTCCCGCGGGGAAAGATAATAGTATCTCTGCAGATTTGGACAAATCGGCCGTTCCCCTGCCATTACGTTTGCATTTAATGATTGTGGAGAAGTGCCTGTTTCCACTGCTCGTAATACTACCATTTTCATCACCTCCTTTTTATTTTTTTCATGAATTATTTTATTTTCAAAGAACCGAACGATTCTCTGGTTTTTGCCAAATTAACCTCTCGGTTAACAAACCGAATCAAGGAGATTAAATCTTAACCTTCTTAATCTTTATCTTGGGCCAAAATCTCTTTAATACTATCGTCAAGAAATTCTTTAAAATTTCCTTTCCATA
>JAHJSR010000024.1 GCA_018830085.1 Patescibacteria group bacterium
TAAGTCAAAGGCATTCCCCTACAACCCACCCTGAGCAAAGTTATTAGGTAGGAATGGCAATATACACCCATTGACAAAATGGGTTTTTTATTGTATACCGCATTTATTCGAGATGACCTCGAATGTGACAAAAAGGCGGGCTTTAGGGTTCGATCATATTGATTGGATTAGGGAGCAAGCCGCTCGACAAAGGGTAGAAAAATGTCACGCAAAAAAGCAGAGTTCCTTTCAGCGATGGGTAAAGGTTTTGAACTGGTTAGGGTGATTACCAATGCCGTACTCGAACAAGGTGGACGCGAAGAGCATGTACTCGCGCTCTTGTCCGACAAAAGTATGGCGACCGATATTGCCAGAATCATACTCAAAACGGCTCAGGTGGCGCCATTTAGCCCCAAACAGCAACTGCTCTTCGCAAAACCCGACTCGATCAGACTCAGAGCTCTTGAGTACTTGGAGACAGGCGCGCTGACTGATGAGGAATGGGCGGAAGTTGCCATCAATGACCCTGTACCGAGTATCAGAGAAAAAGCCGTCCAGATGATAAAGAGCCAAAGACAGCTCTTTTATGTGGCCGGTTGTGATATAACTACCGAGGAAGCAAAACACGCCGCTGTACTGGCAACACTGCGCGTCACAAGCGTGGTCTACCTCAAGCACATGATTTTGGACTCGCGTCATACTGCGGCGCGTCTAACGGCGGCTTACATGCTGGTGACCGACGATGATGACGGCATGTGCCACGAAGTCTTGGATGCGATGCGCTTTGAAGGACGTCCGAATACCGAGACAAGATACGAAGAGGCTATCATCTATGCGGTGATTGTAAGTTCGTTGACCACGGATTCGTCGGATTGCATCAGCGCTGAAGCTTGGACGAAATACGAACAAGCTAAAACAATCATCGCCGAAGGCAAAAATAGATTTAAGCCAATTGATGGACTTGGGCTCTGCCATCCCAAACTGCAAAACTTGGTATACAGACTTCTTGACTAACAGAGGTCTTTATTTTTTGTGGGGTGGTAAAACTGTCATTTTTATTTATTTAAATTGTTATGAATAGGTATGTTTATTGCGCATTTACCTGCTGGATTTTGTTTGACCAAATACATTCAACAAAAAGCCCGAATCAAAAAATTTTTATTGGTTGGACTTTTTGCTAGCATTTTACCGGACATTGATTTGATTTACTTTTATCTATTCGATGGTAAACAGCATTTGCATCACGATTATTGGATACATATCCCCTTTTATTGGTTAGTGCTTACTGTTTTAACCTTAGCGGTTATATTTTTTAGCAAAAAGAAAAAGTCGTACATAATTGCAATAATATTTTTTGCCAATATATTTTTACATTTATTGTTAGATACTGTGGTCGGAAAAATAATGTGGTTATACCCTTTTACTGCTGATGCTTATAGCTTATTCACCGTACCCAACAACCATAAAAATTGGATTTTAAACTTTACTTTGCATTGGACTTTTTTAATAGAAATCTGTATCGTTGCTTGTAGCTTACTCACGTTTTTATATTACTATGCAAGAAAATCAAACTCTGACACTTTATCCGAATAAGACAAAGCTTTTTGTTTTATTATTGATATCAATAATTTTTGTTATAGTTGGAATTTTTATGATAAGAAGCGGTAATGCAAACGGATGGTATACGACAATATTTTTTGGCATAGGCGCACTGGTATTTATAGTCAATGCATTCCCCCAAGCAGCGTATTTAAAATTATCCAAAGAGGGCTTTGAAGTTTGTTCGTTGTTTAGAAAATCTTTTACAAGTTGGAGAGATGTTAAAGATTTTCAAGCTGGTAAAGTATCAGTAAATACTATGGTTGTTTTTGATTTTACTGAGGAGCACCTGGAGTATCAAGGTATGAAGAAAGTTGCGGAGACTTTGACCGGACATCAAGGGTCACTGCCAGATACTTACGGAAAACCAGCCAATGAACTCGCTCAAATCATGACCGATTGGAAACAAAAATCATTATCAATATAAAAAATATGTCATACGAAGGACCACAAGAGTTTAAAATTAATAAGATTGGAAGTTACAAAGGTCATGATGTTTATGCAAGTGATTTTGTATCAAAAGAATCGGTAGGCATGATGCATAATTCTGGTTCCATAATGATTAGAACCGAGGCGTACAAAATTTTGCAAAGTAAACCCGAGTTTTTAAAAAGAATTTTTGAGCATGAAATTACAATGGGCGCAGGACATGATCCTCATGGTATAGATGAGGAAACTCGTGAAGTTCTACAATATCTAAAGGACAATGGCTATGATTTTGGAGATTTTATATTTTAATCATCCGTACTCTTGAAATTTTGCAAAAAATAAAGTACAATCCAGACCATGCAAAAAATACCAGGCAAGCATCTTGCAAATCAAATAACAGCCGAATTAAAAGAAGAAATCAAAAACAAGCAACTAAATCCCAAATTAGCTGCTTTATTGGTTGGAGATGATCAGGCGTCACATATTTACGTAAACCTCAAAGAAAAAGCAGCTCATGATATTGGAATAGAAACTGATTTTAGAAGATTGCCGGCAGATACTCCTGATGATGAGTTGGTAAAAATAATTCAAGATTGGAATCAGGATGAATCGATTACCGGAATTTTAGTACAAATGCCACTACCACCCGGCCATGATAAGGACAAAGTATTGTCCGCAATGGATCCGGAAAAAGATGCCGATGGATTTCATTCAGAAAATATTAAGGCTTTGGAGTCTGGCCACGCTAAACTAATATCTCCTTTGCTAGAGGGAATTCTTAGATTGATTGCCGCAACACCAAAAGAGCCAAATCATGCATTGGTTGTAATTTTAGCAAACTCACACATTTTTGCTGATCCATTAAAATACATATTAGAAAAAGCAGGCGCAAGTGTTAAAGTAGTATTAGCTGATGAAAAAGAAGATAAGGAACTCAGGGAAGCCGATGTAATTATTGTTGCTGTTGGTAAAGAAAAATTTTTAACCAGCAATGGTGTTAAAGACGGCAGCTGTGTAATTGACGTTGGTATCAATAGAAATAAAGAGGGAAAAGTTTGTGGTGATTTTGACTCAGAGGCCTGTGTGGATATCGAAGGATGGTACTCCCCAGTTCCGGGTGGCGTAGGACCAATGACCGTAGCTTTGTTAATGAAAAATGTTGTCAGATTAGCTGACAAGATTGAATAATGTTTAAAAATCTATAACTCTATACCCTCCAAGACTTGATGCGCTTGGTGTCTTTTGCTTACACGATACATGAGCAAGATGCCTAATATTTCGAATATTGTATTTACAAAAAATTCATACCTTACAACCAGGAAAAGTGGATCCGTATAGCCCATAAAACTTATAATACCTTCCATTAATATCTTTATAATCACCCACACCCCAATGAACCAACCTAATTGGCGATTACTTAAAATCTTGGTATGAAATGCCCAATAAGAAAAGATCATGGCCAAAATACCAGCAATTATCCAAACTATCGCTAAACTGATCCAAGAAGGAAACCAAAGTGGAAAAATATAACGAACCAATAAAATAACAATTGCATAATTAGCAATCCAGTTTAGAAACGGTATCAAGGGATATTTGAATTTTTTCATATTTTTTAAAATAAATTAGCCACCAAATACTGTAAAATGATAAATAGCAGAACAAACATCATCGGTATGGCCACAGCTTGCCAAAAACTATTTAAAGCCCCGCGAGTTTTAGGTGAGCCCGGTAAAAACTTGTCTATCCAAGATTTGAAACGTTTAGGCTTTTGTAAAACTTTGTATGCACACAAACAAACTATAAATCCATTTATTGCAGTCAAAACAGAACCTATAAAACCAATAGTAGCAAGAAAGTTACGTGAAACAAAGAGGTAAAGCAGAATAGGCATGCCAACCGAAATTAACCATGAGGGCAATTTTGGTACCTTTAGATCAAAATGCATCATGTTTTTAAATGCCTGAGTGAATGTTATAAAAGATGTACCAACAGCCAAAATACCAATCAATGGTATCAGCCACCAAAAAATCGGAGGAAAAGCAAGCTGTATGCCACGAACATCAGATATACCCGGATATGCCAAAGTTATGGATACTCCAAAAATCCAACTAAAGATACCAGCGAATATAATACCTAAACTTACACCTATCTGCGTCGGCCTACGTTTACGTGACGCAATCTCTACCGTTTCAGGCAAAACTGTCATGCCAGTTACAGAGAAGAACATGATACCAATAGCCATAGCAAATTTATGAGCGTGAATCTCCGCAACCATATTCCAGTCAAAAAACGGAAATAAAACAATGGCAGAAAATATCATGAAGCCGATAAGTATGGCTGTTAGATCTGATTCAATATGTGAGACAAAACGCAAACCAAAAAATACAATTATTGATCCCGTGACCCAAAATAACAAAGACCAAACGAAGGAATTATCCCAAACCCCAATGCCACTAGCAAATATTGAAAGAAATTCGCCACCCAAAATTATATAAGCCAAACTAGTACCAGCCATTTTTAAAAAGTTTGAAAACACTGCTATCCAATATGACTTTGGACCAATGAGCTTTAGCGCATAACCCGGTATTCGGTGAGACCCCCTGACTCCCAATATAACCTCCACGTACAATAAATGTATTATTATTGAAATAGTTATTATACCAATATATAAAAGTGAGCCGCCCAATATACCAGTTTCCGCAAAAACTGCAGGCAAACCAAAAACTCCCGCCCCCACGATGGTTCCTAACAAGTTTAAAGTAACAGGTGCAATTAAAGCTTTTTGTTTCATTAAAGCAAAATTATTATACCATACACAGGCTTGACCAAGGTATCCACAAAAAAATCCCAGCTAATCATCTTCCCTATTAGCTCCCCGTTGTGTAGGTTTCATGCATATGACGGACTCAGAGCGCCTCGTGCCACAAAACTTAGAAGCAGAGATGTCCATGCTTGGATCTCTCTTGATTGATAAAGAAGCCATGATTAGGATTGGCGACATCATCAATATTCAAGATTTTTATTTGCAAAAACACCAACAAATCTTTGAAACAATATTGGAATTATTTAGAAAACATGAGCCAATCGACATACTTTCTCTGTCAAATCGTTTGAGTGAAAAGAATATATTGGAAGAGATAGGCGGAAGAGCTTATCTAATTCAATTATCAAATGCAGTTCCAACATCTAGCCACGTGGTCAATTATGCCAATATAGTCCAAAAGAAAGCGACATTACGCAGGTTGATACAAACCGCACAAGAAATTACTGCTTTTGGATTTGAAGAATCAGATGATATTGAACAAACGCTTGATAAAGCGGAACAAAAATTATTTAACGTTTCACAAAAGTTTTTAAAAACAGCTTTTACATCAATTACGGACGTTTTAGATACTGCGTTTGAAAGAATTGATGAAATCCATCGTGAAAAAGGCAAATTACGTGGCGTTCCCACTGGATATGGTGATCTAGATTCCATGCTTGGTGGTTTACAAAAAAGCGATTTAGTTATTTTAGCCGCACGTCCATCTTGCGGTAAAACCTCATTCTCTTTGGATATAATGCGTAGCGCGGCAGTAAAACATAAAGTACCTGTTGGATATTTTTCACTTGAGATGAGCAAAGAGCAGGTTGTGGATCGCTTAATCTGCGCAGAAGCTAATGTGGATCTTTGGAAAATGAAAACCGGTAGATTGTCTGACCAAGGTGATAATGATGATTTTACACGCATCGGCCATGCCATTGGCAGTTTATCAGAAGCTCCAATTTATATTGATGATACGGCATCAGCTAATATTATGCAGATCAGAACAAAAGCCAGAAGATTGCAAATGGAACATGGTTTGGGTTTTTTGATTATTGACTACCTGCAACTTATGGAATCTCGCGGTGGCGGATCTGATAATCGCGTGCAAGAAGTCGCAGAAATTACTCGTGGTCTTAAAGCCATAGGACGTGAGCTAAACGTTCCGGTATTAGCACTTTCACAGCTATCTCGCGCTGTTGAACAAACCAAGCCGGCAATCCCCAAACTATCTCATTTACGTGAGTCAGGATCTATTGAGCAGGACGCGGATGTGGTTATGTTTATTTATCGTAAAGCCGCAGATAAAAATTATAGATTGGAAGATCTTTCACCAGAAGAGCGACATTTAGCAGAAATTCATGTCTCCAAGCACCGCAATGGTCCAACTGGTGTTGTTAAGCTTTATTTTGATGATACAAGAGCCAGTTTCCGTAATCTGGCAAAACAGCATGGAGCCGGAGCTCCAGGCTTGCAACCAGTCAATATGAGGCCATCAATGGCACCCAGTATGTCTCCAGGCCTACCTCCCCCGCCCTCTTTTGATCCAAATGCACCGATTACTCAGACACCTCCGCCGTCAGGAGGATAAACTTGCCAAAAAGTGGTGAATTGCTACACTAGCATCACTTAATTAACCAATTGATAAAAATTATGTTTAATAAACTCAAACAGTTTCAAGATATACGCAGCAGAGCAAAGCAATTACAGACAGAATTAGAAAAAATTACTGTGGATGGCGAATCTGGTTGGGGTAAGGTTAAAGTAACCGTAAATGGTAATCAACGCATTTCCAAAATATCTTATAGTGATGAGATTATTGGTGATAAGGAGAAGCTAGAGTCTTTAACCAAAGAAGCAGTTAATGATGCTATGGAAAAATTACAAAAAGTAATGGCAACTAAAATGAAAGATATCGGAGGATTGGATTTGGCTCAGGATATTCAGGGAATGATGGGACAAAATTAAATTTAAAGATTTTTTGTAACTGAGCATCAGTTTTTTGGTTTATCTAAATTTATGATGGTTCCACGTAGTATTGATGAAATAGCACATTTATTTGATAAATTGCCGGGTGTTGGACCAAGGGCAGCTTTACGCTATGCATATTGGTTAGCATCGCAACCAAAAAATTTAATTAGACAATTTGCTGATGCATGCAATTTATTAGCTAATCAAGTAACTGCCTGTGAAGTTTGTGGAACGTGGACCGATAACTCGCCCTGCAATACATGCAAAGACCCTAGGCGTGACAATGGAATGCTCTGCGTGGTCGCTGTTAGTCAGGACATCAGACCCATGGAAGAAGCTTCGGTATTTAGTGGGAAATATCATGTTCTTGGCGGATTGATAGATCCAATAGAAGGCAAGACCGCAGAGCACTTACGAGTAAATCAATTGATAAAAAGAATCAAAGATGCTGATCCTGTTATAACAGAAGTAATATTGGCGCTCGATCCGGATGTCATGGGTGATACAACCGCACTTTATCTTACGAGGCAGTTGCAACCGTTAGGTATTACCATATCAAGATTGGCCCGCGGTATACCAACAGGAGCACAGATCGAATATGCGGACGAGGCAACAATAACTGATGCTTATATAAACAGAAGAAATAATTAGAAACAAAAAATCGGGAAATCCCGATTTTTTATTTAGCTAATTTTTGTAACCTTTACTTTTGTGTACGGCTGGCGATGACCAACACGTTTTTGATAACGAACCTTGTTTTTATACTTTACAACAGATACTTTGGCAGCGCGGCCTTGAACTTGAATCTCGGCTGTTACGCTTGTAGATAGAAAAGGCGTTCCAATATCTACCTTGGAGCCATCTTCTTCTGCGATTAAGAGTACTTTATCAAAAGATACGCTATCGCCTTTTTTGCCTTCGATTTTTTCTATGGTAAGAATTTCGCCAACTTTAGCTAAATATTGCTTACCACCGGTTTGAATTACAGCAAACATAGTGCGCATATATTAAACAAAGTTGAGGAAAATGTCAAATATAACGCTGTAATAAAGAAAAAACCGCCTTTTATTCGGCGGTGGGCTGGATAATACAGACTTGGCCACGTCCCTGCTTTTTGGCAAGGCGCTTGGCATTTTCCGCAAAAACCAGCAGATTTGTGAGATTGGGGCTGTCCCCAGTTAGGACTGACACCCCCAGGGATGCACTAACACGGTACATGGATCCATCCGGCAACGGCATCACGATTGCGATAACCGCACTCAACAAATCCTCTGCCAGTCCCTTCATCTCATCTGGTCCGACATTCTCAGCAACAACCACGAATTCATCACCACCAGCACGAACCAATGCGTAATCTTGAGACAGTACATCGCGCATAGTTTTTGCAACCAGCTGAATCAACTTATCCCCCATAAGGTGACCAGCCGCATCGTTGTAGGTCTTGAAGTGATCGAGATCCAAAAAGATCAACCCAACGTTTCTACCTGTTGTTGCAGCCTTTTTAGTGACCAGAGCAAGTCGTTCGTTAAACCAGCGACGATTACGGCAACCGGTCAGGTCATCCGTCAAAGCTTGAATCTCCAATTGCTTCCTCTGTTCTACCTCAACAGTGATATCGTGACACGTGCAAAGAATACGCCTTGGAGATCCCTCAACTTCAACAAAAGAAGCACTAAACTCGACTATGACCACACGCCCCTTTGGGGGAGAAATCATAGCGCGTTGTTGCTGGATAGGAGCTTGAGAGAGCATCTCGATGATGATTTTTCCATCGATTCCCTTGGGAGAAAGCAGGAAGAACTCAAACAAATTCATGCCTGCAGTTCTGGCAGCATCTCTCTCTATGCCAAACATCTTTTGAGCTGCCGGGTTCATGTACGTGACGACACCATCGGGTTCGGCGGCAAAGACAGCATCTGCGATGGAATCGAGCGCGCCCCTTAGAAGAACGTTCTGGTCCCTGAGCCAAAGCACTTCATCCTCATCAGCAGCACCGGGCGGGGGAGAAGTTTTGAATCTACTATCGTTTTTTGCCATCGGCCTCAACCCTCATTGGGGTGGTTGGAGTTAATGTACGTAAAAATAAACTACCTGCACTCATGCAAGGTGTCAACCCTAAATTTGGAATTTTTATTTAATAAAAAGGTAGTTAAGGAGTTGCAACTACATCCCCTATTTGCCAATTTAAAGATTCGGCCGTACCAGCTGGTATCTCTAAGACTCTATCCGCTTTTTCTTTAGATGTATAAGCCGCGGGCATATCCATCTTGGTTGGTACTGGTAAATTGTGGACAATATCTACAATCTTTTTATCATTTATAAAAATTATATCAATCGGGAAATTCATATCCTTCATCCAAAAGCGCAAATAATCAGGTTCATTGAATAAAAACAGCATGCCTTCTCCGGCGTTGAGTTGCTCACGACCCGAAAGACCTTGCTCTCTTTGCGCCTGAGTTTGTGCTAAATCAACAGAAATTGAAATACCATTTATAATAACCAGCGATTTAACCTGACTATCAATAGTATTGGAAGCCGAAGGGGCTGGTAAGAACATCAAGACCAAGGAAATGATAACAATGCCTGCTAATAATATAATAAAAGCCGTGATTCTACTTATTGGATTACTTATCATTAGACATCGCATAGTAAGTTATTTTTTATTTTGATTAAGCGGTAGTTTTTTTTGAATAGCCTTATCTGCAAGCCATGAAGCGAAAAATGTAAGTAGTACCAAAATCAAAACTAAAAAAATCTTTCCACGAGTTTGCATTAGTAAAGCAGCAACACCGGCAGTGGCGACAATCAACCACAAAAAATAAACAATCTGTCGATGACCGATACCCGCATCAAGCAGACGATGATGCAAATGATCCTTATCAGCTTTATACCAAGGCTTGTGATGTTTAATCCGTCTGGTGATAGCTATGAGAATATCAGCGACAGGTATGGCGAGGACTGCCAGAGCAATGGCAATTTTAGCACTGGACATGATAGCTAAAAAACCTAAACTAAATCCGGCCATCGTGCTGCCACCTTCGCCAAGAAATTGTTTAGCGGGGTGGATATTACGCGGTAAAAATCCGGCAAATGATCCCGCTACGGCTGCCGATAATATTGTTGAGATTGGTTGATAATAGGCAGGCATGGCAGATAGAGCACCAACCATAGCTGCTCCTATAACAGTAATACCCGTAACCAAACCATCCAATCCATCAGCAATTTTTGTGGCATACATAGCAATCATTAACCACACAAAAGTTATTAAGTCCGCAGGAAATACCAAAGACCAAGTTCCACCGAATGGGCTCCAAGTTAGCCAATCTAGATAAAATGGCATGGAAGTACCCGGATTAGTTACATGTCTAATCGAAGTGCCAGTTAGAATCACAATCAAAGCTGCGACCACTGGAAACAAAATACTTTGCCAGGCTTTTAAATCGTATTTATCATCGAGCATGCCTCCAAAATTTAGAATGGCTATACCTGCAACAAAACCGACGACCTGTATCAATTGTAATTTGATTGAAAAAACCGATCCCTCAAAACTCAAAATAAATACCAGTATACCTAGCGTAATAGCTATACCCAATCCGCCCCACTGTGGTATGGGGATTTTATGGATCTGCCTTTCTGATGTGGGAATATTTAAAGCACCATATAATATAGCCCAGCGCCGACTAGCAAAACTAAATATATATGATAATAAAAAACCTAATAAAAAAATAATTAGGCTATAAATAATCATGCTTTGGATTGACATATGCTAGGCAAGTGGATTGGCTGCTTTTTCAACATGCAGAGTACCATCGTTATGCAAAACGATTGTATCATGGCGATCCACCTCTTGTTTTAATAGCAGATCTGCAATATTTGTGTCTACCCTGTCTTGAATCACGCGACGCAATGGACGTGCGCCAAAAGCCGGATCAAATCCAGCGTCCGCCAAATCTTCCACAGCCGGATCTTCGGCACGGAATCTGATTCCTTTTGCTT
This sequence comes from Patescibacteria group bacterium, assembly GCA_018830085.1. Taxonomy (GTDB): domain Bacteria; phylum Patescibacteriota; class Patescibacteriia; order 2-12-FULL-60-25; family 2-12-FULL-60-25; genus MWCR01. Next base: position 10,778 of record JAHJSR010000024.1, read on the forward strand.
CTAAATTCTTAGCTATACGACCCAACATTAGCCATGCAATTTGAACAACTTGATCGCGGGTAAGTGGTTTAAATACAATAATATTGTCGAAACGGTTTAGAAATTCAGGTCTAAAAATTCCTTTCAATTCTCTTTCCAGTAAAACTGTTTTAATCTGTTCAGCGCTTTTGCCTTGAGCAATAGCGTTTTGAATATATGATGTACCAGCGTTTGAAGTCATTATAATTACAGCGTTTGTAAAATCTATAACACGTCCAACTCCATCAGTTAAACGACCATCATCCATGACCTGTAAAAAAAGTGTTAGTACGTCAGGATGAGCTTTTTCAATTTCATCAAGAAGAACAATTGTGAAAGGTTTTTTTCGGACAGCTTCTGTTAACAAGCCCCCTCTTTCATCTTGAGGAAAACCAATCATTCGAGTAACAGACATCTGCTCTTGATACTCTGACATATCTAACCTAATCATTGCGTTTTCATCACCAAAATACTCTTGAGCTAAAGTTTTAGCTGTCTCGGTCTTACCAACACCAGTTGGACCTAAGAATAAGAAATTAGCGATAGGACGTTTACCTTCGCGGAGTTCTGCTCTGGCTCTGCGCATTGCTTGCGCTACTGCTTTTACAGCATCATCCTGCCCAATTACACGTCCATGCATACGATCTTCTAGATCAAGAAGTCGACGCGACTCTTCTTTGGTAACCATCTCAACAGGAATATCAGTTTTATCATGTACTATCTTGGCCACATCTTCCGCGGTTACAAATGAACCTTCTCCGCGTGATTTGCGAACCAAAACCGCTGATTCTCTTAGCACGTTGAGCGCGCTTTGGGGCGCTGCTACATCGTGCAAATATCGTAATGAGAGTGTTGCGGCTTTTTCCAGCGCAGCATAAGAAAGATATACTTGATTTTTGTATTCAATTGTTCCTGATTTGGCCATTAAAACTTGGACTGTTTGTTCAGCATCGGCAGGAGGAACGACTACTTTTACAAGTTTTTTACCCAAACTACGGCGCTCTAAGTATTGCGTCCAGGATTGTTGTGAAGTTGTAGCAACTACCGTGAAATAACCCTTGTCCAATTCACTGGCAAATGTTTCTGCTAAATCCATAGGTCCTGATCCACCTCCGACCAGTGCCTCGATTCCATAAAGTGCTAAGACTATATTGCCAGAAACTGCTACTTCATGGAGCATAGCCAAAAGCCTTTCTGCGGCCAAACCAGGATCGCCTGCCGCCACAACTTGAGCTAGATTAACAGAAACCAATCGTTTATCAAAAAGTAATTCCGGAACTTCCTCTTCTACCATTTGTCTGGCCAATTGTTCGATTACTGCAGCTTTACCACAACCAGTCTCGCCAACCAAAACAACTGATTGCTGACCACTTTCCAAGCCACGTAAAAGATCATCCATTACTTTTTGATTACCAATCATGGGACTTAAATACCCCCTAAGTGCTAAAAGAGTTAAATCTTCACTATAACGATCTAAAAGAGGTGTTTGCATCGCAGTCATAGCTCGATTCATTGATGTTTTTGGTTTGAATCTCGCTAGCATTGTAAAACGCTCATGATCTTCACGTAATTTATCATGCAACAACACCCATTTAGCTACATTTATAATATACGAAGGTGGGAATTCCAGACGATCTAATACATCTTGTAGTTTTTCACTATCTAAAAAAGCCTGAAGAAATATTTCCATGGGCGAGACGTATTTACGATGTGTTTGGTTGGCATAAGCAAAAGCAGCAACCAAAGTGCGTTTAGCCTCGCGTGAAAAAGTTATGGGTGGAGATCCGGCGTTTTCTGTTTGAATCAATTGAGCCAAGGAATCCTTAACATTTTCAAAACGCATTCCTAAACGCGCCATGAATAATGCCCCGGATCGACTTGCAAGAACTGCGCTAAACAAAATAACCGGTGAGATCTCAACCCTGCCCGTATCTTTGGCAATTTTATAAGCCGATTCAATAACTTCCATCGCTGGTTCGGAAAAATACGGGCTTACTTCAAGAGCGGTTTGCTTTTGAGTCTGTCCTAAATCTTTATGTGGCAACCAGTTTGGTAACTCTTTAGCTGGTTTTGTAAACTCACTTATACGAAAAATAAAAAAAGCCGTAAAAACAATAGCCAGATAAAACAAAGAAACAAACCAGTACCCAGCCGACCAAAAAGAAATAGTTTGTAAATCTTGAAATGAATAAAATCTAATGACGTTCCAAAAAAAGATAGCCACAAAAGCAATAATTATTGCTAATACCATAAGGTGAATGGCTGCATTTACTTTAATTCTAAACTTTCTAATAGCTGCGGTAAAATCATCAACAATGGTATTCCAAATCAGAAATCCATATTCACTAGGGATACCCACACCTGCGCCACGGCACTGTTTGCAATTTACTGATGCACGCGGATCTCCATTGCAAGCGTTGCAAACTATTGCCTGTGGACTTGTGGGAAAATTACTTTCTTGTGGCATAATTTAAAAAGGCAGTTGTAAAAAAAACAAACCGGAAAAAATATTTTGCAATGCTAATAGTAAGGCTATAGGTGGAAGCGCGACCCAAGCCATGGCAAAAAGAAAATAGACGCAAGCTTCTGCGACCAATGCTATTCCCCTACCCAGGATTACAAAAAAACGCATTCCCACGCTAATTAAACGGCCAACTAAATCATACTGGCCATACATTGGCACAAAGAAATTTTTAAACCAGATCTTAAAAGCGTATTGCTTTGATCGATATTCTAGACCCTCGATACACCATTTAATAAATTTTTTTAAACCTTTGGTGTACCACCAAATAGGAAACCAAATAATACTGCCAAATAAATCGACAAACACGAGCCGAATTAGTGCCTCGGAACGTTGCATCATATAAATATTATAGCACAATTATGATTGGACTTCGAGTGAGTTATTTTAAAAACAATAAAGGGCGCATAGTGATGCGCCCACGCCAGTGGAGAGAGGTCCCCGGTAGTTCCAAGTGAAGGAACTGACCATACCTTCGTTACGGTGTCTTGATTTGGCCATTGGCTTGGCACAGCTTTGGCGGTTATAGATATTTGAGTACTTTGCCTGGCTGTGGTTGCCGTGATGCCATGTTACCTGAAGGAGCTGGGACCGGTTCGGGAGAGTACATTATGCCCGAGGGCGACCAATGGATAGGTCGCAAATTGTGCGGCTTAGTATGCCGCTGCACAAGGATGGCCGCCTCATGCTATAGCAGTGTCACGATCTTTCCCCGGAACTGGCTTCCAGAGTGCCATGATCGTCGTCCCGTTTATTAGGACTCGTACCCTCATCACCTATATCTTCACTCCTCTGTGTTTGGGGTCTGGTAAGTTGTTTTTGTTTTTGGCGTTGCCTACTGTCGCTGTCATTTGGTTGGTGCCATTTGGCGATATGTGGCCACACAGAGGTGATGAGGTGATATATAAATGACATATTTTTCGTAATATGTCAAGGTATTTAGTGGGTATAAAAAAACTCCTCCAAAAACGCGCAGTCGGAGGAGTTACTAACTTTTTATTTTTTTGTTTATTATTTTTGTATTTTTTATTTCTGTCCTATATCTCGCAACTTTTGTGAGGCTTATAAATCAATGGCGGTAGATTTTTTAGCGGAGCACATAAGAATGCGAGGCTGGATTAATATATTCAGGGTTCCTCATTTCTATAAATCCCAGATCTTCTGCTTTGGAAGTCAAAGCGTATAAGGATGAACTGCGTGCGACCGTATCTTCGGAAGCTGTAATATCAGATTGGAGTTGAACGATTTGTCGCTCCAATTTTTGTAATCTATCTCCACGTGGTGCAGCACGCGTAACCTGCATCACATACATGGCTGTAAACCCTAGCCAAGCAACCATGGCCAACAATCCCCAAGCCAAAGCTCCTTGTGGCAACTGTCGGGCAATGGGCTGTTTAAAGCCAAAGCGCTGATGCGGTCTTGTCATAGCAATAGCGTAGGTTCGGGACATAAATTTTGGTTTTGGATTGCGTTTTTATGCGCTACTCGCAACTTTGCGCTGCGGGCACGCGGGTTTATTTTGATTTCGTTTTCGGTCGGTAAGATAGGTTTTTTACTGACCGTAAAATCTTTGAATGATTTAAATGTTTGTTTTACAATACGATCTTCTAATGAATGAAAACTTATAACCACGATCACACCATTAGGGGCCAGTATTTTTCTGGCTCCTTGTAGTGCAACTTTTAAAGATTCCAATTCATCATTAACCGCTATTCTGAGGGCTTGAAAGACTTTTGTAGCCGGATGAATTCGTGCTTTTGTTGCCGTTTGTGAACTTTTTTCTGCTATCAACCCAGCTAAATCAAATGTTGTCTCAAACTTTTTTTGTCGTCTGCGAGCAACAATTGCTTTCGCGATAGATGTAGCGCGCTTTTCTTCGCCATAAACTCTAAAGAGTCTTGTCAGTTCTTTTTCTGACCAGCGATTTACGATGGTGGCTGCTGTTAGGCCGTCTTGGTTGGCGTTAGGGCCTAATCTCATGTCTAAAGGACCATCTATTTGGAAAGATATGCCTTTGGATTCATCAGCAAGCTGATCGGATGAGATACCAAGATCAAAGAGAATGCCATCAAATGGACCTAAACCGGACTCGTTAGCAACCTGTTCAATATTGCGGAAGTTTGATTCCACGATTTGCCAACGATTACCAAAATCCTTTTGTTTACTACGAGCATTTGTTAATGCAAGTGGATCAACATCAAAGGAGATCAATCGGCCGTTTGGACCTAAATTTTTTAGCATCTCGATAGAGTGCGTTGCACCTCCCAAGGTCGCATCAATATAGCGCCCTCCGTTTTTTATTTGGAGCGCGTCTAATACTTCGCTGACCATGACAGCGTTGTGCATACTCTTTGCCATAAGATTAAATACTTAGTGGATCGAGTCTCTCGGCGATTTCATTGCCTTGAGCTTCGGTTTTTTCCACATAAGCTTGCCATGCTTGCTCGTCCCAGATCTCCAGGCGGTCATATAAACCAGACACTACCACTCTTTTACTGAGTGTTGCATAAGTACGCAAGTACTCAGGAATAGTGATGCGTCCAGATTTATCCATACTGACCTCCATGGCTCCTGCAAGCATTAACCGGGCGAACGCGCGGGTATCCGCTTGAGAAAGCGGCAAGGCAGCAATTTTTGCAGCCAAGGATCTCCACTCTTCTTTTGGGTAAAGAAAAAGTGTGTGATCAAGCCCACGCGTAACCACGGCTCCATCAGATAGCGCGGTGCGATAGCCGATGGGAACGGATAGCCGACCCTTGTCATCCAAAGTGTAATGATATTCGCCAATAAACATATATATAGCCAATCCGTAAGAATATTTTGCTAGATAAAAAATGGCGGGACAGCTAGCCACACCCATGTGCGGCAACTTCTTTTCCCACTCTTCCCCACTTGTACCCATTTTATGCCACTAATCCCCTCGCGTCAATCCTTTCGCCCCACTTTGTTTACCTGTTAACCCAGCTAAATTTATGTTCTTTTTTTGTTCCAATGTGGACACATTAAATACTTAATATATGACTAAATACACAGTTATATGGATTGACTTTTTATAAAAAAAGTGATAACTTAGTTAATCATCTTTTGACTATAACAAGTAGATGGGAGGATTGCATGCCCTTTACATTTCGCCCTTTCCAGAAAATCGAAGATATGTGGCTGAATTTTTTGGCTAGTCAATTGGAAGCCGCAATTTACTCACAACCCACGGAACCGACGACAGCATTCCGGATCGCTCAAACCGCCTGCAGGACATACAAAAAAGCATCTGACCTACCTGGGGATTTATTGGCATCAGCCTTGCTTTGGAGCATGGACAGAGCTAGTAAAGAAATGCTTCGCAAAAGGCAGCATGCGCAAAAAGAAGATACTTGGGAGGCACAAGCTCTTTCACCTACCGACCGTTTGGATTGAATTCCATGCGGTTTTATTTTTTTGTAATTCTTAAAGATTCTGACCTAACTTTACGATGATAGTTGATCGCAAAACGATGGGACTCGTCTCGAACTTGAACTAAGATATCTTTATGCTTATTTAATTGTGGCGTTAATCCGGCAAAGGCTGGTGGAATTACTAACTCATCCTTTTTACGATCTGGACCCTTGGCTATGCCTATAATTGGGATTACTCGTGAAGTATTTAAGGATTGAATCACATCCATAGCCGCACTGACTTGACCCTTACCGCCGTCAATCAAAATTAAATCAGGCCATTCCCAGCCTCGATCTTTATGTTTAAAACGTCTTTTTAAAACTTCTTTTAGACTTTTTGTATCATCGGGACCCAAAACTGTACGAATACGAAACTTTCGATATTTAGCCTTCTCCGGAGCTCCATGACGAAAAACCACCATAGAACCAACCGATGATGTGCCTGAAATATTAGAAATATCATAACCTTCTACTCTACCAAAGATCCCACCAGCTCCTCTTTGTTCATCGGTAATTTTTACATCATCTTTTGCCAGAACCGAAACATCGCGTACATGCTCAAGGGCATATAAGCGATTACGCAAACTGGCTGCTTTTTCATATTTTTGATTTTTTGCAGCCGCTTTCATCTCTCGATTATAACGACTAATTAATTCCGATCGCTTGCCATCAAAAAATGCCATCAAATCACGAATTATCTTATTATATTCAACTTTGGAAATTGCTTCTGTGCATACACCAGGGCATTGACCGAGGCTGGCATAAAAACATGGACGCTTTTGACCAGGAGCGCAGGTTGACCAAGGTATGGCTTTGCGAATTATGTCGAGCGCATTTCGTACAGCTCTTGATGAAGTAAAAGGTCCATAAACAGCTTTGTACTTTTTAGACGCCGAATCATCAATATCAGTAGCACGGAGTACATAAGGACGTGGATAATCTTCATTGGTTATAACAAGATAGCTATAACTCTTATCATCTTTTTCCTTGATGTTGTAAAAAGGTTTATATTTTTTTATTAAATTAGCCTCCAAAAAAAGCGCTTCGATAGCCGTTGGCTGCTCTATATAGTCTATTGATTTGATATTTGAAACAAGTTGTTCTGTTTTTCTGTCACCCGGTCGTTGAAAATATGAACCCACCCTACGTTTTAAGGAAGTAGCTTTGCCAACATAAATAATGTCGCTTTTTGCGTTTTTCATTAAATAAACTCCCGGACAATCAGGTAGCTCATTGTTTTGAATTTTAATTTCCTTGGGAATCATATACAAAGTATCGCTCATCCTTGAAAGTACGTCCAGACTTTGACTTTTAAGTAAAATTTTGCTTGTATATAGTCAGTCCTTTGACTCGGGGGTAATAATGAACAACTCGGCACAAAACAATCTCGCAAAATATACCCCAACTCTACAACAACTATGCCAAGACTATGGCTTTAAGGAAGAGGATGCAAAAAAATATCTAAAAAAATATATCGCCGGTAGAGTTTCGTCAGAAAGAGCTTGTCAGCGTCTCCGTGTGGTATCTCGTGAATTTAAAAGGGTTACGGCTGCAAGATTCCTCAAAAAAAATCCATTGGCCATTCAACTGCCGCTAGAGAATCTTCCTAGTGTTTTGAAAGTAATGCAGGAGTCGATGCTGCCTAGTGATGTGCTATTTTTGATTATGCGTTGCCCGTTTATCCTACTATGCACTCCTGAGTGCTTACAATTGAATTCACAATTGCTACGCGCCAAGCTTTACTCACAAGGGTTGTATGTGGGATTTATCAAGTACAGGCCGGAAATTTTTATCTTTCCACCCGAAGTACTACAAAAAAGATTGACTCAAACTTTTTGGGTGGGAAGCAAAAAAGATTTTTGGAGGCAAATCATGGGACTGCCTCGAAAGACGGACGAACCGCGAGTAATGCGAGCCATGGAAGCGAGTAAGATTGCGGAACGCATGGTCGCTAGAGGTGAATCCAAATACGCAGCAACCAACCTCTCAAGACACCTAGCAAGAATTTTTGGTGAAAGTGCGTTTACGGTTTATGAACTTTTTGAAGTGAATTGTTGGACGGCAGCCAATATCCAAGAGTTGGATAGAAATGATCGAAAGTGGAGAGAGGATCCAGCTCAATTGATTAGCAATGAGCGAGCCCTATTGCAAACTGGACTCATGCCCACGATTGTAAGACAGTTACTACTCAAGAGATCGTTGTTCATGTATGTCCCTAAGGCAAATAGTTGCAGGATCATCAAGTTTTTCAGAAACAAAGGTTTTGATGACGATATAATATTTGCAATAGCCATGCGCAGACCAGGACTCTTTAATGCACCCATCATTGAAGTTCAGCGAGCTTATGATAAAGCTCAAAAAGAGAGAAAGGGACTTCTCTGGAATACTTGCAAAAGCGCGATCATCGAGACCGACTCCTAAGACGGAAAAAAATCCGTCTTTTATTTTACCTTTTTAAAACTCTTTTTAAATATTCTCCGGTGTAACTATCTTTAACTTGAGCCACTTCCTCTGGTGTGCCTTGAGCAACCAAGTTCCCTCCCCTATCACCACCCTCGGGTCCGAGGTCGATAATCCAATCAGCTTGTTTAATAACATCCAAATTATGTTCTATGATGATTACAGTATTACCACGATCAGCTAATCGCTGGAGCACTTCTAAAAGTTGCTTTACATCATCAAAATGTAGACCAGTTGTTGGTTCATCTAAAATATAAATCGTGTGACCGGTATCACGTTTGGATAGCTCTGAAGATAATTTAACACGCTGCGCTTCTCCGCCTGACAAGGTGTTTGCCGGTTGACCAAGTTCGATATAACCCAAACCAACCTCTGTTAGAACTTTGGTACGATCATGAATAGGTGGGATGTCTTTAAAAAAATCATTAGCTTCTTCAACGGTCATTTTTAACACATCATGAATTGTTTTATTACGATATTTAACTTCCAATGTTTCGCGATTAAAGCGTTTACCCTTACAAATATCACAAGGAACATAGACAGTTGGCAAAAAGTGCATTTCTATGGCAATTTGACCATTGCCTTCACAATGTTCACATCTACCACCCGGACGATTAAAAGAAAAACGGCCAGGTTTGTAGCCACGCATACGTGCGTCTGGAGTCATGGTAAAAAGCTCGCGAATATGAGTCCACATACCAGTATAAGTTGCAGGGTTGGAACGCGGTGTACGACCGATCGGAGATTGATCGACATCAATAATTTTATCGACCCAGTCCATGCCTTTAATGGATCCATGGGGTGCTGGCACGGCTTGAGCGGCATAAAGTTTTTGTGCCAAAGCCCTATAAAGAATGTCAATAATCAAAGTAGATTTGCCTGATCCGGAAACACCGGTAACACAAACAAAACGTTTGAGTGGAATTTTGACATCAATTTTTTTAAGATTAAAAGCACTAGCTTTTTTAATTTCCAACCAGTTTTTTGCAGTTCCACGTCGCTTATCTGGCAAAGGTATTTTTTTATCACCACGTAAATATGCACAAGTAGAACTGTTTTTATCTTGCAGGACCTCTGGCATCGGTCCATGAGCAACAATATTACCACCATGCTTACCGGCCCCCGGACCAAAATCAACCAAATAATCTGATGCAGCAATTGTGTCTTCATCATGTTCCACAACAATAATTGAATTTCCCGCATCTCTCAGTTTTTCTAAAGTTTCAACAAGTCGAGCATTATCACGTTGATGTAAACCGATTGTTGGTTCATCAAGTACGTATAAAGCACCAACTAACTGAGATCCAATTTGAGAAGCCAAACGAATGCGTTGAGCCTCGCCACCGGAAAGTGAACCAGCAATACGATTAAGATTTAGATAATGAAGTCCTACGTCTTGCATAAACTGCAAGCGAGCGTGAATTTCTTTAAGGATTGGTTCTGCAACCAATTCCTCATTGGCAGTAAGTTTTAAAGATGAAAAAAACTCCAATGCTTGCTGGATTGTTAATGCAGTTAAATCAACAATATTCTTTTTATTCAATAAAACATGCAAAGCTTCGGGTCTTAAGCGCGCACCCTTACAGGTTGGGCAAAGCGTTTCAGAAAATAAAAACTCTGTTCCCAAACCATTACAATCAGGACAGGCCCCGTAAGGAGAATTAAAAGAGAATAAACGCGGTTCTATTTCGGGAAAAGAAAAATCATGTTCCGGACAAGCAAAACGCGCACTCATTAACTTTTCAGTTCCATCATCAAGAACAGCGATTACGGTTTCGTCGGCTCGATCCAAAGCGATTTCAACTGCCTCTACAAGACGTGTACGAAGGGGTTTGTTGTTTTCTATCGGCCAAGCGATTGGCACATGATCAACAATGAGTTCGATATTGTGACGCTTATAACGTGCGAGCGGCACACGTTCACGTAGTGGATAAATTTTACCATTGACACGTACCTCGACAAATCCTGCCTCAAAAGCCTGTTGCAGTAATTGATAATACTCACCTTTACGACCGCGTACAATGGGAGCGAGAATTAAAATTTCATTAGTGCTTTTTGATGTCTTGCGAGATTTAATTTTTTCCACATTGGAATGAATTTCTATGGTCGATTGCAAAATATTATCCGCAATTTCGTCGATGGTCATTTTTCGAATCGGTTCACCACCAATTGGACAATGCGGCTTACCTACCCTGGCATAAAGAACGCGCATGTAATCATATAACTCGGTAATTGTAGCGACCGTTGAACGAGGATTGGAGCTATGAGCTTTTTGATCAATAGATATTGCTGGTGACAATCCCTCGATTTCATCAACATCCGGTTTTTTCATTTGACCTAAAAATTGCCTAGCATAGGCAGAGAGTGACTCAACGTAACGACGCTGGCCCTCGGCAAAGATGGTATCAAAAGCCAAAGACGATTTACCGGATCCGGATAAGCCCGTAAAAACAACCATTTTATTTCTGGGGATTTCTATGGATACATCTTTTAGATTGTGTTCGCGAGCACCTTTGATTGATATTGTATTTTTCATAAGTATATAAATGCAAAATCAGCGTCCAAATACTGACGCAGTGGTACATCAAGAGTGATGACCAGAGCTAAATATTAACATAAAAAAAGCTTTTTGTCGAGTGTTAACCCGGCTTTTTGAAATGCAATCATATAATAGAACAAAATTAGAACAGATGCAATGTTAATAAAAAAACCGCTCAGATTAAACTGAGCGGAAAAGCAAGTTACCAACAAATCTGCGATTGTGCGGCGTCGTCTACAAGACAATCAATCTCAGCTCTGCCGATTGAGTACCCCAGCTGAAATGCCGGGGAATAGTGGTCACGTAGTAAATACCACGCGATATACTCCTCTGCCCAGCCGACTCGAAATCCCTTCTCCCACTCTTTGAGAGCGGTGGGATTTGCGCCGGCGACTGCCGGACAGTGTTGGTGATGAACCCGCGGAATACCGCGTCTACAATACTGACATTGAGTTGCCTCCACGGCCATGATCCACCTCCTGCGTTTTATCGCAAGAGATGACTCTGACCTATTTAGAGTACAGAACTTGCGATTTCTTAACGCACTTGTTGAATACAACATTTTTTGGTGTTTGTCAATAGTATTATCACTTCCTGTCATGCGTAATATTAAGTTATAGACGTGAATGACTTATGACGTTATAATGTTTTTACTATGAGAAAAATACTCTATTTTATTGGTTATTTAATAGCCTTTGCCATTATTTTTTATGCTCCTTCGGTTTTGGCTGCCACACCACAGGAAATTCTTAATTCATCATTAGCGAAATTTGATACTGACAATGGAATCAATATTACCGGTGAGCTAAATGTGGATGTGATGGAAAATCGTTGGGTTAAGACTCAAACATCTGAACCGGAAAAAGCTAGCTTAAAATTCAACTTTACTCAAAGAAGTTTACCTAAAATTGATGGTCGTCAAGATGGCGAGGGCAGCTTAACTCTATTAAAGGCATATATCGCAGATCAATTTGAAGAATTTGAAATAAAAGAGCCAATCACAATAAGTTGGAGAACGGTAGCTCCAATGTCTTATGTAAAAGTAGAAAAATTACCAGAATCAGTTTCTAAAACTTTTACGGAATTAGGAGTACCTTTGGACGATATGACACAACATTGGATTGAGTTTGAAAGCTCAGGTGACAAATCCCTTGCACAAGAAGTATTACCCGTATTACCAAAGGCAACCGCCGAACCATCAAATGAGGTACTAAATACATTTACAAATTTAGGTGAAAAACAATTTCTAACCATAACTAAGACGGAAAAAACCTATAAAAACAACAAAGGACAGGATATTGTTCGCGTACGCGTTGGAATAAACAAAAATCTTTTATATCAAGAATATCAGAAAGAGTTGCAAGCCGCATATAAGATTAAGGATTATACGGAAAGAACAACTGCAATTAAAACAGCGCGTGATGAATATCAAGAAAATTTGAAAGACATAATTAAGTTGCACATGGCAGCAAATATCAATGTAACAACGCAAAAGTTAGAAAGATTTGAATTTGGCTTTGTACAAACCGATCCCAAAGAAGATTGTACATGGAATGATGATTATTCCAAACAAACTTGTAAGCAAATTGGAACTACGACGGTAACCATGGGTGGAGGTTTTTGGCTTCATGAGTTAGATCTATCCCCTATTTACATTCCTTACAATGCCATGAAGTTCTAAAAGTTAAAGATTATTAAAAACGCTCCAATGGAGCGTTTTTTTTATTTCTCTATTCCGGAGATTTTAAATGAATAATCACGATCAGGGTTTATAATCCATTGTGATTGTCGCCACTGTTGTGAGTCGTCATTAAATACTAACCTCATACCCAAAGAATCATCATCCGTGCCAAAAGGTGGATTAGAACTAAAATGCCAATTAATATTTCCCAGATCAGACAAAGAAAGAACCAGCCAGTAACGACCAGATCCTAACGACTGATCATAGGCGAAATCATACCATTCAAACGAATTAGTAACTTCGGCAGGGATTTTACTTTCTTGTAACACTCTATCTGGTTGACCATTTTTATCACTATAAATTCGGGCAATAATATCGATAGATTTATTTTCACCTGTGTATTTGCGGAGATATACTGAAGCATTTTTTAATTTTATAGGATTGCCAACATCAAAGGAGTGAGCTTTCCATAATCCAGCATCCACCGGATCTGAACTTAAATATTTTAAATTTTGATAATTACCTATAGGGGCAACATCAATTGTTATTTCTTCTTCATTATTATCTTGTTTATCATCCGCCGTTTCAATACGTGCAGTTAATACTCGTTTGCTATCCATCAAAGGAGACCATTGAATTACAGTGTTAATTGTCTCGTGAGAACCATCAAGTTCCATGCGCGAAACCAAGCGATCAGCATCATACAAAGCGACGTTAAGCGCCTTACTTATACAATCTCCATTGCGAGTAATGCCAATTTCAACCTCATAACTATTGGATAATATGGGGTGTGTGGAATTTAATGCCAACTCAGAAATCTCATAATCATTATTTTGACAGGACTGACGCTCTTGCTCTTGCACCACATCAACGGGCGAAGCGGGGTTATTTTGACAACCGGTAGCAAGTAATGACAGACTCAGCATTGGAATAAAAATATATCTCATAGTATGGAAAATTGTTAAATTATATAAAGCTTAGTTTCTTTTCATGAATATGTCACGCGCTAATAAATAGCCATCTTCCTTAATATCAGGATAATTTAAAATGACGGTATGATACCCCTTTTTTTGGACAAGTAAACGATATGAACCTTTTTTAACAATAAATGCATACCTACCTCTGGGTGAGGTAACTTGGCTCTCTAAAGATTTTCCATATTTACGTTCAAAGATTCTGACGACCACATCCTTAAGTGGAGCCTTAGTATCAACGTCACGTACCGTGCCATATGGAGGAGCTGCTGGTTTAAAATCCAAAAAACGGCTGATGAGTGCTAAAAAATATATAATGATTAGAATCCAGGCAGAAAAAAAGCCACGCAATGGTACAAAAAGTGCAATTGCCAGCAATGGGCAAATGAGTGATAACAATTCCTGAGATTTTCTAGATGAAAATACTCGTTTTTTTAATAAAGAAGCATGACCTTTAACGTTAATCGGATCAATGGGGATATTTTTATTGATAGATCCATAATCGGTTACGATAATGTGCGCAGCCGTTAAAATATCAGCATATTCGGAATCATTATTTTTTTTATTTAAAATCTTTGATGGAAAAGTGTAGCCAGGCTTGGGAATTTCCACAATATAATCCCCTTTTGGGGCTACGAGATTATAACGACCCTCACGATTGGTTACCGTTGTCCTTACGGTTCTACCACCCAAATCCAAAAGCGTGATTGGTGTTAGTGGCACCGGTTTACCTGTTAAGCTGTCAAAAATGACCCCATAGCCGCTTTTTCTGCGTCTAAATGCTATGTATGCAGGTCGAGTAATTTTTAAAAGTAGAGCCAAAAATAGACCATAGCTTAATCCGCCAATTAATTCATACAGCAATGGCAAATACATAATAAGTCTATTTTATCCTATTTGGATAAAAGTATCGAACTTTATGATTATTTAAACGTGGCTGAAAAATTAGGTGAGTTTCTTCTGACTCTCGCAGGTATGAACAATAGATAAATGCCAACCAAAACAACACCGACTATTCCTACAATGGAAAATGATTGCACGGGACCAAAGAAGTCTATCAATAAACCAACAAATATTGGAGCAATGATATATCCTAGATTGGAAATAAAATCACTTAATGCTTGAGTATCTTTTTCCATCTTTCCATTTTGACTTATCGCATCCGCGAACCAACCATCAACAGATGGATAAACCAGTGCTTGAGCGCAACCACTAATAAACATCATTATAAGTAAAAGAACATTTTCGGATTGTAATAAATAAATAGTTGCTAAAAAACCAAACGAAACCAATAAACTGTACACGGCAACATTTAATTTTCCATAGTGAAGAGTGAGAGAACCCACAAACCAGCCCATAAAAAGACCCGGCAAATAATTCACTGTTAAGAACAAACCACGATAAACCCCCAAGGATTCTAAAGATTCAGAAACGACCGATCCCAAGGACCAAAGACTCCCATCCAAAAGCGCAATCAAAAGTGATGCTATCAAACCCGGGTATAAAATCTTAGAAAGGTTTAACCAAGAGATACACTTACTACCCTTTGTAATTTTTGGACTGGGCATATATTGCCTACAAACCTTTTTTTGCCTTACTAAAACATTTACCACAATAAACATGGCCATGGCTGCGAATAATGCCAAATAAGGTGCATACAAAGAAGTTTTCGTTACACCTTCTGCCACAAGGCCACCAATTAATAATGGCGCAAGCATTGAACCAGCGGCTTTAAAAATCGAGATGACCCCAAAGCTTGAGGCATGTTCTTTTTCCGGAGTACAACGGCCAACTACATCCATGGCGCCAAAGTTGCGTAAATCATAATATAATCCCCATAAGACCATGGCCAAGACAAACATCCAAATATGTTTTGATTGCCATAAGACTAACGGAAAAGCCAAGGCAACAGCAAAAAGCAACAAATACAATCTGCGGAAAGTTGTATCCGTAACGAACTTAATCAACACAAGATCAAAAACAGCACCAAAAACAGAAAGTGAACCAATTATCAAACCGGTTATGGTGTAATTTAAACCAGATTGGGACATTATCAGAGGCGTGACATAGCTCGATATACCTTCGTAGATTGAAAAAAAGAAAAATAAAAAAGCCAACGAAAATAATAATCGGTGGTTTGTTCCATAAATACGTAAACGCTCGTTTAGCGTTTTACGGATAGACATGTTGTTATTATACTAAACTAAATTTGATGTGAACAGAAATTATGACGATGACAATCCTCTCGTTCGAATCCCACCCAGCTTATTATGAAAAAGACCCTGACCGATGGTCAAAGTCTTCTTCATGGCGGAGAGGGAGGGAATCTCACTCCCCCTCGGCTCTGCTCGGGGTCTCAATAGGGGCTTCCGCCCCTCTTGTCAGCTTTCGACAAGCTCAAGCCTGTCACCCTCAAGATGTAAGGGGAATCCTTCCCCTTACCATCCCCTTGTTCAAATCCCTCTCATTTCTTCAACCGTATAAAAAAACGCACCGCCTTTTAGCGGAACGTTTTTTTATGGCGGAGAGAGAGGGATTCGAACCCTCGATACCTTTCGGTATGCACGCTTTCCAAGCGTGTGCACTAGGCCTCTATGCGACCTCTCCCAGCTATATACCTCTTTATTTGTGTGCGCATAATAGCTTAAACACAAAAAATCTTCAAGTCATAGCCATAATACGGACTTTGAGTCGCTTTTAACAACATGATAGGATTAAGAAATATGAAAATAAAACAATTACTTAAACAATCATGGGAAATTTGCATAAAGCAATGGAAACTTATTGCATTTATAATATTTGTAGCTTATTTGCCTTTAAATTTGTTTTTAGAGTTTTCCCCAATGGCACAAATAGATATTTCGGATATGCAGGCATTTATCAAAATTACACAAATTTCTGGATTTTATGAGCTTTTAATCGGTTCATTTGCTGGTATATTGATCATACTCATGACAAAGCAAGTTATGGAGGGTAAAAAAACCAGTTTTACAGAATTATGGTCAAGTAAATTCAATATTCCTACATATGGCCGTTTTGTTTGGACGACTCTGATCAAAAATCTGTTAATTGGACTTTTGATGCTTTTATTATTCATTCCGGGTTTGTTGTTTGCGATCTACTGGCTATTTGCAGAACAAATTGCGGTTTTGGATAATGAAGGTGGAATTAATGCATTAACAAAATCACAAGCAATGGTAAAAGGTAAGTGGTTTAGTTTTTTTGCATTTGCTCTAGCGGGATTTTTAGTGCCCATTATTGGCGGTTTAATTATAGTTAATGGTCAGCTATTTTTAGTTGACCATTGGGCTTTTAATTTATTAACCTCTTTTATAGCAGATCTTTTTCAAGCATTTTTTATTGTTTATTTAACGGTTGGTTATTTAAAAATAAGAAAGACTGCATAATAGACAAAGCAATCAAAAAGAGCGGAAAACCGCTCTTTTTTTTTGTAATCAATGTTACTTAGTTGGTAGCACCAGCTTGTTGAATTATACCTTTAAAGGTTTCGTAAGGGATTGCGCCACTTATCAATTCACCATTAACAAAACTTGCAGGAGTTCCTTCGACGCCTATGTTTTGACCTTCGGATAAATCTTCGGCTACACGAGAGGCTTTGCTCCCGCCATCCAAACATTTGTTAAATTCATCGGTGTTAAGACCAAGCTCTTTGGCGGCTGCCTTCCAAACGTCAACACCCATGTTACCAGCTTCGTTGGCTGCAAAAATCTTATCATACATTTCCCAGAATTTTCCTTGATCGGCCGCACACTCAGAAGCTTCGGCTGCTTTTTGAGCTTCTGGATGAAATGAAAGTGGATAATGACGGAAGACTACACGAACATCATTTGGAAAATCTTTCTTGATCTGTTGAAGAGTTGTGTAATGACGGAGACAATAAGGACACTCGAAGTCAGAATATTCTATGATTGTAACCTTGGCATCAGCAGGACCATAAACATGATCACGTGTTTCATCCACAGCGGCTGGAGGTAGGGATGGTGCAGCGGCCGTAGGGTCAGTTGTTGGCTGAGCTTGTGTTGGCGCGGCAGTTGGATTTGCTGTTTGTCCGGCCATAGCCTGTGCATTAAAACTTCTACCTGACATTAAAAAGTTAAACACCAAGACCAAGCCGATTGTTGAAACAATAGCGACGCCGGCCACGATACCCAAGGCAAACATAACACGAGGATTGCTTTCCCAGATGCTTGAGCCTTGCTTGTTTGTGTGATTTTGAGAATCCATAAGCAATTATAAATTAGTAGTTAAATTGTTAGTTAATTATTTGGAATGCCTAATATTTTGCGCATTGGGGCGCACAAAGTCAAACCTATGTCAAGACTGTTGTTTATTGTAATTCTTGATCCAATATCTCGGACCATTGATCAAGACTCATGGCGCCGGACTTAATTTTTCTGTTTATGAAGAAGGTAGGGGTTGAGTCGAGCTTCATGTTAACAGCCTCAAGATAATCATTTTGTACTTTTTGCTTGGCCGATTCCAAGGTTAAACATTTGCTAAAATTTTCTTTTTGTAATCCAAGTTGCTCCGCCAGATCTGCATAAAAATCAGTTGGTGTTTTTAAGTACTGCCATTTTTCTTGGCTTTGATACAATAAATCTGCATATTGCCAGAAAGCATTTTGCTCTTGCGCGCATCTTCCGGCGACGGCTGCTGAGGCTGCATTTTGATGTATTGAGGAAAGAGGAAAATCATTCCAGTAAAAATTGACTCTATCTTGATATTTTTCTATAACTTTTTTAAGTTCAGATTCGGCCATCTTACAAGCAGGACATTGAAAGTCGCTATAAATACGCACAGTAACTTTTGCATCTTTATTTCCGGCTTGAGGATTACCTTGATCATTAAAGAGAATATTGGGATCAATATTACCGCCACCCTCACCCGGCCCAAGCGATATAGCCCAAATTAGACCGGCGATAATCAAAACACCAAGAATGATTGTTCCAATCAAAAAATATTTTTGCGTTTTTTCGGTTGTATCCATAATTTTTAATTGCTTTAGTTTAATTTGCTAGAGCTTATACGTCAAACATCATTTTATGAATTTTGTAAGTATTTTAGTATTTGCAATGCCGCCTTACTCCCCTCTCCAACAGCAACGGCAATCTGTTTTTCGGTAATATCGGTAACATCTCCGGCCGCCCATATTCCTTTAACAGAAGTTGCATTATTTTTATCAACAATAATTTCAGCATGATCATTTTTATCAACCAGATTTATAAAATCCGACACAGGCTTTAAACCGATTTCAATAAATACACCTTGTGTTGATTCGTGAACTTCTTGCCCATCAGAACCAGAATAATAAATGCCATTGACGAACTTTTCACCAGTTATGCGTATAGTTTTTGCCTGACTAATAAATCTTATTTTTGGATTTTGTTTAATTTTTTCTATCATGACTTCATCTCCATGGAGCTCCGGATCAATGGACATTATACTTACTGATGATGCATATTTTACTAAAAATAATGTGGCCTCCATAGCACTATTGCCTCCACCTATAACATGTACTTGTTTATCTTTAAAAAGCGGTGCATCACAAGTTGCACAATAGGTTACGCCTTTACCATAGAAATCCTTTTCACCCGGAACACCAAGGTCACGATGTTTTGTACCTGTTGCGACTAATAACGTTTTAGATTCATAAACATTGGCGTCTGTTTTTACGGAAAATCCTTTATCGCTTTGGCTGATATCAGTTACATATTCTCCGGAAATCATTTTGAAATCTTTTTTATAGTCTTTTAAATGTTCTTGAAATTTAGAGACAAGCTCTTGTCCATTAATCATATGAAAACCAAGATAATTCTCGACCTCAGAGCTCCAAAGCGTTTGCCCGCCAACCTCGCCAGCAAGCATCAAAAAATTTATTTTTTGGCGAGCGAGATAAATTGCAGCAGCCATGCCAGCAGGACCACCACCGATTATTATTGAATCGTACATAATACACCAATCGTACCATGTATTTGGTCTGTTAAAAAGAAAAACCGCTTTTGCGGTGTTATGGAGTACTTTGTTTATTGTCCTCAAAATAATGTCGCCACTTATTTACCACTATGGTAGAAAGGATCAAGGTAAAAATCAACGACAGAAAGCGTCCGGCGAAAATTATGAAACTAATATTCAATGCAAGTAAAATGACACCATCTAAAATAAACTGCATTATCATTGGTGATTTAGCTCTATTATTACCTTTGATAAGTGGCTTGGGAGCTGCAATAATCCCAATCTGTTGCCACCCCAATCTTTGATGAATGTTCTGTATAATCATCCACATGCCAATATATCCTGTAAAAGTTATAAATATCAGTAATACATTTCGTTTGAATGGAAGCTCATAAATGAATTGTCCAATCCACACCCAAGACATGATTAGACTAGCTAAAAAGAGCAGCCAGGCAGTAAAAATTGCTTTATAGCTCATTAACCACCTCTTTTCCGGAGTTAAACCAAGCATTGCAAACTTTTACTTTTTTGTCGATAGCTTAATTGTATTATAAAAAATATATACTCCAAGAAAAAAAGCTGGCAATAACAACCATTGAGTTGGAGTTAGATATAAATAGCGAGCATCTATCGCACGATAAAAATCAAGGAAGAAGCGAGAGAATGAATAAATTATTAAATATAAAGATAGAAAAAAACCATCTGGGCGTTGCTTGCGACCAAAGATATAAAAGATTACTGCGGTGATTGCACCGAGCATGGCAAGATAAAGACCATGATCATGTCGTGCTATGCCATCAGGATATAAAACACATAAAGGATTTGAGAGACAAGGAATACCTGGGTGATCGTGGATTACAAAACAACCCAGACGGCCTATCATTAGACCAAATGGCAAACCAAAAATTGCAGCATCTGCGAACTTATAAAACGGTAGCTTGTGTTTGCGTATTAGGTATATCACTGTGATTGACGCGCCAATAAAACCCCCGATAACGGAAAAACCTGGGAGTGCTGGGTTAATAGCATCAAGAGGGTTGGCTAGATAGTGTCCAAAATCATAAAAAAGCACATGAAAAATACGCGCTCCTAAAAAAGCCGCTAAAAATGTCCAAAAAGCAAAATCCCAAATCAATTTTGGTTCAAAACCCTGAGTCTTGGCCCGTTTGGCTGATACCCATGTACCCAACAGCAAACCCAAAGCAACTAAAGTTCCCCAAGCTTGTATATTTAGTGGGCCAATGGGAATTTGTGTGAGTTGGAAGAAAGGAATCATAATTGTCAGAACCTTGATTATCTCGATCAAAGGATTAACGCGATTATTTATTTTAAGCTAAAACTGATATTTTAAAATAATCATGCTAATCCCTAAATCCCATAAATCGTGGTTCAAGACAGTTAAAGCACTTTAAGTTCCCTGAGTGCTTTTTCGAACTCGACTAATGCTCTTCTCGCCTCTCCGCCACGCAGATGAAAATCGTGATCATGAACTAAGTTATTTCTTAACTTATGAGCCCACCAGACATTTTTTAATTTGGGATATTTGTAACACGCAACTTTTAAACGTTCACCAAGCGTATCCCCGGGCATGATTAATGATTTTAAAGCACCGTCCAACAATTTATCTGCTTCTATGATGGCTAATTTTTGTCCCATATCACCGCTCTGCTGACTAATATCTTGAATTTTTTGCCATTGTTTTTGAACTTGCTCGCGACTCATGCCATAAAGCTCCGGTCGAGATAGACGTCGTTTTAGCCAAGCAAAACCAATAACTGCTAAAATAAACAAGACAATTACAATCACAGCCAAGATAATCTGCCAATTAGCAGATAAAAATGATGGCGCCTTATCGGAATAAAATATGGTTTCTTGTGGCATAATTAATCAAGCTGCTCTTGTAGAATCTTTGAAGCTGATAATAATTTCGCCTCCTCAAACCAAGGCGCGATCATTTGCAATCCAACAGGCATACCTCCGTCAAATTCACAAGGAATTGATATGGCAGGAAGTCCAGCGACGTTGATACTAACTGTAAAAATATCTTCCAAGTACATTGACAAAGGATCTGACAACTTCTCCCCCAGTTTAAATGCAGTTGTTGGGGCAGTTGGTGTTACTATTAAATCAATTGATTCGAAAGCTTTTTTGTACGCATCACGAATTAATGTCTGTACTTTTTTAGCTTGTACATAATATGCATCTATATATCCGGATGATAATGCAAAAGTACCAATTAATATCCTGCGTTGTACTTCGGACCCTAAATTATCCGCCCTTGATTCGGAATAAGTCTCAAAAAGCGGCAGATTTTGCTTACGTGTTCCGAAGCGCATCCCATCAAAGCGAGAGAGGTTGGCTGACACTTCACATGGCATGAGGACGTAATAGACGGCCAAGGCTTCATCAATATATGGTAAGTCGATATCAACTAATTCTGCTCCGAGATTTTTTAATACACCTAACGCATGTTCTGTACGTTCACGGACTCGATCTTGAATTCCTTTGGTTTCCCAAGCCTGACGAGGTAAACCGATTTTTAATCCCTTAATTGATTCTTTCCAATCAGCTGTAAAACTCTCTACTTGGGCGGTTGTTTGATCTGCTTCATCCTTGCCTTGAATAATGGATAAAATAAGCGCGGCATCTTCGACGGTTTTTGTTAGTGGGCCAATTTGATCAAATGATGACGCCATGGCGATTAAACCGGAACGGGACACGCGTCCGTAAGTGGGTTTAAGACCAGTGATACCGCAAAACGCTGCCGGTTGGCGTATGGATCCACCCGTATCAGACCCCAAAGCGGCAAGACACATATTGGCAGCCACAGCCACTGTTGAACCTCCCGAAGATCCACCCGGAACACGCTCCGGGTCACGAGGATTTTTAGTGGGACCAAAAGCAGACTGCTCGGTTGAACTGCCCATGGCAAATTCATCTAAATTTGTTTTTCCAATAATTACCGCTCCGGCATCTAAAAGTTTTTTGGTAACAGTTGCATCATATGAAGCATTGTATGTTGCCAGCATTTTAGATCCGGCGGTACAGCGTTTGTTTTGTAACATGATATTGTCTTTGAGCGCGATTGGTATTCCATCTAAAACCCCTAA
>JAHJSR010000025.1 GCA_018830085.1 Patescibacteria group bacterium
ACAGTGCATCTCGAAAGATTCCAAATCTCTTTACTTTAAAATTAGTCTAATTATTCAAAAATCTCAACATCTATCCATCTTTTACCAAAAATTAAAGCCTCAGACCTTGTTGGCATCCATATATCAATCCTACCATAGCCATACCTGGGATTCATCCTATCCCTGACAACTAAAAATTTGTCACCGTACAACTCCGGTATTTTTACTACCGTACCCATTGGTAAAAAGTTTGCTGCAATAGTTTCACCAAAACCATCCACCTCATAATAAGAACAAACATTGTACCCATTAGCGGTAATGCAGGGAGTTGAATCCGTCTGATCAATTGTACTTGAATAAGAAGACGCTAACACACTTACAGTTTTTGTTGGTTTTGCTACATAATCAATAGTGGAGCTGGGAGCCACAACCGCCTCTGCGCCCTTAATAAATTCAGAGAAGCTCATCCTATTTAAAGTAATAAAAATTGCAACAATATTAAATAATAATAACAAAGTAAAAAACATCAATCCGATGGTGATTGCTAATTTATTCCAAAATAAATATCTCTTATTTTTAACCTTCATTAAGGATTATTGTACCACAAAATCTACAAAAAAACATTATTTATAGGACTCAATAAATCGTAAAACATCATCCCTCTGTTGTAATATTTCACGATTCGCAACTTTCATAGAATCCAACAATTTTATAAAATAGCCTTTATCTTTAATAGCATCAATACTTAGCAATATTTCTTTTGCTGTATCCAACTCCGCAGAAACATAACCACAGAGCTTATCTATAGTTTTATTCCAAAATACATTTTGTAACGACACTAAATCACTTTCAATATTTAGTACATTTTTTCCAAACTCAGTTTGCCAATCTTTAAATATAGAGGAATGTACGCTATTAACAATACCTTTTGATAAATCATCCTCCCAATCATGCATATCATCATGCAATTGTCTTACTAACAAATACTTTTTAAAGAAACAAAGCATCTTATCAATTTGATTTTGATTATCCGTAGCGATCAGCAATAAACAAGCCCCTAAAGCATGCCCTAAAGACCTGTCAGTAAATTGACTGTTTAAATAACTAGGAAAATCAATACTTAAATCCAAAATCTTAATCTCTTGTGATAATCTACAATTATTAATCTCCCAACAATTTGACGAATCCAAAGCGTTCATTATCTGATTATACAATTGCTGAAATGTTGGATATTTTACAATCATTTCTTCAAAAATATGAGCACAATGTCTTAAAGAAACATTTGCTACACTTAAATCCTCAGCCTGACCATCTCCGTCAAAAAAATCATCATAAATCGAATAAGCCAACCAACCAAAAAGACTAGCCTGGCATAATTTTTTTACTAAATCATCCAAATCAGTCGTTTCAATATTCATTGATTGATAAAAGTATCTTGGCATTAAAGCAATTTGGCCATCTTTGTCGTTTTTAACCAAAGTCTCTAATCTAATATCTGCTCTTTTCTCTAGCCCTTTGTCCAACCCACTAAACACTTCTTTAACTGAATTTAAAATATCAGTGTAATATTCGTCATGCACATCTTCATTGGCTAAGACTTTTTGATTATCAAAAGTTTTATCCAAATACTTATTCAAAGCCTGAATATTTATTGCAATAGTTAGAGCATCACAACCTGCATAATACTGTTTTCCATCAATAGCCGGATCAATAACATACGCGTATGGTTTATCAATATCATCTAATGAAAATTCTAATAATTTTTTAACTAACTCTTCATACACCGTCGCATCTACCCCTAAATCAATTAGCACTATCAATACAAACGATAGATCTAAAGGGTTTATCACCTCCAAACCAATTTTAGTTATATTGTTTTTTACAATTTGTATTAATTCTTTTTTATAACTACCGTTATACATTCTGGCTATAAAATACAAAACCGAAAAAGGAGTTGTGTAGTATGGAGATTCAATTTTATCAGCTAAAATCGCTTCATCAATCATTGACTGAATATTTGGTAATTCCACCTCTTGCAGACTCAAAAAGTATTGAATATTAGCATTTACTGCCAAATCAACATCTTTCCAAACCTGATCCGAATTCTCGGGCACCATCCAGGTTTTATAAGGCCCACCTTCACCATGCTCATAACTGGTTAAAATCTTTGCTACCTTTGCCATCATCTCTCCATCAATATAATCATTATTATATAAAACCAATCCGGAATGAGTACAAAATGTACAATCCAAATCATCAGGGTATTGAAATTTATTATAATATAGACTCTTTAGTTTATAATAATTAACCGATCCATCTGCACCAATCTGACTTCTTAAAAATCCGGAAGCTTTTGACATAATATCCTCTCCCACATCCAAGCCTGACAAGGCGATCATTATTAAAGACACCGGAAAAGGGGATACGTATTCATAAGAGTCTTTAAAATCATTTTTATCATTTGATGATAAACTCAAAAAAGACCCATCTTCCAATTGTTTTATTTGCAGTAAATTAATAAGATCGTTTACACGCTGTTTAATTATACCTTTCAGTATCATATTTGTTTTATAATCTCAGCACGACAAGGCAATTCTATTATAAATAAAGACCCCTCGCCCTCTTTTGATTCACATCCAATTATTCCGTGAAAATGATTCTCAATAATATTTTTAGTGTTTGATAAACCTATCCCAATTCCATTATTTATATCCTTGGTAGTAAAAAATGAATCAAATATTTTTGGTAAATTTTCTTTGCTTATACCACTACCCCAATCTTGTACCTTTATTGTTAATGATTCATTATTTTTTATTACTCTTATTTCTACCTGTCGATTATTTACTGTCTTTTTATTTTCATATGAATCAATCGCATTGGATACCAAATTCGTTATGATCTGATTAAATTTTAGAGGATTGCCAAACAACTTATCATCTTCAATATTTTCAAACACAAGATTAACATGAGCTTTTTTAGCTTTATGGGCAACTATTTGCAAAACCTGACTTATCTCTTCATTTACCGAAAATAATTCTTGTATTTCCTGACTTTGTAATTGTTTTCTTATTGCCGCTATAAAACCATCCATTCTTTTGGTTGCCTCCATAGCCTGATCCAAATATTTGGAAGTATCTTTTATCTGCTCTTTTGAATCATGTGAAAAACTTTCCAAATTTAAAGAGATGGCTGTTAGGGGACTCATAAGATCATGAAACAACCCAGAAGCCAATCTCCCAAACTCTGCAAATCGATAAAGCTGTGACATTCGAGCTAACTGCGCTTGTCTTAATTCCTCAGTTCTCTCCTTTACCCTGACTTCCAACATATCACGTTCCTGCTTTAATGCAGCCTCCGACCTATGCGCCCTATCCAGATTTTTTTCGATTTCTCGATTCGAGAGCCAAGAAACCAAGTAAATAATAAAGAAAATTAATACCAGTAATATTACATCTTTAAGCTCAACGTCCGAAGTCCTCCACACTGTATTATTGGGAATAATTTTATTTTGGTGCAAATAGTAAATTACCAACAAAATCGAAGAACTAAAGGTGGTTATTATTAATGAAACCTTAGAATTAAACAATATACCAGCCATAACTATAACGATAACAAACCCCAACAAAGAAAAAATAAAAACGACTTCTACTACTGATGTAATGTAAATTATCATTGCCAAATAAATACCCAACAAAATCGCTGCCGAAAATTTATAGTAACCAAGTCTAGAAATCACAAAAAGCAATATTAAAAAGACCAAAGCACCTGCATAAATCAGCATCGAAAGTCCGGTATAGCCATCAATCTGAAAAGAGATTATTAATCGATAATATATAACAACCAAATTTATAAAAATAAATAATATAATCGATCCTAAAATTAAAATATTCGTTATAAACTCTCTTCTTTTATCATCCAAATCAATCTTTCTTGACTCTAAAAATGTTTTATAAAAAAAACGGACATATCTTGATATATAATTACTTATTCTATTGTACAGAATAATAATACTATCTTTCATAGATATATCCATTTAAATTCTTAGGCTTGTGGCCAAGGCATCGCAACAACAGAAACAGCAGCAGCACTCAATACAGTCGCATTTCTAGCTGCCTTGTTCGTCAAAACCTTTTTTAATAAGTCTTTCATATTTATGACGTTACATTATAATTTTAATTTAGAATAGAGCAGCCCCTCGACCTCCTGGGACCGAAAATACGCCTAAGCATATTTTAAAATTTAAGTTCCATTCAACGTTCTCTGTTAACCACAAAATTAATTGCCGATTTTATGGTTTCTACCGCATCAACTTCTTCATTATTTTTATAAATTGTTGCAAACTCATCACTAGCCACCACTGAAAATTCCTTAGCTTTTTCCATAGCGTATTTAATACTATCGTAATTTCTCATTGCATCCAAAACATATGCAATTTGTTTTTGTGTTTTAAATTTTCTTTCTAATGAGTATATATTTGATATATAAGCTCTTTCTTGCAAATTACAATGAGTAAATAAATGAATCATTATCAAAGTTCTCTTACCCTCCCAAATATCACCCGCAATCTCCTTGCCCTGCACCTCGCTGTTTACGGTTAAATTCATTACATCATCCCAAATCTGAAAAGCTCTCCCAAAAAACATACCCCATTTTTTAATTTGCTCTAAATCTTCATCCAAAACCCCTGCCATAATAGCACCAAGTGATAGGGGAGCGACCACCGTATAATATCCGGCTTTTTTATCAATCATCTCATAATACTCCTGCTCGGATATACCCAATCTATTATTCCTGATCCACATCAATTCCTGATATTGACCCTCTATAGTAACCCTAATAACATCCTGCATTTTATCAAAAACCCTCCAACCCCTGTCATCATTAAATTTTCGTGCATTATCAGCCAACATTTGCCACATAATCGCATGTAAAGCATCGCCCGCATTTATTGCCAATTCATCACCATAAAGCGCATTTAAAGTTGGTTTATATTTTTCTTTGGTTGATCTCCTTTCTTCCGAATGATCTTCTATATCGTCGTGAATCAATAACCAATCCTCAGACGCTTGCATACAAGCCGCTGACAAATAAGCATCGTTTTCATTTCCTCCATACAATTTATTAGCCAATAACACCAATCCCGCTCTAAAATACTTACCTTGCCTTTCCGGATAATCCCTAACCATGTCATAAAATTCATTGGGTTCGTTTATTGGCAAATATTGTCGATAAACATTCCAGACCAGAGGCTTAATCCGTTTCAATTCATCCCTAAAAATATTATCAGACATAATAACTGCCCAACACTTTACTACTTTTTAGATAAAGAAAAAATAAA
>JAHJSR010000113.1 GCA_018830085.1 Patescibacteria group bacterium
CGCGCGATCAAGGAGCTCAGTCTGGCCCTTTTAATTCCATGAACCTGGCCAGGATCGGACCGCAAATCACCCCCAGGGCCAGGCGCAGGCTTTTGCTCGGAATCACCATCGTGCTCGGACGCGACATGAAGGCTTCGGGAATGCGCTCAAGCAAGTCTGGAAAATCATGGCGCTCGCGGTCGCGGAAGTGGATGATGCAGAGCGATTCGTCGGGCAGCGGCACGTCGCGCGCAATGAACGGGTCGGAGGTATCCACCAGCGGCATGCGCTGGATATTGATGTCGGTCAGGCCGAACTGGGGAACGATGTAATGGATGTAGTCGTCCATGCGGCGCAGGATGGTTTCCACCGATTCTTCGGGCGAGCACGTGCCCTTTTTGTGATCGCGGTGGATCTTCTGTATCCACTCCAGGTTGATGGCAGGCGCCACACCGATCAGCAGATCCACATGCTGCGCCACGTCGATGCCCTGGCGCCCCGCGCGACGGTCTATTTCCGGCGGAAAGTGGCGCGAATCGACCTTGCGGCGGGTCCAGGTGTTGGCCATCAGGCCGCCATGCTGACCCTCGTAGAACAACAGGTCGCTGCCCGGCTGCAACGGCGACCAGGGCGTGAACTCTCCCGACTGCACGCCCAATTCCGTGCCGCGCTCGACCGTGTGCGCATACTGGCGATAAACGCCACTGCCACACTCGCCATAGGTCCGGAAAAAGGATTCCAGCTCCGGGAAGTGATTGCAATCGGGTCCGAACCAGGAAATGCTGCGGCCACTGCCTCGCGCTTCGTCAAGCAGGGCAGCGAACTGCGGCTCGGTATAGCGCCGGAAACCGTCGCCGTGAACGATCGCAGGCTTAATGTTCAGGCGCTCGAAAATGAACTTGAACGCGTGGCGTATCGTGGACAGGCCGGCTCCGGACGAGCCGGTTACAGCGATGATGGGATGTTGCCGGGACATGGTTGCTTATTTCCCCAGACTGGCCACAAGGCCGCAGAGGAGAAAGTGTAACCCGGCGCAGGTCACGAAGAACAGGATTCGAGCCTCGTCAACCAGCGCGGGGCCCTTCACCGTGGCTTTGCAAGTCCCGAAATTACTGGCTTATTTGCTGCATGCACCCTGTTTTGCCAGTTCCAGTTTCATGACGGCATCTTTCCCTTTTTTTTCGTCGACCAGTTCCAGGCCAGCTCCGCCAACAAACACGCCAAGTTTGATGTATTGGTTGATGAAGTAATTGGCTCCGGGAAGGGTGTCGATCTTAAGCTCATTCGGAGAAAACTCAGACTCGGTGGAAATGGTGTGTTTCTGACCGCCTTTGACTTCTTTGTAAAAAAATACGTCCGGTGCAGATTCGCCGATACATTTGCCGTCTATCCAGATATCTTTTTTCAACGCCTTGCCGACGAAACTGTCTCGATAAATGTATAGCCCAGAATTCCCCTCTGTAGGCGGATTAAATTGCTTGGCCTTAACCGCGGCTTCCTTGCTTTCCATTGGAACCGATGCGCACCCTGAAATCAGAGCTGTTGCGATTATGACGATGGCGGCGAATTTATTTTTCATCCCTGTTTTCCGTTTTTTTGGCTATTGATAAAACCTTCTTGGATGTTTGGCATGCGATGAGACGCACCCCAAACTCGAGCATCCTGTGTTAACCGGGGTTTGTATGTCAAACAAAACTTAAATGTCGGGTCGAGGCCATGAATGACGGGGTCATGACGCAAAAAGGAATGACGGTATCTGACCCCGTGACTTCCTCATTGATACCTGACTGAGAAGAGGAACCCACCGCCTCTGCGTTGCAGGACCCTTTTATTTTTGTGGTGGGCTTATGGTTGGGCTTCCGGTTTCAAATCAAAAGTGCTGGGCAAAAGGCAAGGCCTGACCCCGGAGTTTGGGATGTTTGGTATGCGATGAGACGCACCCCAAACTCGAGCATCCTGTGTTAACCGGGGTTTGTATGTCAAACAAAACTTAAATGTCGGGTCGAGGTCATGAATGACGGGGTCATGACGCAAAAAGGAATGACGGTTGCTGACCCCGTGACTTCCTCATTGATACCTGACTGAGAAGAGGAACCCACCGCCTCTGCGTTGCAGGACCCTTTTATTTTTGTGGTGGGCTTATGGTTGGGCTTCCGGTTTCAAATCAAA
>JAHJSR010000026.1 GCA_018830085.1 Patescibacteria group bacterium
AACCATCAGAGGGTATGCTGGCGAAATTATACGCACCACCTTCTTGTGTACGAATGCTGATATCATAAGCAGACAAGTCAACATCAGAAACACCAATATCACTTTGTGGATCTATAACCAAACCACTAACACCAACATATTCAGTTGGACTAGAATCATTTTGTTTATCGTTTGACAAATTGCTTGTTTGATTGAAGTTATTATTAGTCGTTGTACTATCCAGCCAACCAGATTGATATGCAACATATATAAAGATGGCTACAGCTATAAGAGCGGCAAACACAGTAAAGAGGGTTGTAAACCTTTGTTTGTTTGCAAGTTCTTTTTTAATCTTTTTAGCTTTAACCAGTAACCTTAAGCTATTTGCGGCAAGTACTAATACCAAAACAACTAATAATGCTAGGGGATAGATATATTGACCATAATCAGCACTAGTTGTGTTTTCAATAACTTCTGTTCTTATGGGCATGTTAAACAAGGCTAAGTCTTGCTGTTCTCCATCTTCAGTCTCAACCATAACCTTATGCATCCCTGGCGAGAGCGTTTGTGGTACTTGCGCCTCCCAATTACCATCACTATCAGTTTGAATTTCCATGATTGCTTGCGCTTGATCGGTTGTTGTTGCCATATGTTTAGTAGATGTAAAGTTTAATCTTTGTATTAGGTGCTGCAAATCCTTGAATATTTATCTTATTATCTATTCTCTCTATATTATTTATCTTGAGAAGAGATTCGCCGATTTGTGCATTATAATCAACCACCGGTTGCTGAACTATACGTGTTATTATTATTGGCTCGGATTTTGATTGTACGGGGCCTGATGAAGATTGATTCTTGGTTGTAATTATCTGCTGACAGATGGCTTCTGTGGGAACTTGAATGGTATTTTCGACAGACTGTGTTGCAAAAACAGGTGCCATGGCTACCTCCTCGCCATAAACTTCTTGTCCATTGGCACTGATGACCGGTCGGAATCTATATAACTTTCCAGACTCCAGGCCATCAACAACAACCGAATGATATGTGCTGTGGTTTGCGAATTCACGTGTTGAATTTAAGTAACCGTAATTAGGAGCCGGTTCAATAGATACATGCTCATCTGTATCAAAAATAACTCTAGAAGTTGCAGGAACATTGCTTAACCAACTTACAAGTACTGAGGATTCGTTTATCTGAACTACTTTAATCGCACTCAACCCGACTGTGAGCAGGGGAGCGATGCCCGGTGAACCACCGCTACCGGATACAGAACAAGAGGCTACACAATAAGATCCATTCCAAGTTGTATTTGATCCACAGGAAGAAGAACCGCCAACGCCATCATATATACACGCCGCACTACAACCATCACCTGATACAACATTGCCATCATCACATTGCTCGGCTAGCTCTTTTAAGCCATTGCCACAAACTTCTAAAGAAAGACAGGTGGCGCTACAGCCATCACCATCAATAGTATTTCCGTCATCACAAATCTCATTACCTTCTGTAATTGAATTACCACAAACCTGTCCAGTACCTCCTCCAACGCTCATAGCGTAAACATCACGTTCCATTATGTTATTGCTAACATCTTTTGCATAAATTAGGACAGGAACACTTTCACCGGCAACAAAATCTCCAGCCGGATCGATGGTAACAGTGTAGTCATTAATTGTTCCCGCAAGAGCAGTAAAGGCTGTTGTAGAAGCATAGGTGATGCGTGTGCCATTTGTTGTTACACTACCCGCACCACTGGCAACATTTTTATAATATGTACCGTTAACATAGACCACTAAATTCGCAAGATCCACACCAGAGCCATCGTCTTTTACATGAAAGATGACAGTCCCGGCCGGTATTATGCCTTGATCATCTCCAGGGTTACGTTGATCGACATACGGGGGATCAGAATCAGCTGTTGTAAAAGTCCATGTATCTGTAACCATGGTATTACCCGCTATATCCTGACAATCGTAAGCACTGACAGTAACAACTTCGTTTTGAGAAAAATCACTAGCAGGATCGATGGTAAATCTATATCCATAATCAATTGCAGTGACAACAACATCTACATGACCTTGCTGATAGGTTGTTAAAGCAAAAGATGGCGACGAGACATTAAAGCGGCAAGTAGCTGGATTTACACCCGTACCAGAAATTGACCCAGGGTAGGTTTTTTTATCATGAACATCTATCGTTATATTTGTAGAGACACTGTTACCAACGCTACCGCGGTTAGGGGTTTCTGCAACAACTCGAGGCGCTACAGTGTCGGCCTCGGTGGTAAATGTCCAATTCTTAGCATCCATTGTATTAGGTCCATTGGTATCACCTAACTGATCTTGACTTGGAGAAGCTAAATCCTGAAAACCACTGATTATAACTGAATACAAAGTACTGTATTCCCAATTCCTTTGATCGCCAGCTATCCCTGATGGGCTTGGAGGATTAACAGTTGTATTACAAAGATTGGTACCCCAAGTTCCGGAACATGAGTATGCATCCCAGGCAGTATAATCCGTTCCATTAAAAGTTATTGCCCCGGGTGGAGTGGCTGTATTTACTCCTGTGCCAACTCCCGAATTATCTCCTTCGCCATTTTTACTATCACGAAGATCAAAAGTGTAGTTTGATTCTACTGCTACATTAATACTACCATTGGTTGCTACTGGATTTAATGCGTAAGGCTTTTTTGTGTCTGCCCAAATATGCATTTGAAAGTCTTCAGCATCATCTAGTTCATCATTTCCATCCAAAGAAATATTACTTTCTGTTGTTAGACCAATTACCCCAACGTTAATATCAAGTGAAAGTGGAGATCCTGTGCCATAGTTGGCAGCCGTTGGCTCTAACATGGTCCAGCGAACCGTTCCAAAACTACCTAAGCCGTTAGAATATCCGGTCGTACGATATCCGGTTGATTTTACTCTGCCTCCGCTTATGGTTTGACCCGACCAACTAGGAAAATATGTTCCAGTTGTTAGATTTCCGGCAGAGACTTTGGTTGTATTGTAATCAATCCAAATATTTGAAGCGTTAGTATTGTTGGATTGTATTTGCATGGTTGATGTAAATAGCTGACCAACATAAAAATAGTTCAGGTCCGTAGGATTGCCGGTTCCACCATCGCCAGTGTTATCTGCACCTGTAAAAGGTGAGGCGATAAGTTGAAACCAATCGTTACCACTGGGCGTGGCAGCAGAAACAGGAAATGCAGATAACAAAAGAGCTGTTATCATTATAAGATTAATAAATTTTTTCATATTGTTTTATTACTTTCTAATTATCTCCCTCAAGGTCTAAATTTTTTAGCATCAAACTTAAATCAACAGAATTAACCACCGGATCCTGATTTAGATTAGAACGAATACCACGATGCGATAAATCATCTTTGTCCAAGTCGTTAATAATGATTGATAAATCAACTGAGTTAACAACATCATCACCTAGTGTGGCCGGAGTAGTGGTAGATCCACTAATATCTCCAGCTAATAATCTAATATCACCAAAAGGTGAGGAGTTGTCTGCTTGAGAAAAATTTAAAACAACATTTCCGGAACTTAAAGGAACACTGCGTAATATCTTTGTAAGATGTTGATGTGTTTTTATACCTATATCATAAAAACCAGGGGCTACGCTTCCTAAATCCAAAGGTGTTAGATAAGTACCTTGTACTGTAGTGCTAGCCAATGTTGGTGTTGTATATAGAACTGCGTGCGTTGAAGGATCCTTTAGAGTTAAATAAAAAATCGCATCATCATTTGTGCTTGTTGCACCTACACGCAGTTCTGGCACTGCCCATTGAATAGTGGCCGTAACCTGTTGAAGCTCTTCATCCCAAAAAGTTCCATGCCAATAAACATAATTTGTACTTGTTGAGATACCTGCCCCGGGATGTCCAACTTCGGCATTAAATTGATAGTTTGTTGAACTGGCCTGAAAATCAATTGGGCCGCCATGCTCTTGAGTTGTTCCAAAATTTGTACTCGTGGCCGCAATAACCAAGACCGGCCAAAAAAGCAATGCGGCGATAAATAACAAAACTTGTGTTTGATTATTGAACT
Source organism: Patescibacteria group bacterium (assembly GCA_018830085.1). Classification (GTDB taxonomy): domain Bacteria; phylum Patescibacteriota; class Patescibacteriia; order 2-12-FULL-60-25; family 2-12-FULL-60-25; genus MWCR01. The sequence continues at coordinate 4,047 of JAHJSR010000026.1, forward strand.
TCATGTTTAAACTTTTTTTATTATATCAACTATTTTTCTTTATTACCATAGGTTTTTTCAGAACACTAAAATGATTCAATCCATTTTAGTCGGGTAAACAAAAAAGCGCCGAAGCGCTGAGAAGTGTTAACCGTGACGCAAAGCGTCCTTGGCCTCTTGAAGTAGAAACTCTACAGACTTGGCGTAATTACCGATGACCAAGAGACCGATGCGTCTGCCCTTTTTGAGTCTAAGCCCACTGATCATGTAAGGAACGACCCCGTGCTCACGGCAAGGAAGGTATAAACGCTTTCCAAGCGCTTTGCGTACATCCTCAAAGTTCGTGAGATTGACTGACGGTTCCATGAACATTTCATTGGCAATTGCCCAGGGAGTGAATGATTTGAGAGTTCTTTGCAACCTACGAACAACACCAATGGGATAGGTTGTTGCTGTGACTCTGGCATTAGCCTCAGTAAGAAACATAAGACCGAGGTCTGAGCGATGTACGGCATCAAAACCAATAACACCATTATATTCCTTATTCAGCGCTTCATATACAAAAGGAAGTGTAAGATGTCGAAGTATGTTGCTCTGTCCTTCGTCTAGAACATGGTTCTTAGAAGCGATGAGGTTACCCTTATGAACCAAACCCTTTTGAATTTGGCGACTTGCACTAAGCTCAGTTATCTCTCCGTCGTGAATAAAGTATTGGATACTGATCGCTTGATGATTGGGAACGAAAACTTCGACGATGAGCGGATGACCGACTTGCTGTTGCACGAAGCTACTAAACCCCGCATCGCAAGCACACTTCATGCCGTCACCACTTGCCTGATCAGTTCTTTTAACAATCACATCTTGCAAACCAAGCTTTATAGCCTCTCTCTTAACTTGGTTGATCGCAGAGTATAACGACTCCTCGCTCCAATATTGATTGAGGATTTGGTGCGGAGGAAAAAATTTTCCGGGATATTTTTTCTTAAAATCCTGAGCACCAGCAATATGACGCAACTCAGCCTTGTCGGCGAAAAGTCCGGCAATTTTTGGATCGCATGAAATAGTGTCTTGATAGCTCAGTCCAGCCTCTTGCATCAAGACATTTTCTTGCTCGCCTGGAGAAAAGAATTGAACGCGACCGCCATTTCTGGCGCTTGAGCTAAATTGTTTAAGCAAAGTATTATCGCCCAGAATCCCGGGGATCAATTGATGCCCAGGAACAACAACAACCTCGCGCGGTGCCAAACCAACATCAGCCATCCAAGGAAGATTTGATCTATCGGTAAACTCTGACATCCAAACCTGGTCACCGATGAGCGGAGCCCGCTCCTCATAGAGAATTGCCGGACCAGGTCCATCTTTTTTGGGATCAAAATTCTGAGTTCCGAGTGTGAGATCACCGAAGTTGTAAACCGCATGAACAGCAATGATATCCGAGCGCATCATCAAGCCTTGGCGTGAAATTTTAGCAGACATACAATGCTCTCCTTGAGTTGTGCAAGGTACAAAAAACCACCTCTTATAAGGCGGTTTGTAAACAGTTTAGTAATTACAAACTCACCCCAGGAGCGGAGTAAAGAAGCAAAAACCAAACATGTTCACTACCATAAAAATTAGATTACTCGAGATAAAAAGTTTCGTCAAGAAAAAAAGAACCCGCTTGTAGCGAGTGTGTGGCGACTTGCGCCAGCGAGGACTCTCAGAGATCGAGAGTCAGGTGCACGAACGGTTGTTCGGTCACGGGTACGGCTTCCAGGACGATGCCGATATGATCCGGAGTGTTGTAGAAGCCGGCGTAGATGTTGTCCCAGGTGTTGACCGCGCCGATGAGCGTGACCGGCGTCCGGTACTTGCGACCAAATTCCACATTGGGCGTGCCGTTCTTGGCCACAATGGTGACAGGGACTTGGTAGCCTTGATCGACCAGGTTGAGATGGAATTTCATCTCACCATCCTTGGTCTGCACACGCGATAGACTACGGACTGCGTCCTTGGTGTCGGCGATGACATCCCATCTGTCGATGTCGACAACCCAACCTATGTTGTTCAGGACGTCCAGATTGGCTGTCAGGATCTTGATGCCACGGAACTTTTGGTCGAGTCCCACGGCCACCAGACCGCCATTGACCTTGTCGTAGCGGACGCTACCGATTCCGACCACGCCGTTGTCCGGGGTCATGTCCACGATTTGCTTTCCGATCTTGACGAACTGCTTGGTGGTACGGAAACCATACCCCGCGCAGAACAGCTCGGTGACTTGATTGCCGTACTTGTCCCTCAGACCCACGAGTTGATCGGCGACCTTGCTCCAGAGAAAGGTGTCGGCCTGATCCACTCCATCGACGTCGAAGAACATAGCATCCTTTTCGACGATGTTGCTCCAGGTCATGAGAGCCGGAAGGTCCATGCGCGGAATGACGAGCTGCTTCTTGGTGTCGATGTCGAACGACCCATCGACATGTGCGAGAACGACTTCCTTCTTGACCGAGTTGAGGAAGATGGCCGCGATACGGTCAGCGGTGAGGCCAAGCTCTCCGAGCATGAAGCTGATCTTGTCGATGGAGATGGCGATTGTCTTGATGGAAACGATCGAATCTTGCATGTTGCCCCCTGGCCATTAGCCACAGAAGGTGCGTTACCTCGGTTCATAATTGTTCCGAGGGCTGCAGTATATCGAAATGTTTTTATCTGGTCAAGAGTTGGTGTGGTGATTTGATGTAATTAATTCGTGTTTAAAGATTCTTAAATCTTTATCAAAATAAAAAGCCATGTCCGCATTGCCACCCGCTATCACACCTGGTAGCCATATTGGATCATCTTCCCACATATCTTGATAAGGAATTCTGTTTATATCAAACCACTTGGGCAACATTTCTTCTGTTTCTTGTGGTTCACCGGATATTGCGGTTACTACATATATATAACACCTCTGATTCCATTCTGGTTTAGTATCATAATAAAACTCAATTACTCCACGGCACTTCATGTCCAAAATTTTTGAGCCCGTTTCTTCTAAAAATTCTCGTTTACATGCCTGCTCTGGTGATTCTCCTGGCTGAAACTTGCCTCCCGGACCATTCCATTTACCAATACCAAAGCCACGCTTTTTCATGGCAAGCAAGATCGTATTATTTATAATTGGATAACACAGTGTTGTTAGTTTCATATACCAGCTTGACACCCCAACTACGTCTGCTAAAGTTTAAATATTATGAATGAAATAATTAACCTAATTTTAGTTATTATGTACATCCCGTTTATTGTTATTATCCTGATTGTTTTGCTGGCATCGGTCAAGCAAGTTAATCAGTATGAAAGAGGTATTAAATTACGTTTTGGTAAATTTGTGAGGATTGTGGAACCGGGTTGGAGAATCGTTCTTCCTGTAATTGAATCCATGGTAAAAATGGATATTCGTGTTAAAGCAGCAGACGTACCTTATCAAGAAACAATTACACAAGATAATATTTCTTGTAAAATTAATGCAGTTATTTATTACAGAATAGCCGACCCTGCTCGTGCATATTTAGAAGTTGAAAGAGTCATGCTCGCGGTTAGTCAGTTAGCCCAAACAACAATGCGCAATGTTTGTGGTGAACAAACTCTAGATCAATTGCTATCTAGTCGTGAGGAAACAGCTCTTAAGATTAAAGATATAATCGCAAAACACACAGCTGCTTGGGGTGTTGAAGTTGGTAGTGTTGAATTAAAAGATATTAGCTTGCCTGAAGACATGGTGCGTACAATTGCTAAACAGGCAGAGGCTGAACGTGAAAAACGCGCTGTGATAATTAAATCAGAAGGTGAGTTGGCTGCTGCCAATAACTTAAAAGATGCTGCAACGATTTTATCTTCCAGTGTAGGCGCCTTGCACTTGCGTACACTTTCTACTTTGAATGATTTGTCTTCTGATCAATCAAATACAGTGGTGTTTGCCATGCCTCTTGAGATACTGAGGGCATTTGAAAGGTTTGGACAGAAGTAAATAGTTGGTTAAAAAAATTGAGATGAAGAAATTCATCTCTTTTTTTATAAAAAGAAAAGAACGTGTGTACGTTCTTGTAGGAGACTCCTATCACCTGACTTCATAACCCTGAATGTCGAGGTAGCGGAGTAGTTGACTGGGCATCCCGTTCGCTATTGTTTTGAGATGCCACAAGATTTGCCTGAATTCACTTTCACTAATCCAGCGCAAGGTTCCGGTTGCATGCAACCTCTCTGAGATGTCCACTGCTTTTGGCAACATGTACTCATCAAGGTTGGAGATCTTGATTAGGCCCTTGCGCACTGACGGAACTTCTGCGGAGTTGATTAGTATGTCGACCCAGTCTTTGATCAAGACTTGTGACACACAGTCGGCCTGAACTTCATCGAAGGAGAGAATCAAGACACACGCTTCACGAGCCATGCGCTCTAAATCCACGAGAAGTGTACTAGCAGACACTTGTAAGAGTTGCTTGAAATTGTCTCCAAAGCCACTTATCATGACAGCCTCACGCTGCAACCTGGATCAGTGCGTTTTGCAGGATTATTTCGAGCTGGTCGGGTATGAAAGTGTCTTGATAATGGCGATACGCCCCGAAGATGGTACGTATTTGGACGCTGGTCAGACTGGATAGTTTTTTAACAGCTCCAAAGTAACGATCGAGATCATCTGCATCAATCGGCAGGTAGTCCTCATCCAACATGCTAGGTTTGAGGACATTGTCCGTGTCAACACAGTCCATGATGGCACACACCCAGGCATCAGCCAGCAGATGTGCGGTGTAGTTAACGAAGATGCGACGATAGGCTTGAATGCGCGCCTTATCTGGCCCGGAAAGCAGCATCTCTGTCGCAACCGTTGCAAGCAGTTCTGCGGTTTGTTCGTCCTCAGCATCATTCAACAAGAACCAGACGGTTGTCATTCCCGACAGATTTGTTGAGTTGGATGTTGAGTGCCTCGCTTCAGCCAAACCCAGATGATTGAAATGGGCTTCTGCTTGCGCGAGGACAAACGGCCGTAGTGCTACACTGATGTGACCTATGTTTTCTTCGGAGTAGATGGTTTCGTGAGCAGCGATGACAAACTCGGACAGACGCGGCATGTTTTACCTCTACGGTTGAAATGAGCAATGACGTTGGTTGATATAACAATTATTATAGCAAATGTCAATGATTGACCTAGTAATACATCAGTGAAAATATATACTTATGATAATATCAGTTAGGATAATTCCCAATGCAAAAAAGACAGAAGTTGTGGGGTATGAAGGCAAGACACTAAAAGTCAGAGTCTCAGCGCCACCAATTGAAGGAAAGGCGAATAAAGAACTGATTAAACTTATGGCCGATTTATGTGATTGTTCTCCAAGCGAGATAGAGATTATCAAGGGTCAAACGACAAAACTAAAACTACTTGATGTTCCTGTGCTGCCGGAGATCTAAATATAAGCAAAATACTTTCCAAGGGATTCCAAATGCAAACAAATATTTGTGGCCACGGTATATAGTTTGTTATTATTCGTATGTACTTGATTTAATTTGATTAATACTTAATAACTTTATGAATGAAAAAATGTTTCAGCCGGAGCCGAGAAAGGCGCCGAAAACAAAAATCCTTCCCGAACATCTGCAGAAGATGATCTTAGATGAACAGCCAGTAGCTCACGAAGAAGAT
>JAHJSR010000027.1 GCA_018830085.1 Patescibacteria group bacterium
AGCAGGTCAAAATCTTAAGGCTTGCACCGATGGTAGTGATTTGCGAGTTTGTGAATATTCTGAGGCATCCTGTACACCAGGGACTTGTACGGAAGAGATTCCATATTCTTTTGGTATCAATATTACTCAAAATTCAACAAATTACTCCACCTTTGCTGATCTTAATCCTGTTCCTGGTGGAGATAATGCTTTGACCAACAATAAAGAAGTAATATTAACGCGAGATCTTTTACAGGTTTCTGATAATGTCATAATTTCAACGATTCAGAGTGCTAGTTCCAGTGGTTTAAATCCACCACAAGTAAAAGCGGACATATCATTCACTCGCCAGAACGGTGTCGCACATATAATAGATTCTACTGTTCCACCAGAACCCTCATTGATTCTCATTACCTTAAAACATATCGAAACCAATGCTACAATTCAGGTAGAAGTTAATCGTGTAACCGGTCGTATCTCAATTCTATGATTAAGCATAAATTAAAAGGACAAACCATGATAGAAATGTTAGTTGTTTTTTTTATAATTTCAATGGGTCTTTATGCAGCCATAACATTGATATTTGCCAATGTAGTTTTACAGGAACAGGATGCAAATAATATTGTTGCCATGAACATGGCGCGTGAGATGCTGGAGTTGGTGCAAAATAAGCGTGATTCTAACTGGATGGCTAGCAATGATTTTGACGATGGACTATTAAATATTGCCGGAGGTTGTACAATGGTGCCCGTTTGGGATGGTCTCGCGGCTCCAAGTTTTTCTTACACTGCTTCAATCGCGGACGCTGCTGCAACCGTCAAGCGTTCTCAAGTCGTTCAAACTCAAGGATTATTTAATAATGCAGCAGGAACAAGTACTCAGTTTTCACGCTTGTTAACTTTAGCACCAATTTGTGCAGATCCTACCGATCTATCAGATTTTCAGATACCAGCGGCTTGTAGTTGCGCGGGTCCAATCTATACGGAAAAAATTGGCATCAGAGCCAAAGCCGATGTACGTTGGTTGCGTAAAGGGACACAGCGCGATTTAACCATTTATACGGATTTATATGATTGGAGATAAACAAACCAAACTAGAGGGTTATACAATAATAGAACTGTTGGTTGTTGTTTTGTTGTTTTCATTATCCATGGTTATCTTGTCACAAACATACGTCTCATTTATTCGTTTATCACGTAAAACAGCTAACGCAGCCGTTGTTCAACAAGATATGCGTTTTACTTTGGAGTACATTAGCCGTGCCGTGCGCAACACACCGATTGATTATTCGGTTGGCATCAGCTCAGTTTCATCTAGTCTGAATTTGATTTCTCAAACAGGCGAAGAAATAATCATTACTTTGTCAGATGTTGGAGCAGGGGACACACAATGCTTTGACGATGTAAATATTCGTTGCTTAAGAATCACTAAAGATGGTGGAGCTACTTGGGCACCACTTACTTCAAAAAATGTTAATGTAAATGATTTTAAAATTTTTATTTATCCGACTGATTCACCTTTTAATCTGATAGCTGGTTCTTATCCCAATGACAATCAACCACTGGTGACTGCCGAGCTATCATTAACTTATCAATCAAACCAAGAACGTGAAAGAATAACTTTAGATGCACAAACAACCATCTCATCTCGTAATTATGCCCGCTAAATCAAGTCGAAAACTTTTGGTTTTAAAACCAACCTTTGTTCAAGGTAATATTGTTGCTTTGGCCATGATAATGACAACCACAATACTCTTGGCGGGTATTGGTATAGGTATAGTGGTCATGGAAGGCTCTGCGCGTGCAAAAGAGATGGATAATGCGGTTGGCGCTTATTACATGGCTAATTCTGGCATCGAATTGCAGTTATTCGGTCTACGTAAAGACAATAAAACCAGAGTGGAAATTGCGGCTGTATCAAGTTCATACCCAGGTGGAACTGCTTGGATTTCTACCACAGGTCTTGAGCAAACGCAGAGCAAATTTATTAGTACTCTTGCAGAAGAGGAATTAGCTTTTGTTGATTTGTTTGATCCAGATCAACTAAGCGCAGCATACAACGTTCAAACCATTAATTTACGTTGGTTAGCTGGTCCGGATTGCGTTCCGGCTGGTACACCACCTGATTTGGAAATTGGTTTATCTGAATGGCAATTTTCTGGAGGCGGGGTAACTTGGCCCGCTGCATCATCAAATTACGATATTCATTATCTTACGGGTGGTAGCGGATCCCTGACACTTGATCCCAACAAAGCATATCGAATGCGTTTACGTCCATTCAACTGCAGTGCGGAAAGTGTAGCCATTTCATTTTTTGATTTTTCAGGCAATCCAATAGATTATTTGGGTGATGTTGTGTTGGGTTCTGAGGGAACATATAACGGCACAACTCAAAAACTAACAGTTACCATGCCTAGACAAGATATTCTCTCTGGTATATTTAGTTATATTGTCTTTTCTGAAGAAACTTTATGTAAAAAGGTTGGCTTAGCTGGTTTTTGTCCTTAAAATAATTCTTAAAATTATTACTGCAAGTACTTATTCATTTCTTTTAAAGCACAAGCCGTCATAACAGCGCAGTCTGCTGGGTTGGATATTGGATTACTACGCACGCAACTAATAGTTTCCGGTGACCAAGTGGAGCAGGTTTCCATGCAGCTCTCGTAGGCATACTCCATATCCTCGGCCGTAATATCATCGCCATAACCGGCGCATTTTTTATATTGTAAACATGCACCCGGACAACCTTCTGCTACGGTTTCAACTTCTGCCTTGGGCATCAAATCTTTATCGACCTTATCTTCACAATAAGGTTCGTCTTGGCTGATTTGATTACAGTCATCAGCCGTTAACATGCACTCTCTGATTGTATCCGGCCACTTGCTTTCACAGTCTTTTTGACAAGTGCTTGGCTCATAGCTCGGACAGATCGTTAGCATGTCATAATTACAAAATTCAAAACAAGAGAAATTATCCAATTGTTCCTGAATGTCTTTTTGCTTGGCTTGCTCCTTGTCCATGTCAACCACAACTTGATAATTGCCACAGCCGGCAGCCACAAGTGAGATGAATATAAACGGTATGATGATTTTAAAAATTGAATGATTCATATTATTAACATCTTAACTCTTTAGTGAGTTGTTTTCAATCACTTATTTTATTATCTGCACTCCTGTTGGTAAATTTTCTATAATCTTATTAAGATCCTGCTCGCTATAATCGTTGCCCGAAATATCTAATTTCTTAAGATTTTGTAAATTTCCTAACTCATTTGGTAGTCCGGTCAACTGATTATTGGAAAGGTCTAAATATTCCAACTTTGATAATTGTCCAATTTCAGCAGGCACACCTGTCATCTTATTATTACTTAAATTTAATATCCTAAGATTACCAAGATGTCTTATCTCAGCCTGTATCGCTCCGGTTAAGTTATTATTAGAAGCATCCAATTCTTCCAGATTGGATTTGTTAAAAACATCATTTGGAATTTTTGCTAAATTCTGATTACTTAAATCCAAAGTATTTTTGGTCGAGTTATTATGAGTTTCTGTTACTTGAGTCCCAGGTGTTTTGATATTATTGTCGCTTATAACTTTCTGTTGTTCTGATATATTACAACCCCCAGCAAACAAACTTGTTAGTAACAATATGGTTAGTAAATTTTTCATATATTAACATGATCGCTCACAAATCGTTTATTTGCAAATGATTTAGAATTTTGACATTAAAACGTTGACAAAATGGGCAAATATTGATAACAAGTTGTTATTGCAAAGGTCTCACACTGAGGGAGGTTGGGGCATGGAAGAGTACATTGTCATCGGAATTCGCACTCAACAAGATGCTTCAGGGCAAAAAAAGCGCGAACCTTTTCGTGAGATAATCAAGGCGATTTCGTTTGCGCTGGCACTCAAAAAGTTCTACTCCGAACATCAGATGGATGACAGTTCTTTGGTCGCGGTCATCCGTCGCGAAGAGGTTTCTGAAGTCCAAAGGTTGCTGTGACACTCATTCAGTCGTTATAAGGAGCAACACGGATGTCTGTTTATGCAAAAGATGGCCCCTTTGCAAAGTTGCGCATCATCAACAAGGGTGTTTCTGATGATGTGATTAGGGAACTCGTCGTCTGGTTGTATAAGATCGGCGATATGTCCAATGGTTTTCGTGAAGCTCTTGAGGATGGTTATCTTTACAAAATTACACCCAGCTCGACTGCGCCTCTAGGAGGTGTTCAGGTGTGGTGTGATCAGTACGGTGGTCGTCGAAGTGGACCGGATGATACTCCCAAATTTGAGTTGTGGAGGAATGGCGACGGTTCTTTCTCCGTCAAAAAAAATCTCTCCTACGGGTAGTCTGAGACGCTTGGAGTGGTGACGATCTGTTATTTTCTTGACCAGCAAAATAAAGTAGCTGGTTTTATTTTTTTTCAATTAATTCGTGCTGTCTAATATTATCTTTTTGATAAAAGTGCCTCTTTCTTCAGCTTTTCGCTCTCGTATGCTCTCCAGATCTTTTATATCAAGACCTTTTGTTTGACAAATAGCCAGCACGACTTCCAAGACATCAGCCGCTTCCTCAAGTGAAATACTTTGTAAAAACTCGTCGACTTCTTCGTGTAGTTTATTCTCAAGAGAATTATTATATTCTGCGTTATCAGCAACATGCCACACAGCTTTATCACCATTAGAAATAATGATTTCAGGGATTTTGTCACGGACAAGTTTGTTATGACTAATCATAATATTTTATTACAGCTTCTTGACAGTAATATTGTCTTTAAACATGGAATAAATTTTGTAAATAATAACAAAAAGCAATCCATATGTAACTGACATGCTTGTATACATCACTGCCCATTCCACCCATTCCAACGGACCGCCATCGAGCCCCATGCCTATGCACAGATTACTGTTAAAAATATTACACAACCAGAGCAGGGGAACGTCCACATAGCGCACAATAAACGCTGGATAGGCTAAATACGTTACCCAAAGGTCGCCTTGATTGACAAAATGTAATAAGCCGTAGAGCAGTAATTGACCAAAGATCGCTCCAACTATAAAAGCTGTAAGCAGCTGACCTGTGATCTTTTTATTACTTTTTACCAAGCCATCTTCATTTGATTGATTCATATATTTATCGTTTTCAATACCAATAGATTATTTGTCTAACTTTAATAGCTTTTCATCAAACCAAACATCTTCATGCCCTTTATCATCTATAAGAAATCGCCAACCGGGCGCTAAGCCTAGATATTTTATGACTTGTGGACACCATTCTTTTAAATGTTGAACATGGAGTGGTTTAAAAAAGTTCGGATCGTCCGAATACTCTCCAGACCATATATACCATCCAGCGGTATCTCCTGATTGTTGATGCCTGAGTCCATGGATTGGTAACCCATTTTTAATATTTTCAGATATGCCGATTTTAAAATTAGCAGGAGTTTCCAAATATTCTGCTTTATATTTATTACATATGGTTTTTTGTTCTTCGGACATATGTGTTTTTAAATAATTTGAATATAAACACCTTATCATCTTTAACGCCAACAGATAATGGAAGTTTTGCAATACTTAAACGTTCTTTCGATACCTTTAGGATGATAAAAGACGTAAAAATTCAGAGCGTGTAACAAGCTTGTTAGCAATATTGTTAGTATGGTTATTTTGATTATTTGTTTAATTTTAAATTGTTTTAAAATCGCCAATAAAATTAAATCTAAAAAAACAGCCAATATGCTGATAATAACATATTCACCAAACTTGTCTGGTGTAAAAATATATAAAATTAATACTCCAATTTGCGATAAAATAAAAGCATAAACAATAACCAACGGTATAATAATTTTATAATTGATTTTTTTTATAAAAATACTAATCATCAAAGCCGGAACAACCGATATAAATACAGCCGTTGTTAACATGAAATATTCAAGTTCTTTTGGATAGCGAAATGGTTGCATGTTGGATTTTGTATGTAACTTAAAGACTTAACGGTATTCGTAGATAAGTATGACGCATAAACATCATTTTTATGTTGGATATGCGATGAAACAATTAGTTTTCATCCTTTGAAAAATACATCTCTCCCGACTGTGGTAATTTAAATTTCTCAACGAGATATTTGATCATTTTTTTGGTTAATTTCACTCTATCTGCTGAATCAGCTATATATATTTTCTTGTAAAGCTTAAAAAAGTCTCGATCTGTTACTTTTATAGCCTTTTCAACGAGGAAAAATTTTGGTTGCCATATGTTATGCAATTCAAAAAAAAGTTCGGTCGTTTTCTGCATTATCTCATTCCATAAATAAAAAGCGTTCTCGCTATCCTTTTTGGATAATTTGTGAAGATAAACAGTGCAAATATAACCAGCTTCAATTAGATCCTTTCGTGATAATTTTTTTGGACCAAGCCCCCATACTTTTTTTGCTTTATTTTGAATTGCCTTAATTTTACCGGATTTGTCGTAGACGATTTCACCGTGCGCGATAATATAAAGTTCGGCATTGGATATTCTATCTCGGACAAGGTCATTTTTTGCGATAACTTTCTCTGTTGCGCAACAAATATCTACCATAAGTCCCTTGTACCGAAATGTCCTGTAATATGATTTTCCCTGACTGACTAGTACGGTGAAATCGTAATCACTAGTTCGTGAAGAATCTCCTTCAATTCTGCTACCAGCATAAATTATACCTTCATAATAAGGAATTTTTTTAAGCTTTTCTACGATTAGATTTACGTTTGAATCCATATCTAAAACTAATTATTCTTTTGCTTAACTCTCGCACATATACCATTTTAACATGGGGTCGGTAGCTTTGCGTGCCGTGCCTGGTTCTCGTCCATTATAGCACCATAATCCTTTGACAAATATAAAAAAATATGCATAAATATAGATCAATCAGTAAATAATCTTCCCAGACCACAAGGAGAAGAAGATGACAAAAATGACCTGTTATTGCGCGGAAGGATTCGGTACTAGATACGAACACCATCCGCTGTGCCCGCTCGTCTCCGGCAAACTCTTGACACCCGAGCAAGAGAAAGCTCATAAAATGGGGTTTAAGATCCTGTTGTATCCCAAGCCTATCATGTTTGTTGCCAAGTTTTTTGTAAGTAGAAAACTTCGTCCGTATTTGGATATGGGTTATGAGCGCGCTCGTTCGAACGTTCCTATCAAACGCTGATAAATCTTGTACAGCATCTTCTTACGCGATCCATCCGGATCTTTTTTTGTAAGAAAAATTTGAATAATTATATTATAACTTACTTAGTTAAAGCTACACGCTAACAACCCCGTTTTAATTATACATCATTATTCAAAAAATGACTTATTTTAGGCAAAATTAAGCTACTTATCATTGACAAGATTCCGTTTTTATGTTAATATCTCCAGTCTATTTATTAGATTCTTTACCCGCTTTTACAGTAGGGTAATCTCTAAAAGACTTGAGTTCTTTTATAATAAAACGAGAAAGAAAGAAAATGCGTATGGGCATAATTCTGGTTATTTCCTAATAAATAGCCATAATCATGCCCGTACGTTTACGGGCAGTAGAAACCGGGAGTATATATAATGGATGTTGCCAAACGCAACCACCTCAACGACGATTACCAGCGAGTCTGCTCGCTGTGTAGCGAGATGGATGTGCGGATCCAGCGGCTTCGTAAGAAGCTCGAGAAGGAT
>JAHJSR010000028.1 GCA_018830085.1 Patescibacteria group bacterium
TGGTATCACGATTTGATAGAACAGCGATGAAGATAGGATTGCAGCCTTCCTTTTACCGGTTTCTCTCACAAGCCCTACAAGGATTATGGAGGGGTAGTAAAACCCCCAAGCTTTCTGCCGTTGCCTGAGCAGTTGGCTTACACATGATTTCTCACATGCCTCACCTGTACATCTAATGCCACCGCTTTACGATTGGAGGTGCGTCTACGGTCGGCATTAACACCTGTAATAAAGGAACTTTTTAAGGTTACTTATTGTTTGTGTTGCTGTCAAGTAATAAATATAAAAATCAGGCTTGATGACCTGACTTTAATATTGGTTCCGGGGCAGGGATTCTCACAAGTTACACTTTTGGAACCCATCGGTTCCAACAGCCTCTCGGCTTGCCTCCGCCAAGGGAAACCCTGGTTTCCCTACCCCTTCCAGTTCAAATCCCTGTCTCAAGACCAACGTTTTTAAATATAAAAATCAGGCTTGATGACCTGACTTTAATATTGGTTCCGGGGCAGGGATTCGAACCCCGATAGACAGATTCAGAGTCTGTAGTCCTACCATTAGACGACCCCGGATTGCGCTTATAATAATCAAAATTTGCCTTTTGGTCAAGATATAACCTGTCCGCCAAAAGCATCTAGTAGATTGCTGACAGCGTCAGTTTTTGGCTGTAACGGGGTGTTTTCCTGCTCTACACCTGATTCAGTTGTTCCTTGTAGAGTTATATTTTGTACATTTAGGAGTTTTGCCAGCCCGTCTTCTAAGAGTTTTTTGTTTTTAACATTATCTAATATGGTTTTTTGATGATATGGGTACTGGAATTTTATAAGCAGTGTATTGTTATCAAAGCTAACAAGTCTACTTGGTTTTAATATCATTATTAATGATTTGTTGGCTTCTAAGGATTGAAGGAATTTTGGCCAAATTGCATGAATATCGTTTAATGATCCGGTATTAATTGTTTTTGATTGGATTTTAGGTGGTTCGCTTTTAGTGGATTCGGAAGTATTTTGTACCGAGTCAGCAATTGGTTGTGGTTTTGGTGGCTCGTTTTTTTCTATTGGAGCAGTTTTTTTTTGTAAATCAATATGCTGATTTGATTTTGTGTCATCTTTTTCACTAATAGCCATAGCAAGTAAGGCTAATTCTAGTGCAAAACGAGGATCTAATCCTGATTTAATCTCACGTCGCTTTTCCATCAATATTAATGAATCTTGCAAGAGTTTTTTATTGGTTGTTTTCCCAATTAAGTCAGCTAGTGTTTTTTCTGTTTGGTCTCCACTTTTTAATTTTTCAGTATATTTTGGCAGGTTAGAAGCGAAATTTAATTTGCGAATGGCTTCAATTAAATCATCAAAAAGAGGAACAAATGCTAAACCATCTTGTTCAAGTTCTTCTATTCGACTGAGTATTTGTGGTACGTTTTTTGAGATTGTAAGTGAAAGCAGCTCTGTCGCTATAGGCATTTGTGAAGCTGGAATAATAATGGAGGCAATGTCTTGGGTAATATTTTTTTCGCCCAAACTCATTAATTGACCTAATAAGTTTTCAGCGTCACGTAAGCAACCATCAGTTTTTTGAGAAATTGTATTTAGTACAGACTCATCAACAGTAAAACCTTCTTTTATGACAATATCCTTGATTCGCTGAAGAATTTCATTTTCTGAAATTCTAGTAAAATTAAATCTTTGGCATCTGGATATAATGGTTGCTGGTACTTTATGTTTTTCGGTTGTCGCGAATATAAAGATAGCATATTCAGGAGGTTCTTCGATTGTTTTAAGTAACGCATTCCAAGCGTTCACGGAAAGCATGTGCGCTTCATCAATTATGTAAACTTTATATTTAACGGAGGCTGGCACAAAGCGGACATGTTCAACAATTGCCTCGCGAACATTATCAACTCCGGTGTGAGACGCGGCATCCATTTCTATAATATCAATCGCTGTTCCACTAGCAATTAATTGACATGATTTGCAATTCTGACAGGGCTCTCCTTTTGCGGGGTTTTCACAATTAATTGCTTTGGCAAAAATACGGGCTATTGTTGTTTTGCCTACTCCTCTTGGTCCAGAAAATAGGTAAGCATGTCCTAATTTACACTGTTCAACCTCTCGTCGTAAAGTTTCCGTTGTATTGGTTTGCCCAACTACATCTGAAAATGCTTTTGGACGATAGTTTCGACTTATGTTTGCCATATTGAGCTAAAAGATACCTGATGAAACCATAAAGATCAAATTAAAAAACTCCAAGTGATTTTTGGGGTTTTTTAATGGTTTTTATAAAAGAAAAGTTAATTTCTATGGATAATATTTTCTACAGCCGCCCATTTTGATGGTGCGCTCTTTGGTATCAGGATCACTACTTCGTCTCCATTATTGCCTTTGAAATAGGTAACCGATGCAGTTAAAATCGCATATTTTTTACCATCTGCTACAACCTTCCAATCACCAGTAATTTCATCTTTAGTCAGAACTCCCATTACGCGTTGTCTTTCTATGGGGCCAATTTGTTTGTATAAAAAGCTGCCGTTTGGTTGTATTGCTAATTTCATTATATCACCTTCTACTAACTTGGATTTTGAGGCGTAATTTGGAGGAACTATGTACAATTTGCCATCAGAGCCAATCATGTTTTGACCATCAAATACAC
The DNA here is from genome assembly GCA_018830085.1 of Patescibacteria group bacterium. GTDB lineage: Bacteria > Patescibacteriota > Patescibacteriia > 2-12-FULL-60-25 > 2-12-FULL-60-25 > MWCR01. The sequence continues at coordinate 2,647 of JAHJSR010000028.1, forward strand.
CTTCAACTATTTTGCCTTCATTAACCGGATGCATTAGATCACCTTCAGAATTAGGAATATTTTGGATAAATTGTTCTAAATCAGCTGGTTCTGCATCACTAGCTAAAAGACGCTCTAGGTTACTAAGTTCGTTTTTAAGATTATTGATCATTTTTCGAGCCAATGCGAATTTAGTTTCAATGGAGTTTAAAATAATCGCATCTTGGCTTTCAGAGTCGTTATTATCATCTATTTGAGGTTGTTGGACATCTTGTTCAACTATTTCCTCTTGGTCTTGGTTTTGCGTGTTTTCGCTGTCTTGGGGTAAGGCGGGCATATTTTTGTTTGTGTCAATTGTGGATAAGTCAGTATATTTATCCACATATTTATTGTACCACAATTCCAGTTTACGCGGTAAACATTAAAAGTCAAATTCACCACGTTCTGATTTAGCGGCTAGCTCCTCTTGAACCATTTTATCAATTAGTGAATATCTTTCATTTAGTTCGGCTTCTATAAGCTCTCTTTTACGTCCATATTTGTATCTAGAGAGATCTTTTATCATGTTTGCGAGTTCTTGTACCTCAGCTCCACCCGGTTCGTGGTAAATTGGTTTCATGTTAAATGGCTTTGTAGCAGTATTATCAATTAACAATTTAAGATTAACTGTAAAAGCTTCTGTATTCATTAAATCAAATTTAGTGAATGTAGGAGAAAATTCTTTTTCTAAAAATTCAGCATCTTCTGATCCGACACGAAATGCGACCATGCTACCAACGTTTCCAAAAATTGCATCTCGAATTTGAGTGTCCCCTCCTTTACGATTTAGCTGACCGATAAATTGATGCGCGATGATCAGATTTAAACCGTATTTGCGAGCTTCTGATAAAATAGCTGAAATTGAATCGGTTAAGAAGTTTTGGAACTCGTCAATGTATAAATAAAAATCTTTTCTTTTAGCTGGATCCATATCAGCACGCGAAAGTGCTGCCATGAGTATTTTACCGACTATAATCATACCAACAAGGTACGCGCTAGTATCGCCTAATGAGCCTTTGTTTAATTCCACAAAAAGCAATTTGCCTTCATCCATAACCTGGCGGAAGTTGAATGAACTTTTTTGTTGAGAGATTACTGGACGTAGAAAATCATTGGTAATAAATGGTGTGAGTTTAGAGGCAATATAAGGCACCATGTTCGCCAAAGACGCTTCACCGCCAGCTTTTTGAGCCTCCTTGATCCAAAAATCTCTAACACTTGGAGTTTTACACTTTTTTAATTTATAGGCTCGATATTGATCATCTGCCAATACTTTTGGAATTTCTACCAAAGTGGAACCCGAATCCGGATCATCCATCAGCAAGAGCATGGCGTTACGCATGTAATATTCAAACATTGGACCACCCGTAGACTTTAAATCATATAATTGATCAAAAATCTTTAGCATTTCTTCTACGGCAAAGGTTTTTTGATATGGATTGCTTAAATCATATTCCAACATGTTTAAGGCCATGGGGCGCTCGTAATCAGTTGGATTAAAATAAATAACATCTTCAGCGCGTTCTTTAGGAACAAATTCAATACATTCTCTAGCCAGATCACCATGAGGATCCATTACGCAGACACCTCTACCCTCTTCAATATCTTGTTTGATCAAAGATTTTAATAAAACAGATTTACCACCACCAGATTTACCAATGATATACATGTGCCTTCGTCTATCCTGAGGTTTCATTCTTACTTCATATGTATGACCCCTGTATTCTGATAAGCCCATGAGCAAACCTTCGCGTGGTAAATTAGAGGGGGGTAGTGATTTACGGGATAATAACCAATCAATTTTAGGAGTTTCGGTTGACGATAAAGGCAAATGAAAAACAGAAGCCAGTTCCTCGCTGTTTAGAACCATGTCATAACGCGGATCAAAATGTCGATGAATAAAATATTCAGCGATTTTGTCCTGATTGCGTGGTGTTATTACTTGAAAGGAGTTGCCATATTCATAAATACTATACTGTCCAAAAGCATTTAAGATATCATCTAAATACATTTTTGCACCCTCAAAAGAAGAAGAAGTTGTTATTATTCTTACATTCACATCCATGCCAGCTTTTGATGATTTTTCTTCCAGACCCTTTACCATTTCTTCCTCCATTGGTGAAAGTCGATATGATTCTGGCGGCTCATTATCTTTTTTAGAAGGATTAATGCCTTGAAAAATTTCACTAAAAATTTTAGAAATACCTGATTTTTGTACTTCGGAATATTTTTTACCCTGTTGCATGGCACGAGCAATACTTAGACCTTCTTTACGCCATGAGCTATAAGCTGATTTCATTACATATTGAATCGCTGCGCCATCTTCATCTTTTAATTTTGATAAAGCATTTGTAATTGTATTAAGAGGATCAGCCTCCATCTTTTTATAAGTCTTGATTGGAAAATGATACGGCCTACGAAAGGTTAGATATGATCCAACGACAACACCTTTTGGTGAAAAAATATTGTAATCACCATCATCTTCTATGGAAGCATGTGGGTATTGAGCCTGAATTTGTGATTCTATAAAAGCTCTATGCTTTTTTGGGCAGGTGACATAAAAACTAATTAAACTTTTATGAGAAACTATTTCAAAAGAAAATACATCTTCTCTGCCATATAACCAAGCCTTAAAACCACGTTGTGCACGCATCGACCCCAGTGATTGAAAGATTGTTTCAGTAAAACCGATTAATTCTTGCATCTGCTGAAGACTTTTTGTGTGTTCTACATCTTCTTGTTTAACTTCTTTTGGAACTCTTATTTTTAAAACACTTGTATTAAAGGTTTGATTAAGTTTTATTTTGAGATGTAAAGATCGTCTAAAAAGCCAAAAACTTAAAGCCAGTACAATAATTAGAAAAAGAAAGATAAAAAAACCAATTATTATTGGATTGTTGTAAAATACTGAAAAATCAAGAAACCCAGATGCTGGTTGCATCACCTCAATCTGTAAGGATAGTAATGAAATTAACATGAGTTTTAGTTTAACGTATTGGGATCTAATTGAAGAGCTGAGTGATATTTAATAAGATCGTCGGTTTTATTTTTTGTCGCTTGGCTTAAAAATAAAATATTCGTATCCGGTATAAGTGATAACCAGTCATACAAAAGCGAATAAATTTCCACAAAATCAATTTTGCCTTTATGTTTTTTTATAGATTCTGCAATAAGTCGAGCAGTTTCTTCCCCTTTTACTTTTATTATAGGCTTTATACCTTCTGGTAGTTCTGGAAAAATTCCAGTTGGAGGCCTATCCTTATGGTAATCAATTAATCCAGCCTGTAAGATTTTTTCGGTTTCAATGTAAATAGGGTGTCTTCTATATTCTTCATATGCATCCGCAGTTGGCATCGGAGTTTTATTTAAAGGCTCAGCGATGAGTATGCCTTCACCTTTGTGGAGTGATAGGTTTTGTTCAGTCGCCTTTTTTATTGCAGCCTCATCTTCTTTTATATCGGAAATATCAGGAAGGATTTCCTGATTAATTATTGGAGCCTCTATCCGCCCAGGCTGATTGTCTATGGGTAGTTCTTGAACCGGGGTCGTTGTCATAAATGTGGATAGCTTAATTATACCATATCTTGTCTAGGTTGTGAGGTTTATTAGTTATTAGATGCACGAAATTTGTGGTATAATATTTTTATGGCTCGAAAAAGCTTGTCAATCATTGAAAATGCTAAGAATAATGGCCTAGAATGGGTCATGGTTCGTAAAAATGATACTAAGACGCTAAATAAATTGCGTGCTGATTTTAGTTTTCATGATTTGGATCTTGATGATGTAGCGCCTCCTATTCAATCAGTAAAATTGGTTATTAGATCTGAATATCTTTTTTTAATTTTACAATATCCTCTTTTAGACACTCAAACAGGTGTTGTAAAATCAGCAGAAATTGATTTTTTTATTGAACCTAATCGTATTGTTACCATTGATACCAATTCATTACCGCAAGTTCAAGAGATATTTGAAAGTTTTAAAAGTACTAAAAATGGAATAGATGGTTCGGAGATGATGGTGGAAACGTTGCCTAGGTTGCTACATATGATAATTGATAATTTATTAATGTCCATATATCCGATGATGCGACAGGCTACTCAGGACATAGAAAATATTGAATCAATGCTGTTTGAAGAGTTCGATCAAAAAATAATTCGTGAGATATTACGAATTAAAATGAATATTGTTAATACCAGAAAAGCCATCCAAGCACAGGAAGAGATATTAAAAAAGTTTATTAGTGCACTTGAATTTAGATTTAAATATCCTAAAAGGATGAATGCGTATTTTCAACAATTGGTTGATGATACTAAAGATATTTGGAATTTGACTGAGTTACAAAAGGATACGATTAACGCTTTGCATGAAACTAACTCATCTTTAGCTGATTTTAGAATAAACGATATAATGAAAACCTTAACAATATTTTCAGTTATTGTATTCCCTTTAACTTTATTAGCCGCTATTTTTGGAATGAATGCTGTAAATATGCCATTTGTTAATCATCCTTTCGGGTTTTGGATGATTTTAGGCATAATGCTATTGGGTAGCTTTGGAATGCTTATTTTCTTTAAGAAGAAACGTTGGATCTAGCTAATTTTGGGTTTTAATTTGTATTCCGTGCCACTATCCTCCATTGACCAACCAAGATTTTCCAGTTCCATTCGCAACGCATCAGCAGTATCCCAGTCTTTGTTATTACGCGCTTCCCAACGTCGGGAAGCTATTTGTTTGACATTTTCTGGTATGGCTACGGTTTGCGCTATGTATTGATCTAGATTAAGACCTAAAACTTTGTCCCATTCCTTTAAAGTGGCTGATTTTTGTTCTGTTGGTATATTACTTTTTACCATTTCCCACATTACACCAAGAGCCGCGGGTGTATTTAGATCATCTCTTAATTCACTAAAAAATTTTTCATTCCATCCTTGATTGATATCATTCTTTTCGTCTGTTGGATTTACCCAAGTTCTAGACAGCTCTCGTAATTTGTTTAAAGCGCTTTGACTAGCCTGAGCCGCTTCCCAAGTAAAGTTTAGTTTTTGACGATAATGAGCTCCTAGATAAAAATATCTTAAAGCTAACGGCTCGATGCCTCTGTTGATACAGTCATCAAGCGTATAAAAATTATTTAAACTTTTACTCATTTTTTGGCTATCGACTGTTAAAAACTCGCTATGAACCCAATATTCCGCTAATGGTACAGCATAAGCGGCAACGCTTTGGGCGATTTCATTTTCATGATGAACGGGTATGTGATCAACACCACCACAATGAATATCAAAAGGTTGACCAAGATATTTTTTACTCATTGCCGAACACTCGACATGCCAACCCGGGAAACCTAAACCCCAAGGACTTTCCCACTCCATTTGTCGACGTGTAGACTCATCATCTTGATTAGGATCAAAATCGCGACCATTGGGATAGCTAAATTTCCACAGCGCGAAATCTGATGGATTGTGTTTTTCGGGATTTGCTTCAACGCGAGCACCGGCTTGTTTTTCCTCGAGTCTTTGACCGGATAATTTTCCATAATCTGCAAATTTAGAAGTATCAAAATAAATTCCATCAGTAATTTTGTAGGTATAGCCCTTATCTTCTAGAAGTTGGATTAGTTTAATTTGCTCTGTAATGTGATCAGTAGCGCGGCAAAGCAAAGGTGGCTCTGGTAAGATTATGCCTAGCTTTTTAGCATCATCAATATATAATTTCTCAAAAGTTTTTGCGATTTCCCAAGCAGTTTGGCCTTGTTCTCTGGCGGCTTTAAGCATCTTATCTTCACCTTCGTCAGAATCACCTACAAGATGACCTACATCGGTAATATTCATGCAGTGAGTAACTGAATAGCCTTCATGTTCAAGCATGCGTTTTAGTACATCCCAAACAACGTAGGCCCTAAAATTGCCAATATGCGCTCTAGCATAAACGGTTGGTCCGCAGCAATACATTCTTACAGAATTGTCCTCTAATGGGCCAAAAGCCTCCCTTGTCCTTGATAATGAATTCCAAAGTTTTAGCATAACTAAGACACTATAAACCAAAAGTTATTTATTAGACAAGACTTTACATCAAAAAAGACCCTTTCGGATCTTTTTAATTGATTATTTATTTTCCAAAGCTTGTAAACGCTGCTCCATATCACTGAGCTGAGCTTTAAGATCGTCGTTTTCAGCTTTGAGTTCTTGAATCGCCTTTATTGTTACGGGAATTAATTTTTCATAATCCATACCCCAAAGATCTATTTTTTCATTATTAGGTTTAAATACAGCCTCTGGTATTATTAGGTAAACCTCCTGAGCAACTAATCCAATTTCGTGTTGAAAATCATTTTTTATAACAATTGAATCTTTTTCAAATTCAGAAGAATGATGATCATATTGTTTTGGTTTAAGTTCCATTAGTTCTTTAAGTCCGTAATCTATGTCTTTTTGATTAAATTTCACTCTGCCATCTGAATATGTGTGCCAAGCTGTAGCTCTTGCGGTACCTCTAGAGGTTACACCGTAATCGTTTGGTAGATTAATTTTGTATGCAAGGGCATTGTTTATACCCATACCAACAAAAATCTTACCACCCCCCATGGTGTCATTAGTTAAAACAATATGACCATTGCCTGTAATGATATCGCCGCCATCGTAGTTAAAATAAAGAGTACTACCAGATCCGTTATTTCGAGCCATGATTTCATTATTGTCCATTGCGATGTTAACGCCAGTGGGCAAGCCAGCGACAATGTAACCACCACCAGACAAGCCAGCATCAGCTCCATTGTTAACTTGTAAACCAGCCACAGGATCACTGACACCTATGCCAACTCTATCGGCAAAATAATTATCTTGACCTCCATAACCCCAGCTAAAATAAGTTCCGTTATACCAAAGTGCTTCGGCGCCAGCGACTTGTAATGCGACTGAACCGGCACCAACTCCTGCGCTCCTTAGATTAAGGTAACCTGTCATCGAATCTGTTGTGTTGTATACATAATTATCTGCCACACTCAATGCAACATCACCTGAGGTGCCACCACCACTCAAACCTGAGCCAGCGGAAACACCAGTTATATCTCCTGTATTGGATAAATCTGAAAAGCATTGCCATTGATTTACACTTGTATTGTATTTTAGAACTTGCATATTAGGGCAGGTCATCAGACTCAGAGTTGCGTCACCACTAGCACTACCACCTGTTAAACCAACGCCAGCATTTACACTTGTGATATCACCCGTTCCAGCTGCAGGCCAAGCGTCATTGCAAATTCCACCGAGACATAGTCTATAACCGTTTTGAATAGTGACATTACCTGATCCAAAATATACAGGACCTGCAGAAGATATTGCATAACCTGCGCTATTAGCTAATTCAACTGCCAATGTTGTGCTTTGATTCACGATTCTAGCACCAGCACCAGTGGTAGCACCTCGTGCATAAATACCATAAGATGTGCCCAAAGCGTTTTGTGCATCAAAATAACCAGCATAGCCGCTAGTAACATCACTTGAGATACTGCCGTCAATACCTTTACCACCTACACCACTACCTCTACCACCTAATCCATAGACGCCCCATGCATACGCTCCCCATCCACCAAGGTTGGTTATTGATAATTGACCACTCATGGTATCCCCTGTTTTTACGACATAGTTACCTCCACCCGATGGCCAGGAGGTGATGCAGTCAACAGGGTTTTCAAATGTGTCTAGAAAGCAGTATTTTGGTGTGGAGATGTACGCTCCGGACCAACCTCCCCTGTTTTTAACAGTAAGTGTTCCAAGTACATTTGTATTTATGTAAGCATTGGGCTCACCGGTTCTATAATTGGCTATATTAAGTATCGATGAAACTGAATTATCTACTCTTATTGCTTTTCCTGATTGCATTTCTAAATCACCCATACCACTTAATCTTATTATATCTCCACCGGCGGCCATTTTTCCATCGGCAATGCCATTACCGTTTATCCTAAAACTGGCATTTTGTACGGGACTCGTGCGATTCCAAATAACCCCATCAGTATCGCAACCAGGTTGCTCTGGTGAAGTACAGCCGGAGGGAGGTCCTTGCCAGGTAGCTGCTTGAGTCGCGATTATACTTATAGCAGCAATGCTAAAAACACTTGTTGCCAAAATAACAATAGATTTTTTCATAGACATAATCAAATTCTTTGTCATTATAGCATGTTTTTAAAATTGTTGTTGCGGTTTTCCACACCCTCACCCATCCCCCTCTCCCAACCCTCTCCCCCGCAAGCGAGTGAAAGGGCTTAGCGTTTAAAATTTAATATTTTATTTATTATTATTTCGGTATTTTCGTAAACCTGCGAGTTGGCAACTCTCAAAAAAGTTACACCATATTGCTCTATTAATTTTTGCCGAGCTATGTCCTGGAGTTTAATATCTTCTCTTTCATGAATTTTTCCATCAACTTCAATTACCAACTTTAATGATTTGCAATAAAAATCAACGATAAACCAATCGAAAGAGTGTTGCCTGCGAAAATGCAATCCAACATCCCTTAGTTTCTTAAGCTCTTCCCATAACATGTATTCGGCAACAGTTTGTCTTTTTCTTAAAATCTGTCTTTTAGATTTACTTTTAAGATATGAGAATTTATACATAATTAAATTATACCAAATCAATAAGTCCCTTCTCCTGTATACGGGAGAAGGGGTTGGGGATGAGGGAAAAATGTCCGAAAAAAATAAACCCCCTGTCTAGTGACTAGGGGGTGGAGAGCTTCGCGTTGCACGAAACTCAGTTGCAGGTTGAACGGTAGATCATGGCGCCGTATTCACCGTGACCTCCCATGATAAACAGGTTGGACTCGGGCACGTGCATGACAGAACCTTCGTCCCACAGATCTGCACTGGGAGCAGTCCAGTCGAGCAGACCGTCGGACTTGACCTGACCCATCCAGACCTTGCCGATAGCGCCGATTGACTCATAGGCCTGAACGACGTACTCGGTGGCTGACTTCTTGGCCACACCGCCCATTCCATGGTACTGGGCGTAGGTGTTCAGCTCCCAAGTGTTGCCGACACGTTCGAGGGTGACACCATGAGCGCCATCATCTCCTGTGATCGCAACATCGCAGTTGGAGCTGCCATCAATCCGACTGAATTGCCGGGCGACGGTGGAAATCTGGACCGCAA
>JAHJSR010000111.1 GCA_018830085.1 Patescibacteria group bacterium
CCAGTGAGGGGCATCGTCAAGACGCGCCAGCCGCGCACTTTTTACTTTGATCCGTCGTGGCGCGTCCCGCGCGACATCACCACGCCAGAGGGCAAAGTCATCGCGCGTGCAGGTGACATGGTCAACCCGCTCGACTATGTGCCCCTTTCCAATCACCTGTTTTTTTTCGATCAGAGCGACCCGAAGCAGGTAAAGAAGGCCGCCGAGATCATCAAGCGCTTCAACGGAGCGGTGAAGCCGATTCTGGTCGCGGGTGAACCCTTGGCGCTCACCCGTCAGTGGAAACGGCAGGTGTACTTCGACCAGAGCGGGCATCTGGTCACGCGCTTCGGGATCAAGCAGGTTCCTGCGCTGGTGTCGCAAGAGGTAGCGAAAAGGCGCTTGCGCATCGACGAAATGAAAGCTGACTGAACGTGAATACTTTTACCTGTATTACCGATCCCGGACTGACCCTGCAAATTGCTGAATGGCTAGATATCCACAGGCCGCATTGGGGCAGCACCAGGATCGTGGCCTGGGACGACAACCGGCTGCAAAGCCTGATCATCAAGCTGACAAAGAAACCCGTGGGATTGCTGGGAAGGTTCAACTGATGAGCTCGCTGCTCCGGAACATTCGTGCTGTTCTGGTGCTTGCCTTTGCGGTTTCGCCCAGTTCATGGGCGGCAACGACCACTTGCACCGGCAGGTTCATGAATCCGATCACGGATGTTTGCTGGTCGTGCGCGTTTCCACTCAAGGTCGGCGGCACCACGATGATGGATTTTGGCCAGGAGGATTTTGATAGCGGTGTGAGCAACCCGCTGTGCGCATGCTCAAGCCCGCCCAAGGTGGGTTTGAGCATCAGTTTCTACGAACCGGCGAGGCTGGTCGAGGTGGTGCGCAAACCCTACTGCTTCCCCTCCCTTGGCGGGATCACGATTGATCCCGGCGTGCCGGCACCAGCGCATGTTCAAGCGCGTGGGGGTAAGTCGTTCTATCAGGCTCACTGGTACATCAGCCCCCTGATGTTCTGGCTGGAAGTCATCGTCGATAACCCGTGTCTGGAACAAAATGTTTTCGACCTGGTGTATTTCACCGAGCTTGATCCGCTGTGGGCGGATTCGGAGCTGACCTTCATCCTCAATCCTGATGCCGTGCTGTTTGCCAATCCGCTGGCTCAGGGTGCGTGCGCCGCGGATTGTGTGGCTGCCACGGCGGGCTTTCCCCTGAACGAGCTTTTCTGGTGCGCGGGCTGCCAGGGATCCATGTACCCGCTCAATGGCTGGGTAGGCAACCATGTCGGCGCCGTGCAGGCGTCGACACTGATTGCCCAGCGCATGACCAACAAGATGCACCGCGAATTGCTGATCTGGGGCGCGCACGGAACGTCTGGGCAGTGTGGCTACTACCCCATTCCGCTCATGGATAAGCGCGCCTACAAGACCCAGATGACTTACCCCATCCCCAACACCAAAAAAGAGGATGGCAAATGCTGTTCAACCATGGGACGCACAACGGTCATTTCAGGCGCAGGGAAGGAGTTCCCATACAAGGGCGAGGATTTCGCCTACATGCTCTTCCGCAAGCGGGACTGCTGCCAGGGGGCCTTTGGATTCTGATCGATGAAGAAGCCTGTGATGAAAATTCTGTTGCTTGTTCTGTTCGTTGCCACCACATCCGCTGGGTATGCGGCTGACAAGCCCCCTGCTCTGCCAGAGATAAATGGCTATGGCGATGACGCAGTGGCGCGGCATAAGTCGAGTCAGGCGATCGATGCTGCCAGCCAGGCAGCGCGCAATGGCGCGGTTCGTGCCTTTCCAAAAATCAAGGTTCCATCTTCCGGCGTGGACATCGGCCAGATCGCGGCCCGCTACAACCAGACAGAGCAGAAACAGGAAGACGACAATCTCATGATTTTCGTCACCCTGGGCATGCCGGGCAAAGCTCTGATAAATCTGGCCAGACAAGCCGCGCGCACGCGTGCCGTGCTGGTCTTGCGTGGGGTCGATGGCGGGCTCGCCAAGGGGAACTGGCCGCGTGCCATGGAGGCATTGAAGCCGATTGCCGAAACGGGTGCTTCCATCATCATCCACCCCGATTTATTCCGGGCATACAAGGTTGTTCAAGCACCCACGTTTGTCCTGACGACAGGACAGCAGGGTGAAGCCTGCCTGAACGAGCGGAGAAAGGAATGCAGCCAGAGCCTGCGCGCCACCGGCGATGTCAGCCTGGATTATGTCCTTGAGCGATGGGCAGAGGGAAACAGTACGCTGGCCAGCGAGGCGCGATCGCGGTTGACTCTGCTGGAGGTCAAGCCATGAAACAAGGGGTTTTGTTGGCTCTATGGCTGGCTTCTGGCGGTGTTTTCGGCGCTGGTATGACAACGGGAGATGCGTTCAACGAAGGCAACACCTTCGGCAAGGCGAATGTCGGTACCGCCAAGGCGAAGATCAGTACATCGACGGCCAGCGATGCCAACAAGGGGGTGCCGAACTATACGGCCACCGATCCTGCCTCCAGCTACTACATGGGCGGTACAGGTAGCCTGACGGCGCCAGCCACCGCGGGGGTCACTGGCTGTACATCCACCGCAGGAACAGCGGATCCCGATCCACATACCCACGGGAAGTGTGAAGGCGTCAGGATGTTGATGAATGACCCTGGCAAGAAGAACGTGATGTTCCCGCTCAACGCCACAACCGACCCGCTGGTTGTCAAACGCAACACGGTGTCGGGCGATGCGGAGACATATCTCGGCAGCCTGATCGCGAGCGGGGGTTATGCCGGATGCGTAGAAAAGACGGTCAAGGATCCGGACAAGTATCAGACGGAAACCTGTAATCAATACCTGACGGCAGGCGAGGAATCTTGCAATGAAATCCTGACGGTTAGTGTTACGACATCCGAGTCTTGCGTACCAGGCACATGGTACGGCGGATTCAGATTGCCATTCCCGATTCAGCAAGTCGATATCTTTTGTGACATGAATCGTGCGGATGGGATGATCAGGCTTCGTTTCACGCCATACGAATTACATGGGGTGTGTAGTGTCGGCTACCTGGATGTTCCGAAGGCACCATTTACTGTTTCAGACAAGGTGCAATACGGTGTTACCGGCCACACCTGCGACACCGATGGTTGCTGGGATGAGTACGGTTATCTCAATTACGAAGTTGTAACCATAAATCACTGGAAAGGTTCTTGTACTGTTAAGAACTTTATTGGCTACGAGCCGGGATATATTCAGGGTTGTTCAGGAGACACTTGCAGTTATACCTTCCGCGCTATCGATTGGCGATGGGGCAATCAGGCAGTAGCAACAGCAGGTTTCACGCCGCCAAAGACAATCGTCACTGAAACGGACTTCTGGGATAACCAGTGTACGGCGCTGGAGGCCCGGCTTCCATGATTCCGCTTGCCTTGATGCGGCGGATAGCCCGGCTACTCATCGTCACAATCCTGTTCCCCTTGCTCTCGTCTCCGGTGCTGGCAGGGGATGGCACCTGCACAAAAAATTCCAGGGTCTGCATCGAGGGGCCGGAAACGCGCATGATCAGCGGCTACCCGGTGACTCGCGATTGCTGGAAATACGAAAGCAAGTACGACTGCATCTCCCAG
>JAHJSR010000112.1 GCA_018830085.1 Patescibacteria group bacterium
ACCAGCTGCACATCCGGGAGCTGGTCGGTGAGAATTTCGGCGGTTTCCTTGTTCTTGACCCGTAGCATGATCAGGGTATTGAGGTTGCCGCCAATCTGGGATGCCTTCGCCTTGTTGCCAATGCGGGCTTCCACGTCGGCCCAGGTCTGGGTATAGACCGCTACTTGGAATCCCGCACCGCCGGCCTTGTTCAGAAGCGGAATGAATTCGTCGCCGATCAGCTCGTTGAACTCGTCCGCATGGATGGACAGTTTGCGCTTGGGGATGGCCGTGGACAGCCCGTATCCCTGCTCGAACTTGTAGGTCTGGCCGGCGATCGATGTCAGGTCGGCGAACATGGCGTTGCCCACTGCGCCAGCCACTTCGTAATCAGAGAGCGAATCGAGCCCGACATAGACCACCGCGCCGCGTTCGATGACGCTCATCCAGTCGAAGATCGGCCTTGGATCAGTCGGGTCGTCGTACTGCGGAGACAGTATCTGCGCGGTTTTTCCGGTGGTGAGCTTTTCCAGCAAGGGATAGAGACTGGACACCAGTTTCTCGAAATAGCTGCGGTCGTTCGACAGGATGGATGCCAGGCCGTCCGCGATCGGGTCATGCAAATTATTCTCGCGGACGAACAGCAGGATTTTCATGGCATCCATCGTCCGCCCGGATTTCATTGCCTGCTGAATCTGGGTCTTATCCATCTCGATGGCATCAACCGCCTCATTCCAGCCGGGCTGTTCCCGGTCAAGCCAGAAGCGCAAGTATTCCAGCGCCAAGGCGTCGATATTGACCGCATCCTCATAAATCATGCGGTAATCCGGACGGTAACCGAGGGTGGTGCGCGCGCGTGCGATCACGTTCACGAAGCGCCAGACAAATTCCTTGAACGCGGCAGACTGTCCTTCGCCCGGGAGCTGACCAGCGATACGGGTGCTGACCTCGGTGGTTCGGGCAAAATTTCCAATCGGGTTATAACGTGCAGACTGGTCGGGGTAGCCCAAGTGAAACATGAAGAACTCGCGCCCGGCCATGGCCGCCTCGATGTAGCAGCGGGTCATCAGACCGGCATCGCCCTTGGGGTCGAATACGATCACCACGTCGCCTCGCCGAATGTCCTGTGTGATGAGCACCTCGGCGAGGCGTGATTTGCCGACCCGTGTGGTGCCCAGCACAACCATGTGACCGGGCCGCTCGACCAGATCCATGCTGATTTCCGTTTCGTCCGGCTCCAGGCCGTGAATGATCGGATCGCCGCCGACAGGCGGCAATGGCGTAACCGGATTCCACCAGGCTTCCTTCCTAGTCTGCTTCGCCATCCAGCCCGAGGCGCCGCCGCGTCCTTCGTGGCGGAACTCGAAACGACGCGCCCAGGTATACAGGCCGGATTGGGTGATGTAGCGACGATTCTTGGGATCGCGCGCCAGCGCCAGGCGCTGGGTATGGCGCTGATCCCACTTGAACCCAAGACCGAGGAAAAGGCGGCTTTTCGATACGGGAATTTCGCTGGTAGGAATGACGTACTTAGGCAGCCTAGTAAGGTTGCGCTGAAATCGGGATACCCGAATACCCTGTCTCAGTCGCACGCCGGCATGCAGGACCATGCCGGCAGCGGCTGTCACGATCAACGCCTTTGGCAGGAAAAACCACTCGTGCGCGCTCATCAGGAGAATGGCACCGGACAACGAGGCAAAGGCCGGCACGTATTCGACCGCGGGCCTGAATAGATTTTCGATGGGATAGCTCATGTCAGACGTGTTCGATGGGTTTGTCGAACCTGACAATGCAGGGATTATTCGGCGGAAGTGGATTCACGAATCGAACAGGATCCAGTATGACCACGCCAGAGATCAGTTTCTTGCCCTCGCCATCGGCGCCGATCACCATGTAACGCTGGATGTTGCTCTTATTCTCTCCGGTAACCAGATTCCAGCCAGCATTGGTAACCTGGCGCTGGATGCCGGTCCCCAGCTTGCTTCCCGCTCGATCCGATGGCGTGCCATCGCCCTCCTCCCCGAACAGTTCGGCGAACTTGCGAAAGATCACTGGGGAAACCAGCATCATTCCTTCGTCAACGAAGTGAATCATGGCGTCCGCGCGGTTGTACGGCATGCTGCCTTCCGAGAGGCCTTCCTGAACCCAGCGCATGAACCGCATGGCTGCACCAGAGGGTTCCTTCTTTCTCGAGCCAGGCTTGGGCCTGGCCGCTGTCTGCCCTGCAGGTGCAACCGGCTTCAATGCTGCTGCAGTAGGGGGCTTGGGTTTCGGTGAATGTTTGATCGCGGTGTCATCTTCATCGAGAAAGTCTGCTTCCTCAGCCGCGCCCTCCGGTTCAGATAGAGCGGCCGCTCTGAGTTGTTCCAGCGGGCGAATGGGAGGGAGAGCCGTGCTCGCCCGCCTCGGCTGCTCTTCGGTGATCGGCGAGGAGGTTGGATCGGGCTGAGGTATGAGAAGCGACAGCTGGTTGGCCGGATCCTCTAATGGGTTGCTGGCTGGCTCAACGCCAGAATCATTCACGGAACCAATATATGGCTCGGATTCCGAATCGAGCGGCTGGATGTATGAGGCATCCTGTTTTCCGGCAATGATCTTGCCTCTCATGATTTCCGGGTAAAGAACCGGGGACTGGAACAGTTTGTCGAGCGAGAAGCACAG
>JAHJSR010000110.1 GCA_018830085.1 Patescibacteria group bacterium
CGGGTTGGCTGGCAGCAGGCTTGGAGCCGACGCGCGTCGCGTGGTCATCAAGTCCCGTTATGTAGTGCTGAAGAAGGCTGGCGCCCATTCCGTGTCCACGCACCTGCGCTACATCGAGCGCGATGGCGTGACGCGTGATGGGGAGCGAGGACAGGCCTACGGCCCCGAGACCGACACGGCCGACCTCAAGGCCTTCGAGGAACGCGGCAAGGGCGACCGCCACCAGTTCCGTTTCATCGTCTCGGTGGAGGATGCTGGAGAGCTGGAAGACCTGCGCGGTTATACGCGCGAGTTCATGCGGCGCATGGCCACCGATCTGGAAACCAGGCTGGACTGGGTGGCCGTCGATCACTGGGATACAGACAACCCGCACATGCACATCGTGCTGCGCGGGCGCGCGACCAATGGTCAGGATCTGGTGATCGCGCCGGACTATATGGCGCACGGCATGCGCACACGCGCCAGCGAACTGGCGACCGAATGGCTGGGGCCACGCAGCGAACTGGAAATCCGGCAGGGGCTGCTGCGGGAGGTTGAGCAGGAACGGCTGACGAGCCTGGACCGGACGCTCTTGCGGCAGGCCAGCGCGGATATCGTGGACCTGACCCAGCAGCCCAACGACCGACAACGCCAAACCGTTCTGCGCGCCCGGTTGCAGCGGCTGGAAGCGATGGAGCTGGCCGGGCGTATCGACGCGAACCACTGGCAGCTATCCCCGAACATGCAACGGACATTGACCACCATGGGAGAGCGCGGCGACATCCTGCGCACGATGCACAAGGCCTTGCAGGGGCAGCAGCGGGAGTGTGTACTTGGAATGGAACTGGCAGCACCCGTCATCGGCCGCATCGCCGCCAAAGGCCTGGCCGACGAGCTTAATGATCGGGGCTATCTGGTGATTGATGGCATCGATGGCCGCGCACACTATGCTCGCCTGCCGGTCGGCGCCGACCTGACAGCACTACCGGTGGGTGGCATCGCGGAAATGAAATCTGCCGGACGGGAACGATCAGTCGATCGCAACATCGCGGGCATCGTGCGTGACGGTCTTTACCGCAGCGTTGACCATCTTGTGCAGCTTCGACAGGAAGGCATCACAGACCCACAAGCCGGGGTCGATGCCCATGTGCGCCGACTCGAAGCGCTGCGCCGCTCCGGGATCGTGGAGCGCATGGTCGATGGCGTTTGGCGCGTACCGCCTGACTTCCTGTCACGCACTCAAGCGCACGATGCGCAGCGGGCCGCGGATGGCATCATCGAATTGCGGTCGCACCTGCCGATCGAACAGCAAGTACGCGCCCAGGGCGCAACATGGCTGGATCATCAAATGGTGAGTGATACCCGAAATCTGTCGCCGCAGGGCTTCGGTGCGCAGGTGCGTGGTGCGTTGCAGGGCCGGAGGGATTTTCTCGTCGAGCAGGGCCTGGCCGAACGGCGCGGACAGCGTGTGGTTTTAGCGCGCAACCTGTTAGCCACCTTGCGCGACCGGGAATTGGCCGAGGTGGGCAAAGTGATCCAGCACCAGACCGGGTTACTCCATCGCCCGCTGCGCGAAGGCGAGCGCGCAAACGGCATCTACCGCCGCTCAGTCCAGCTCGCCAGCGGTCGCTTCGCGATGCTGGACGACGGCATGGGTTTCAGCCTGGTGCCGTGGAGGCCGGTGGTGGAACAGCGGCTGGGGCAGCAGGTATCGGCCATCGTGCGGGGGTCATCGGTTACGTGGGAGCTGGGGCGGCAACGTGGACGCTAGACGTAGGCTAATATGGAAACGGTGGTTGCTGTTTCCAGCAAAGCAGGTGCAGCCATCCATGTGGCTGGCTGTGGCGTACGAGTCGCCAATGAATGCATACGCAGAAACTGGGCATTGCCAGCAGACTACGTATTCACAATAATCCGTACCGGACTTTTACGAACACACCAAAGGGAGCTTTAAACATGAACAGAAAAGAACTCATCGAAGCACTGGCCACCAAGACCGAATCCACCAAGGCGGATGCTGAGCGTAACGTCGGCGCACTGATAGACATCATCTCGGGCACCCTGAAAAAGGGCGACTCCCTCTCGCTGGTTGGTTTTGGGACATTTGAAGTGCGCAAACGCGCCGCACGCACCGGCCGCAACCCCAAGACGGGTGAAGCGCTAAAGATCAAAGCTGCCAAGGTCCCAGCATTCAAGGC
>JAHJSR010000029.1 GCA_018830085.1 Patescibacteria group bacterium
GCATAATTAAAAAGAGAAAAACCGTTTTGTTTTTATGCAAACGGTTTTTAAATTGATAATTTAGTGTAATCTCTTGCTATTTGGTATGGGATAAATTATATTGCCTGTATTATGAATATCGAGAATTTGAAGATTCGTTCGCAGGTAATTAAAGCAATAAGATCCTGGTTTGATGATCAGGGATTTTTAGAAATGCATACACCGAGAATGGTTGGTTTACCCGGGCAGGAGCCTTATTTGGATCCATTCTGGACTCAAATCGAACATCGAACTTCGAACAATGAACTACGAATTACTAAAGCAGCTTTGGTTACTTCACCGGAGTATTCTATGAAAAAGCTATTGGGTGAGGGAATGGATAAAATTTATGATCTGGGTCCTTGCTTTCGTAATAGTGAACCTTGGGATGGGTCGCATGATCCGGAATTTTTAATGCTTGAGTGGTATACGCGCGATGCAGGAGTTGTGGAACTTATGAATCAAACTGAAGAGATGATTAAATCTGTTGTAACGCGAATTCCAGATTCCAGATTCCAGATTACAAAGTCGATCCGCAGGATGACGGTTGAGGAGGCTTGGAGAGAATATGCGGTGGTGGAGCTTGCTCCACTTCTCGAGGATCGAGAAGCTATGGCGAAGTTAGCATCTGAAAAGTTTTGTCAGACGGTTTCTGATCAAGATGATTGGGAGGATATTTATTTTAAAATATTTTTGTCGGTCATAGAACCAAAGATAGAAGCAGGAGAACCGACTTTTTTGTATCGTTATCCGGCTAGTATGGCGGCATTGGCACGTAGATCTAGTGATGATTTACGTTGGGCTGATCGTGTAGAGTTTTATGCAGGTGGACTTGAACTTGCGAATGGATTTGCTGAGCTTTGTGATCCAGTTGAACAACGAGAAAGATTTGAGGAAGAACAGACTTTGCGTAAAAGTTTGAGTAAAGAAGTTTGGGACATTGACGAAGAGTTATTATCAGCACTGCCAAAAATGGACAATGCGGCTGGAATTGCTTTTGGCGTGGATCGTTTAGTTATGCTTATTTGTGGTGCTAAATCAATTACTGAAGTTATTCCGTTTTCGGCGAAAGAGCGCTTTTTGTAATTAGGTTGGTTTTAATTGCGAATGATAATTGAGTTGAATATTCTGTGATGGCGATTAACGATAAACCGTAAATCAGGTTGGCACTTAGACTATTGCGGAAGAAGGGGAGTGCATTTACATAAGAGGTAAGTAATCCATCAAAAGTTACAGGGTAAAGAGATCCAAATATCCAGACTGCAAAATTAGTAATTAGAAAAAAGAATATTGATCCAGCGAAAATGCTTAAAACTGCATGGGCTTTATTTTTTGAGATTACTCCAAGTGAGGTCATGATTATCCAGCTGATATAGACAGAGGTCATTATGCTTAAGCTATAGAAACCGAGAATGATATCACTAAATAGCATGGCGGAGATTGCTACGATGAACGCATAACGTTTGGGTAGGTATAAACCACTCCAGAGGGCGATTGCGCCAATAGGTGTAAAGTTGGGAGAGTGGGGCAGTAAACGCATCACGATACCGAAAGCAATAATAATCGGGATTAGGATTAGAATGTTGGGTTGGATTTTAGAATTGGAGAGGCTCATATTTCCAGGTGATTGTGTCGTTAGGATTTAGATAAGTTGCAGAGATTCCGGTGGAGGCTTTTTGGTCATTTAAATAAAAAACCCAATATAGATTATTATCAACGTCATTAGTTTTTTCATTTATTTTTTGAACAAAGAACCCCATATCTGGGCCGTAATCTTTACCGTCAAATGTGAAATCTTCTTTGTTTTGAATACCTAACATTAAATCGTATACTGTCAGATGGTCTCGAAAGGGAATGGAATATGATTTGTCGTTAACTTGCAAGGTCAGGGTTGAGGTGACGCTTTGTGCAGGAGCGATAGATTGTTGAGTTGCCTCGGGTGCTTTTGCACATCCGACTCCGGTGAGAGCAAATGCGAGCAGAAACAGGATTAAAAGTTTTTTGAACATAAAAAATTTCTGCCCGGCAGAAATTATTATTAAATTAGACATAACCTTGTCTAATAGGTCCTGCTCGGGATAAGCATAACCCGATGGCCGGACTCGTCCCAATTGGGCATTACCGTTGCGGCACAGTGGAGGGATTTAACCTCACTTCCTACAGGTTATGATTAGATTGTGAATTGATTGTAGAGTGTGGTTCGTGGGGTGTCAATTGGAGGTAAAAAAACTCCCGGAGGAGTTTTTTGTTAGTTTTGAGTGTACCAATCACCAGGGTCAATGTTGCGAATGGTTTCACCAACTTGAACAGTTACTGTTATGGGAGTGTGATCTGTACAGGTGTACTCGCCACCACAAGTTATGAATTTTGAGTAATACGCTCGTTGTAATTCATATTGGTCGTTTATTTTTGAGTAGACGTGGTAGGAGCCCGGGGGCACTTCTATTTGATAACCATAACCGTAGGTGAAGTTGGGGCCTTGAATCATCTGATATGTACAATATGATTCATCTGTTTGGACATTTATTGCGCAAGTTTCAAGATTGGGCATGAATTCACTGGGGTAGGAGAGTGAACCCATGATTACGCCGGCTTGGATTTCTGTGTTGGGATTTTCTGTCAGAGCTCGTTCGTCTGAATAACTTCCATTCCAACGAAGGAGAATGAATAAACCGATTATAATCAGCAGGATGGTTATTAAAATTGTAAGGATGATAAATAATTTTTTCATATTAGCTGATTTTAATAACAGACCATCCTTTGATAAATTCACGAACGGTCATAGATTTTTTAAAATACGGATCCAGTACTTTGGCATTTAAAAGACGGGGGTCAATATTTTTAATATCTGATTTTGATAAACCGCCTTTGCGTGTTTTATCCATAAGTTCTTGAACAGCATCGCCCCATTCTATATTTGAGTAACCCGTGGGACGGATTATTAGAGCTGTGTGATTTAGTAGATTGCCATATTTTTCTCCGGTTATGGATAGCATGGCTTCGCTGCGTTTGTCTTGTTTGCCATTTAATTTGAGATCGTTAGCCAAGTTTTGTTCTAGCCACATCATTGAGTCACCGCAACGGCCAAAGTTATATGTATCAACAAAATCACTACTATTGTCATAACCATGATCCCAGAGTGCTACAATATGTTGCCACCAAAATTGAGCATGAGTGATTTTAGTTTGAGTTTTTATATCACGCATTTGATATGAAAACCATTTTTCCATAATATCATTGTCTAACATTTGATCGATTTGATCTTCGTCATATTTATAACCTAGACTTTGGCGGATGCGCTCTTTTTCTGCTGAGATGGAAATTGTATTTTTTTTAATTAAAGCGCCTGTGGTTGGATCGTAAGTATATATTGTTCGAGTATCGCCATTTTGTGTAATGGTTTGGTTTAGTCGATTGCTATCATCTTTATTATCAACCGTGCACTTGCAATCCGGATATGCGCCCTCGGCTACTAAGACTTCGTCGTAAGTATTACCGCGAGTAAGCTTGGCACAAAATTTTTGGCAGGTAATACCAGTGTTAGTGTTTGCACTTGGAGTCGGGATAATCCCACCGGATGAAAGGTTGGTAGGTGCTGTTTGGGGAGATGGAGGAGCGGTTGCTGGCTGCGCGGGTGTGGGAGTTTGTGTGGTTGGTTGTGTTGTTGGCGGAGGAGGGTTGTTGAGTTCCGGAACGGTATTGGAATTTGTGATTTCATCAGGGCATTTTTCATCTAAATGAATACAGGAATAAAGACAGTTTGGGCAAGATTCGTAATCGGAAGGGTGATAACATTCTTTGTTGGGATCGGTGTCTTTTTCATTAATACTACCGGAAGATCCGCAAATACAAGTACCGGTGTAGCTATAGTGAGCATCCGGAATATCGTTGCAGTTTATTTGTTGGCAACCTACACCGCTGTTGCGGTTGAATTTATAACCCGGTTTGCAATCTGTGATGCCCGCTTGGGCAAATGACGTATAAATAAAAGTTAGTATCAGTAATACAGGGGTCAAAAGTATTTTTTTCATGTTGGAGCTGGTTACTAATTATCTTAATTTATCATATGTTTTATAGTTGATTATGTAAAGTATAAAATCTAAAAAACCAGCCTTAATGCTGATTTTTTATTAAATCCCACGTAGCTTTATGCAAAGAGGGATGGAGCGGGTAACGAGAATCGAACTCGTCTTTGATGCTTGGGAAGCATCCATAATAACCACTATACGATACCCGCAAATATTTTATTGAGTTTAAGTATATGCTTGATGATTATTACCTGTCTAGTAGTTTGTGTTTTAGTTGAATCTTGACTAGTTGGCCTTATTAAGGCATATTACGACTAAATTTAAGTTAGTATTTGTAATTCGTAATTTGGTAAAAACGCTATGGGTAGTCCAAATGATATTAAAAAAGGAGTGGTTATCATCAAAGATGGTGAGCCTTGGATAGTAACAAGTTTTCAGCATGTAAATCCGGGTAAGGGTGCGGCTTTTGTGCGTACTCGTATTAAGAATGCAAAAACAGGTAAAACTTTAGAACATACTTATAAGACATCGGAGACTTTAACGTTTGCTGAAATTGAATATAGAAACATGGCATTTTTGTATCATGATAATACGGGTTATGTTTTTATGGACAATAAAAATTATGAGCAAGTAAGTATGTCAGATGAGGATATGGGTGATGATGCGAAATATATTAAAGAGGGAGTTGAGGTTTTAGCATCCATGTACGAGGGAAATCCGATTGCCATACAAGTGCCTAAGAAAATGAAGTTTACTATTGTGGAAACAGCGCCGGCCGTTAAAGGTGATACGGCAAGCGGAAATGTAACTAAAGAGGCTAAAACGGATACGGGTTTTACGGTCTATGTTCCTATATTTTTGAATCAAGGTGATGAGGTTATTGTAAATACAGAAACCGGTGAGTATGTGGAGCGGGCAAAGTAATTGCAAATAATAAATAGCAAGAAAAGTAAAATTAGATAAGAAAAATTGAAGTATGTAGCTTCGATTTTTTATTTATTGTTACTAGTTATTAAAAAACCACATCGTTTGTTTGAGTGGCTAGGTGTTTTCCTTGCATCTGCATTGTGGCAAATCAAGATAGGTTGGGCGGCGTTCGCAGTTGGGACAGTAGCGCATTTCTTGATAACCGCATGTGTTACATCCGGCTCTATCGGTGCGCCAATTGGATACGTCAACAGGAAATGGGACATGAACTAAACATGTCTCTTCCCCGCAATCTTTGCAGATGATTTTTCCGCCGGCATGAGAATAGTGTATTTCATCACCTGGTGCGCGCTTGTTAGATTCTTGCACTTCTTTTGGATTGGGTTCTTGGATAGAAACGCAACCGTTAATGATGAGAAACGCTGTAGCTGCAGCAGACCGGAAATTTGCACGCATATCGTGCTTCATTTCCACAGCGTCAGAGAAAGGCCCGTATAGATTACCTAGGGCGTTTTGTTTGGAATTTTCTCCAACCGGGTAAATAGGAATGTAGAAAAGTGTACTCATTTCTATGTTCCTTTCTAGTGGAAGGTGCATTTGCATTTTTATATTTTTGAATGAGGACTGTCAAGTAATTAAAAAAAAGGAACTTGGTTAGTTCCGATTATTGATTAATTGTTTTTTTATTTTCTCAGTGTTTGTAGATTCCGCTGGGCTGTGATTGTTTAGTTATACCACTTGGCTTGTTCGTTGTAGAGGGCGGCGTATTTACCTTTTTTGTTAACTAATTCTTCGTGTGTTCCTTGATCTTGTAATTGGCCTTTATCAAAGACGATTATGCGCTCGGCACGTCGTACTGTTGAGAATCTATGAGAGATGAAAATAAGTCCACGTGAGCCTGAGGCTTTTAGCATACGTTCAAAAAAGCGCATTTCCGCATTTGCATCCATGGCTGATGTTGGTTCATCAAAACCAATAATTCGGCCACCGTGTAATAGAGTTCGGCTAATAAGAATGCGTTGAGTTTGTCCACCGGAAACTTGGTGGGGAATTATTCCGGGTGGAGATGCCCAGCTACCTAGGAATGTTTTGTCTTTTTCGGGCAAGGAATCTATTACCACATCAGAACCTGCAATATGCAAAGCTTTTTTGTAACTGAAGTCCTCATCTTTTTTAGAGTCAGTCCCATAGTAGATGTTGTCTTTAACAAAATCTTGAAATAGGATTGCATCTTGAAGCATTAAGTGAAAAGCTGATCGCCATTTAGCGGGGATGTAGTCCTCTAAAGGATGATTATTAATTAGAATTTTACCGGACGTTGGTTTGTCTAAGCCTGAGAGTAACCGCAAGAAGGTTGTTTTGCCGGCACCGTTTTCACCGACTATAGCTAAATGTTCTCCCTCGGATATTTTTAGATTAATATTTTTTAATGCAAATTTTTCGCTTCCTTTGTATTTAAAATTAACATTTTTAAATTCTATGATTAATTTTTCTTGCGGGATTTGGCGGCCGGTGGTTTTTTCTGGAGTTTTATCCATTAGTCTATTAATATAAGCTAATATTTGCATATCAGACCAAACACTTGTAATGGATCCGGAAATGCCATTTAATGCTTCGCCCATAAGACCGAAGAGATTTAAGGCGATATAAAGAATAGCCAAGTCTTCTGGATTTGCTAAGGCTTTTTGACCCATGATGATAATAACAATGGAGTAAGCCGCAACGTGAAAAATGGTCAGTACGGTGCGATTACGTATACTTTTTAAAGCTACTTTGCGAAAACGAGAAATTATTTTTTTATTAGCGGTAATGAATTTTTTTAGAAAAGATTTTTCGCCTCCTAACAATCTCAGTTGTAGGTAACTTTGGAGGTCTAAAAAAACATAGCGTGTATATTCAATACGTCGTCCGTCTAAAGTGTTCCATGTGGCTGTCCATATGTCATTTTTTGATTCGGAGCGTAGGTTTATGGCTTGCAATATCGCATCTGCAAGGACTATGACACTAATCCACCAAGGCGCAACCATTGCTAAGCCGATGGCGGCGATGAATTTTAAATTTGATCGTAAAAACCATTCAGAGTTGCCGGTTAGTCGGTTTAAGCGCCAAAGATCTTCACGCACAAAATCCAAACTACGGCGGACTTCGGCCTCGTTTAATGCTTCGGGTTTTAGACGTGCAACGCTTTCCCAGATTTTTTGTTGAGTGGCCGCGGTCGCTACCTTCATAAACCAGTCATCGGCTTGAGACCAGGTCAGCTCACCAATTAAACGTCTAAATCCATAAGAGATTATTACTACAATAAGCAGGGTTAGCGCCTTGTCCGTGCTACCGTCTGCAATAGCTGCAATGAATAATGAAAAAAAGTAAACTTCGAGTGGTTGAAGAAAAGCACCCAAGATAATTATTATGATTCTGAATAAAGTAAGTGGTTTATTATATTGCCAAATTATTTTTAAAAATCGCGTGTAGGCACGAAATTTTTCCTTGTTAGTGAATTGTATATTTATTTCAGAACCGGATTTTGCATTCATGTGAGTATTATATCACA
>JAHJSR010000030.1 GCA_018830085.1 Patescibacteria group bacterium
AAAACCTGGCTAACAGGCTCAGGTCTAGAAAAAGCATGGGCTAGTGAATGGAATGAAAGGAATATCTTTGGTTATCCTCCAGCCAAAAAACTCATTAAATTAATTGTTCCCGGAGATTTGGATAATGCAAAAATCGTTCAAAATAAGTTTACAGAACTACAGGCATTATCTGATAATTTTACATTTCAGGGTCCATTTCCTATAGAATTTAGACCAAAAAGCCGAGAGCCAAGATCGGTATTTCATATCTTTCCAAAAGCGGGCTTGAGTAGGGATGATATAATTGATAATTTGGCTATTTTTACAGCATTTGGTATCCTAGATATTGACCCAATCGCCTTTTTCTGCTAAGATAACGCATTAATTAGCAAGTGCGGATAATATGAATGATACGTTTGAAGTTCTCACATACAAATCCCCCTCGGTTCGAGAGAGGTCTATTGAAATTGCCCAAAAAGATATAACAACCAAAGAATTCCAAGACTTTTTAAATAAGCTGATTAAAACCATGGAAGTTGAGGATGGCGTGGGTATAGCATCACCACAAATAGGCATAAATAAAAGAGTAGTAATAGTGACTCTAGGTAGACAGGTTATGGCATTAATTAATCCTGAAATAACCAAATTTTCTGACACTTTAATCGAAACTGAAGAAGGTTGCCTAAGTGTTCCTAAAGTTTATGGCTTAGTGGAAAGATCAAAAAAAATACATCTAAAAGCTTTGGATAGACACGGTCGTAGATTTGAAACTGATTTAAAAAACTTTGATTCGGTAGTCGTTCAACATGAACTCGATCATTTGGATGGAATATTGTTTGTTGATAAAACCCACAAAATAACTAAGGGTGAGTATATTCCTGAATAAGTCTAAAAATACTATTTGAGAATACTTATATTTTGAAGTAGTAAAGTTATTTTCATTTTTTGTTTATAACCTTTTTATAAAACATTAACGGTTGACCTAAGATACTAACTGCATTAGAATACACAAAATTTATATGTCACATAGAATTATCTATTTCGGTGCAGGAGAATTTTCCGTAAAACCCATGCAAATACTTTTAGATGATTCTAGGTTTGAAATTATCGCGGTTGTAACACAGCCAGATAAGCCGGTTGGTAGGCATCAAAAAATGGAGTCCCCGCTGATTAAATCTTTAGCGGAAAAAAGAGGTATTGAGGTTTTTCAGTTTGAAAAACTAAAATCCGATGAGGCATACCAAAAACTTTCAAGCTTAACAGCAGATGTTTTTGTGGTTGTTAGCTATGGTCAGATAATTCCCCAGCGTGTTATTAACATTCCAAAGATGGGTGTAATAAATTTACACGGATCTCTATTGCCCCGTTGGCGTGGTGCATCATGCGTTCAAGCAGCAATAGCTACCGGCGATGAAGAGTCTGGTGTTACAATTATGAAAATAGATGCTTTAATGGATCATGGTCCAATTTTGCATAAAGAAGTTGAACCAATCCGTGCTAACGATACTGGAGGCATGTTATTTAGAAGACTTTCTTCAATTGGGTCTGAAGTTTTACCAGACGTATTGGATGATTATTTGAAAGGAACAATATCTCCAACTGAACAAAATCACGACTTGGCGACTTATTGCAAAATCTTAAAACGTGAAGATGGAAAAATCGATTGGTCAAAACCAGCCGAAGAAATCGAACGATTAATAAGAGCTTATGACCCATGGCCCGGAACCTGGACCGAATGGAATGGCAAAAGAATGAAAATACTATCAGCCTGCTTATCAGCGCTTAATACACACAAACCTGTTGGGATGATTGATATTATCGACAATGCAATATTGATAAAGTGCGGCGATCAAAAAGTTTTAGAAATCACAAAATTACAATTAGAGGGCGGTAAGCCTCTTGAAAGTATATACTTTATATCTGGTTATAGAGGATAAACCCAATAAAATACAAGAGCCTTGTGAGAGTGTTTCACAAGGCTCCATTGAGTTTTTTGCAGCGCGTTTATAATTTTCGATTTTTTGTCTCCGGGACCTTGGGTCTTTTACACCGGAGCTCCCAAGGAGCGTGGCGGCGACAACGCGCAATCGCACTGAAGGGGACGGGGTTGTTATTTGTTTGCTTAAATACCCGTTCGGCTTTCCCCCTTGCCTTTTTATAACTTCGTCAGCCACCCAAGAATTTTGTGGCTTGCCGGTGACGGGAGCGTTGCACGCTCCTACGAGGACTGTCGCTCTTAGCCAAACCTCGTATGATTGCCAAACTATCACAAAAAGCTACTTTTGTCAAGAGTTAAAATACAAACTAAAATAAAAATGCTTTAAACAAGCTTTTTTGTGAGACTGAGTTGCTGTCTTGATTGAATATCCTCAATACTTAACCCAACCTTACGCAATCTCATGATTTATTGTTTTTTCATGCTTTAAAAGCCACTGTTTTTTATCCTCTCCCCAAGCATAACCACCAATTCGACCCGAAGATAAAACTACCCTGTGACAAGGCAGTACAATAGATAAGGGATTAGCCGCAATCGCATTTGCTGCAGCTCTATGAGCCAGAGGATATCCCGCCTGCTTGGCTATTTTTTGATAAGATATAGTCTTACCGTGTGGAATTTCTTTTAAAGACAACCACACAGATTTTTGAAAATCAGTTCCAGATAGCTTTAGCGGCAAATCAAATATTTTACGTTTATTTAAAAAATATTCCTGCAATTGGATAATACATTTTCCTAAAGGCGTATCATCCTGGGACCCTTTAATCCATGGCAACGATTGCTGATCTGTTAATGCTTCGTAATCCTGAGGATGAGTAAAATCAATTTTAATAATTCCTTGCTGATTAGCAACTATTTTTATCCAACCTAAAGGTGATTCGTAAAATGCACACGGCATATTTTTATCTACTATCAATACTAACCGTGCTGAAAATCATTTGTTTTATTATCGTAGGCCATAGCTAAAATTCCTTCCAATGCCAGAAGCCAAGCAAAACCTAATGGATGATCAAGATATGGTGTAAAAATATGTATCGTAGCAATAGTTAAAAGGCTAGACACCATACCAACTCGCAACCACCAATCCAATGGTGAAATCCATGTTCTGTATGTTAAAGATATTAATAACCATAACATAATAGGTATACCAAGAATTCCGAATTTTATGTAGAAACTTAGCCATCCCCATTCAAAAGCATATGTCGTAAACACGCCATCAGGATTCTGTTTAAGGACTCTAGGATCTTGACTCTTATAGGTTACTGTTGAGCCAAAACCATGACCTAAAATTGGCTCAGATTCAATCTTATCTATCATGGCCGGCAACAAGTTCCAACGACTACTCGCCGCAGCGTCGCTAACCGATCCCCTGCTACTTAAAAGTTCAAAAAATGTTCCTTGTGTTTTGTTGGGCCATGGAAAAAACATGATAGCCAATATTAGTAAAACCGCACCCAAACTTCCCAATATTGCCTTAATACTACTCGAGATTGGAAATTTTCTTAAATTTACAATTGATAAAATAATAACAGCCGCAGCACCCGAAAATGCGCCTAACCAAAAACTTCGTGATAGACTCAACAATATTGTACTCAAACTCAAAACCCAAAGAACCATGAATAAATTTTTTGCATAAATTTTTGATATTTGATTTGCATTACCAATGGCATACGCAGGGATGGTTGTGTTGCTAAGATTTTTTTGCGCTACCCACCATGGAAAAATAAACAATGGTATGAATATTTGATATATTGCGGATTGAAAAAATACACGAAAAAGACCATTACCAGCTGGTGTTATTTCACCAATACGAGTATCCCTAATCCACGTATACCAAGTTTCCATGCCCCAAAAACCATGTGTAAAAATATAAAATGTTAATAAAATTTTAAAGCATACCCACACAACACCGGCTAAAATTGCTGATTGTAAATAAGTTTTTAATTCTTTGCCATATCTATGAGAAACGTCAAGTACAGGCACAAAGTACAATAAAAAGAACCAAGCATTAACATCCTGAAAAAGATAAGCTGTTTGCAGCTGCAGTCCACGAACAATACCGATAAAAATCAATAAAGCCACACCTCCCCAAGCTTGTAAAATAACCAACTCTTTTAACTTCCAAAATTTCCAAATACGATTCTTTAAAGCGTTAAGTCCCCAACCAAAGAAAAAACTAGCCATGAGAATTAATCTCAAAGAAACCCCCAAGCCTTCACTACCAATATTAAAACTAAATAAATACCCGAATCCGCCGATCAATAGTTCAATAGCGACGACTGTTAATGCTAAATAGGGTTTTTTATATCCTAGATAAGCTACTAGAATACCTATACCAGTCGCAATAATGGATTGAAACACGACTTGGTTGTTTGATAAGAGTGAGAGAATCTCTATTCCTAATATTATTAAAAGCCAATGCCAACTTGCGGTTAAAAATTTTTGACAAGGTAAACTAAAAAATATTTTGTTTTTTTTATCTTTTATCGGCTCTTGTTTTTTTTGCAAAAAACCAGCGTACCTACCAATACCAACCAGCCACGCAAGAAACAAAGATATGGGATGGAGGATTGCGACAACCAGCCACGCAAAGATGCCGTGCCACTTTAGCATGTACTTTAACAAGCTATCATTAAAATACATCTGTTTTTTTAAAGTAAATGCTTTTGCAAATGATTGACCACCATAGTGAATTATTGCAATTGATGGATCATAATACACCTTCCAGCCATTTTTTTTGGCTTGCTTGCAAGCATCAACTTCTTCGAACCAAATAAAATACCTTTGGTCTAAACCGTGCATTTGATTCCAGCAAGAAGCTTTAACCAAAAAACATGCCCCCATAACTTGATCAACTTCTTGCTCTTGATTGGGATTTAAATCTTTATGAAAATATCTTTGCAATGGTTTGGAATTAGGAAAAATATGATGAAGTTTTAATAAAATTAAAAACTGGTCAACCAAACTAGGAAAACGCCAAACACATTGTTGGTATGAACCGTCCGGATATAAGATTTTAGGACCAATGATGCCAATATATTTATTTGAATCTATTTTTTGAACTAATTTTTTTAACGAATTGGCAGGACATTCTGTGTCAGGATTAAGTAGCAAGACATTGCGGGCCTGATGATGAGCGGCACCTTGATTACACGCTCTTGAAAAACCTAAATTTATTTTGTTCTTAACAACTCCAATACGAGGTTCATGTGTAAAATTATTTTTAACCATTTCAGCGCTACCATCAACCGATGCATTATCTACAACCACACATTCCCATGTTAAATCAGCACAAGCCTCGGGC
This sequence comes from Patescibacteria group bacterium, assembly GCA_018830085.1. Taxonomy (GTDB): domain Bacteria; phylum Patescibacteriota; class Patescibacteriia; order 2-12-FULL-60-25; family 2-12-FULL-60-25; genus MWCR01. The sequence goes on from JAHJSR010000030.1 coordinate 5,280, forward strand.
AAAGACCTCAAGCAACGTTCGAGCTCTTCTCGTACATTCCAACTCACTACTACTATGTGTAAATCTTTCATATCTTATGCTTTTTTTTGATTATTATTTCTCCTTTACGATACCTGAGAATTACCTCGGGAGTCCAGCCAAAAATCGGCCAAGGTATTTTATAGGCAAACGAAGGCAACCAATGGCTAATCCCCTGCTTACGTTCTGTGATATGAAACAATACTTCCGGAACCCAAACCCCGTATTTACCTTGTTCCAGCATTGACAACCAAAGATCCCAATCTTGAAACTTGGTCAAAGATTCATCAAAAAGTATTGATTGATCTCGTCTGATTAACGCAGAAGTATGAATATAGTTTTGATTTTTTAGTTGCTCAGGGTTAAATTCCTTAGCTTTAAACAAACGCTTACCCCATAAAAAATCTCCATAAGCATAAGCCTTATTCGGATTCAACCTAAGAGCTGTAGAAAGTTTTTCCAAAGCCTGCGGTACAAGTTTTGCGTCCGCATCCAAAAACATTACAAATTCTCCCAAAGCTTTTTTAGCCCCTGTATTACGTGCAACCGGAGCTCCGGAATTTTTTTCTAACTTAATAAATTCAATTACTAACTGCTCCTTAAAGCCATCTGCTACTTGTTTTGGATTATCAATAGAGCCATCATCAACCACTATCACCTGTGCCGGTTTTATAGTTTGCTCAACCAAGGAACCTAAAGTATCTTTTAATTCTTTAGCATGATTCCAACATGGAATAACTATGCTGATATTTGATTCTTGATCTTGTGTTTTGAACTTTTCATTGGTAGCTTTAACTTTCAAATCACTATTTTGGAGCGCGTCTTTTAAAAGGCTCCATCTATCTTCCCATTTAAAATCACGACTAGCTCTTAATATACCCTCAATACCCATCATTTTACGTTTTACGTGATCATTAAATAATTCATATAGAGCCAAAGCAACATTTTTTACATCTGGTGGAACCAGTAGACCTGTAACCCTATCTTTTACGGCTTCGGATGTACCCCAGCTATCACCGGCAATAACAGGTAAACCTGCTACCGCGGCTTCTAAAAAAACAATACCGAACCCCTCAACATCATCTATTTGTTCACGAGCGGGTAAACAAAAAACGTCTGAGGCATGATACCAATTTTGAAGTTCGTCATCCGTTACGTTTTGTATCCAATCAACATTAACTTGATTAATCAAAGCAAGATTTTCTAAAATTTCTCGCTGAGGACCATCGCCGATAATTATTAACCTATATTTTTTGTCGGCCAGATCTGATTCTGCAACTGCTTGGATAAGGGTATCAATCCCCTTGCGCTCAACCAATCTAGCTACACTAAGCACCACAAACTCATCACCCGGTAAATTTAGTTTTTGACGCATTGATTGTTTATCTTTTGGTGGGATGAATTCCACTCCGGGCGTAACAACTAATGACTCTGAGTTTGGCAAAAGACGTTTTAGGATTTTATTGGTAGCTTGGCTGTTGGTAACAAGCAGTTTTGCTTTTGTAGCTATTCTTTTTAACAAAAACTTTTTCCATGCCGTGTTGATTCTTACCAAATCCGTGCCATGAAAAATGATTACATAATCCGGGCCACCAATCAATTTTGAGATATAAGCTGCGGTGCCGATTGGTAAAACGTGTGAAATAAGTAGAACAGTATCCTTAGCTTCTAGGCAACGTTTAATAAGCGGCGACCATTTTGGCCAAAGAGACCATTCAAAATTTGATTTTATAACCTGAGTTTTGTAAAATCCGGAACTTTGATCTTTGTATTCAGAACTTAGCGGAAGGACGACCTTAATCTGTCCTTTGGCGACTTCCACTAATGAAGATAGATAACGCGCAACTCCGCCCTTTTGGGGCGGATAGTCATCTGTTATTAAAGTGAAAAGAGTTTTAGGATTCATGAACGGTTTCGGGTTTGGAAAACCGGTTTTTGAGCCCCCTCCATAGCGGTAGGATGTCTTGAACGGTCACAAGGCGCACAGCAAAGGCTAAAATGACCGCACAAGCTGCCCCAAACACAAAAGCCATATACAAAGGCATATAAGCCCCAACAAAGCGCCAGAGCGCCCAAGAAGCTGCTGCGGCCGAAATTGCTCGT
>JAHJSR010000031.1 GCA_018830085.1 Patescibacteria group bacterium
GCACACCCAATAAATCCATATAATATCCAATTATAATATTTAGCCACTGCTTTTTTATAATTTTCATCCTTTAAAACCAATGCCACAAACAATCCAATCACAAATCTTAAAAAGAATAACCCTCCGCCTAAAAATAAAAATACATTAGTGAAAAATTTTAAACTAAACACAAAATCAGGCAATGGTTCTGCAAAAGCTCCAAAACCCAAAATGAATATAAAACCCATAAAAAAAGCCAAACCCATATAATCTAAAACCATACTCAAAACCGGATGATTCGAAGGCTTATCCCTATTTTTATCCAACTGTCTCAATAAAGCATAAAAAATTATGGGCAAAGACGTAATCCCTATCATTAAAATTATTGCCCAAACATTACTCTCATCTGATCTATTGCCTTTGATCCAATCAGTAAAATTAAAAACCACAAACGAAAAAGCTATCAAGCTATAAATAACACCTAAAACCGTATTCACCACAGTAGCCGCCGCATCAGTCATTCGCCAAGGTTTGATAAACCACAAAATTAATCCGCAAATAAAACCGCACACTAAAAACAACACCGATACATTATCGGCCACGAAAGTCGCAACTTGCGTCAAAACTATTTCAAAAGCAGGCATTATTTTAGAACTGCTTTAAAAACCTAACATCATTCTGATAAAGAATACGAATATCATCTAATTGTGTACCTTCTTTCATCATGGCAACTCTTTCGATTCCCCATCCAAAAGCCAAACCCGAATACTTTTTAGGATCCACACCTGATGCCATTAAAACATTAGGATGCACCATGCCGGCTCCACCAATCTCGAGCCATCCTTGTTTACAAATTTTACACTTCTGTCCATTAACAACACCCGTAGCACCACAAATACCACAGGAAATATCAACCTCAAATGATGGTTCAGTAAATCTAAAATGATGAGGTCGGATTCGAGACACACGTCCTTTACCAAAAAATTGTTCCGCAAAATAATCCAAAATTCCACGCAAATGAGATAGGTTTACACCTTCATCAACATACAAACCCTCAAATTGATGAAACATTGGAGCATGGGTTGCATCGGACTGTCTTCTGTAGCACTTACCTATTCCCAGCATTCTTACCGGAAACTCATGACGTTCCAGCTCATGCGCTTGCCCGTTTGATGTATGCGGAGTCAAAACCATTCTCCCCTGCTTCTTAGCATCACTCGACACGGCATCCATAAAAAAAGTCTCCCAATCATCACGAGCCGGATGGTCGGGTGGCATGTTCAAAGATTCAAACGCATACCAATCCCAATCAATTTCCGGATACCTAGTACGATAAAATCCAATTTTTTCAAAAATATCTGTTATCTCTCTAATAGTCTGTGTCACCAAATGCAAATGACCTTCCACAGGACGCTTCCCCGGTTCAGTCATATCAGCCCGTTCTGTATCTGCTAAAGCTGCAAACTTACTTGATGATAACTCATTTCTACGTCTCTCAAGCAAATCCATGCCAGCTTGCTTTACCTCATTTGCCAATGCACCCAAAACTGGCCTATCTTCGGCAGAAACCGTTGCCAAACCCTTTAATATAGCTGTCAATTCACCTTTTCTGCCAAGATATTTTATTTCCAACTCATCCAAAACTTCCAGCGTTTCAGCGGATCCTATATCTTTTGCAATTTGTAGCCTTAAGGCCTCCAATTGATCTTTCATATTATATACCAATCAAATTCTTAATTCCCCCAATTATTACTCCACCATATTTACCCAAATCCCTAATGGTCACAAGTAAAATTAAAATAATCAAAGAAATAAATGCAATTTGATGAATACTTGCCTCTAGCTTTCTTGCCATAGCCTTTTTGCGAATCTTTTCTATAATCAGAAACAGAACCCTACCTCCATCTAGAGCCGGAATCGGTAAAAAATTAATAACTGCCAAATTAATAGAGAGTATTGCCGCAAATTGCAACAAAGGCACAATTCCCTGCTTAGCTATTTGACCCGTCATTACAGCAATACCAATCGGACCGGCCACATCCTCCTCAAAACCTTTCAGTAAAACCAAATCCTTCACCATTCCGCCAAATGCCATAATAATAGCTTTTGTATATCCATAAGTCGCAACTCCACCCTGCCAAATTGCCTGATACCAAGCAAACCTCACAATACCAACATCCGACATGGCTACACCAATACCAGGTTTACCAATTTCTTCAAGAAATTGTGGCTCAACTTTTACGGTTTTCTGTTCTCCATTGCGATCATAAGTTACATCAAAAGCCTCTTCACCCTTTGCACCAATAAAATCAATCGCTTGTTGATAATTATCCGGAGCTTGTCCATCAATCGTAAGAATCCTATCGCCTACTTCCAATCCAGCTACAGCGGCAGGCTTATTAACTAATATATTTGTAATTCTTATACTCCTGTCCTCAATTTTAGCCCCCGCAGGAATATCTTCTAAAATCGCCGGAGCACCCAAGCTAAAAATCGTGACAAATAAAACAAAAGCCAATAACCAATTCATGGTTACTCCGGCTGCTAAAATAATAATTCGTTGCCAAATCGGCTTTGTATGAAAGGAATCAGCATCATTATGCTCATCATCAGCATTCTCACCTTTAATACGCACGAAACCTCCCATTGGCAACCAATTTATAGACCAAATTGTATTTTTATAAGAAGTTTCATCTTTGCCACTAACTTTCTTCCACTTACCCGCATCTTTAACAATACCAATAATACGTGGTGGAAAACCATATCCAAACTCTTCTGCCTTCACTTTAAAAAAGCGCGCAGCAACAAAATGCCCAACCTCGTGGATGAGCACCAAAACCGACAAAACAATCAAAAAAATTATGACATGTGACATGCGGACATATTACGCAACTAGCAACATTTTGTGAAGATGCTCGTTATTTTAACTAAAATGGAAATTCAGCTCTAATGTTTTTAGCAATTTCCAGCTGGCCATGAGCCAAAAAGACATCATAAGCCCTCTCAGCCGCCTCTTTAACCTCCAATTCATCTAAAGATGTTTTACCCACTAATAACTTCCTTTTAATTTCTAAAGCATTTTGCGGGTGCAAATCCAATAAACTTTTTAAAATCCCAATCTTTACCGCATTTTGAAAATTATCTGACTCGATCTCTTCTTTTGGTATTTTATTAATAATTTTATCTATACCAAAAATCCATCCTTTACATAAATGATCCTTAACTTCTAATAAAAAGCTCTCCAGTCTTTGAGCATCATCCGGCCTTTCTAGAAAGTAAAAATTACGCTTCTCGACAAGCATCTCTTTAGCACTCTTCTTACCTCTTACCCTAGAAGAATCCGGATCCGCATCAGAAGCATTCTCTGATAAATTCGGCAAAACGCCATTATCAAATGGATTCATCGCCATACAAATATTATATCACACACTAATAATTTCAACCCTTTTACCAAGCCACCTCATTGCCAAATCGTCATTATAAGCAGAGGTGTCTGTAAAAGCTATTTTTTGATGAATGTCGGGAGTTTCTAAAAACAAATCCGGATACAAATCGTTTGCTTCTTGCACTACTGCTTCCGCAGAATTTATAACATTAACCTTATTTCCCATAAATCTCTGTAATAATGGCTGTAAAAAAGGATAATGTGTACACCCTAAAACCAAAGATTCTACATTTGCCTGTCTTAATGAAGTTAAATACCTACGTACCATTATTTTTGTAATCTGGTCGCTAAACATCCCCTCTTCAACCAAAGGCACAAATAATGGACAAGCTTTCTGCTGCACCTTAATCTGAGGTTTTAGACTGTGTATCACAGTATCATAAATTCCTGACCCAACTGTTGCTCTTGTACCGATAACTCCTATTGATTTATTACTCACCTGAACAGCCATCTTGGCTGCCGGTTCAATAACTCCCACAAAAGGAATTCCCGGGTAAGTCTTTCGAAGTTTTTCCATGGCCAAAGAGCTAGCTGTATTGCATGCAACAATAACCATTTTTGCTCCTTTATCAATCACAAATTTAGCATCTTCTACAGCATAACGCTCTACCGTTTCTTTGCTTTTATTACCATAAGGAAAACGTGCCGTATCGCCCAAATATATAAAATTTACATTTGGATATTTTTGCAATAATGCTCTTACAACAGTTAAACCTCCAATACCTGAATCGAATAGTCCTATCATATACTTAATTATCCGTTTATCAAATTCGATAATTCTTCGATTTTTTCATTTTTTAATTCCTCTGATGTTGCTTCAAGGTTCAATCTTATCAAAGGCTCAGTATTTGACTTGCGCAAATTAAACCACCAAGCCTCACCAATTTTAGGATCTCCAAACTCAAAACGAAGTCCATCCATGTCAGAAAATTGCGTTGCATCACTTTTGTATTCATTAAGTATCTTCTCCAAAGTTGCATCCTTATCTTTTACTTCAAAATTAATCTCACCTGATGAAAAGTACTTTTGCAATGGCTTCCATATCTCACTTAATTTTTTACCGGTCTCTTGTAGATATTTCATCAAAACCAGCATCGCGTAATCACCACTCTCCACATTCCAAAACTCTTTAAAGTAATAATGCATACTCATCTCTCCACCGAACACCGCACCTTCTTTTTGCATATGCCTTTTAATCATCGCAGAACCCACAACATACATATCCGATTCGCCACCTGCTTGTTCTATCGTATGTGGAACTGTCCAAGAACTACGCACATCATAAACAACCTTGCCACCTTTAAATTTTTTCAATTGAATTTTAGCAAACAACGCAGTCAAAATATCACCAGGAATCTGCTCACCCTTCTCATCAACAAAACCTATACGATCAGCATCTCCGTCAAAAGCAATACCCATATCAGCCCCTGTTTCCTTAACCTTTGCGATAAGATCAGTCATGGTCTCTGGCTTAATAGGATTGGCTTCGTGGTTAGGAAAATTACCATCAAGATTAAAATATAACTCTTCTGCTTGCAACCAAGTTAACTTTTTTAATACCTTTGGAACCACCAAACCCGCCATCCCGTTACCCGCATCAATTACAACATTAATTTTTTTCATATCATCTGGTAGTTCAACTTTTTCTATTACAAAATCCACATATCTATCCAAAGCGTTTTTATCTTCTTCTACTGCGCCGATATTTGATACTTGCGACTTTTCACTTGCCGTTAAAAATACATCTCTAACTTTGTCCAAACCCGAATCCAAACCAATAGGTTGTACTAAAGAATTTGTAAATTTAAAACCATTATACTTTCCAGGATTATGACTAGCAGTAATCATTATACCCAAATCCACCTTGCCCTGATTCAAACCCATCAATACATTGAACACAGGAGTTGAACAAAGACCAATTTTTATAACCTCAACGCCTTGTTCAATCAAAGACTTTACTAAAGAGTCTTCCAACTCAGGCGAAGTTAATCGCATATCCTTGCCTACTAGGACCTTTTTTGGATTTATAGCCTCTACTACAGCTTTTCCTAATTTATAGGCAAATTCTGCGTTTATTGGCTCTGGTGACTCACCCCTTATGTCATATGCTTTAAAAGCGTTTAAAATATCATTTTCCATATGTCATATATTATTGACCGTATGCAACATTTCGTCTATACTAAGCACATAATTCCTAATTATTTTTAACATTAAAAGTATGACAATTATTTGGATTCTTTTAATCGTTGCAGTAGTTATTGCCGCTTGGCTAATAGCAGTCTACAACGGTTTAATAAAAGCCAAAAACCGTACTGACGAAGCTTGGTCAGATATCGACGTACAGCTAAAACGCCGTCATGATCTGATCCCAAATATCGTTTCCACAGTAAAGGGTTATGCGTCTCATGAGAGCTCGGTCTTTACCCAAGTCACAGAAGCCCGTTCCAAAGCAATGCAAGCTGGTACGATTGATGAAAAAATCGCCAGCGAAAACCAATTAATGGGAACAATGAAAAGTTTGTTTGCCGTTGCAGAAAGCTACCCAGAATTAAAAGCAAACCAAAACTTTTTACACCTTCAACAAGAATTGGCTGATACAGAAAACAAAGTTCAAGCATCACGTCGCTTTTATAATGGCAATGTACGTGACTTTAACACCAAGCTGCAAGTTTTCCCAACTAACATGATTGGTAGCATGCTTGGCTTTAAAGCATACAAATTCTTTGAAGCAGAAGAAGAAGCAAAAGCAGTACCTGTTGTTGATTTTGAAAAAAAACCAGAAGATCCAACAGCTCCAGTACCAACTCCTGAATCAGCAACACCAACCGAAGAAACAAAACCTGACAATCAATAACGTCCAGTTTTATAGAGCTCCGAAAATTTTTCGGAGCTTAAAAAATAGGAAGTTCACTTGTTATGTATAATCAAATAGATTCCAATAAACGCAAAACGAATTTACTCATAGCACTATTTATAGGTATTTTAATGTTAGCTGGTTATACATGGGGTTATATCAATGGCTATGGTTACACGGGCTTAATTCTTGCACTCGTAATTTCATCAATTTGGACACTGATTTCATGGCAAGCTGGATCAAAAATCACACTACTTTCTCTTGGCGCTCATGAGCTCACAGACAGATCCCAATTCCCCACTCTATGGAACACTGTAGAGAATCTATCAATAACCGCTGGTATCCCCAAACCCAAAATTTACATTGTTGATGATCCATCACCAAACGCTTTTGCAACAGGAAAGGATCCTGATCATGCCAGTGTAGCTGTTACTACTGGCCTTTTGCAGATATTAGACAAAACAGAATTAGAAGGAGTTTTATCTCATGAAATTTCACATATTAAAAATTACGACACGCGCTTAATGATACTCATTGCCGTTTTGGTTGGAGCGCTTGTTATGCTAGGTGACTGGATGTTTCGCGGAGCAATCTTCGGCGGTCGTAAACGCGAAGGCGGCGGAGTGTTAATGATTATTGGTCTTATTTTTATTGTACTCTCACCAGTCATAGCCGAACTAATAAAATTAGCCATCTCCAGACGACGTGAATATCTAGCTGATGCATCTGGCGCATTACTTACCAGATATCCTGATGGCTTAGCAACCGCATTAGAAAAAATCCGTGACAACGCAACGCCCATGCGCCGTCGTTCCAATGCTACTAATCATCTTTGGATTTCAAGTCCCAAAGCCAACGCTTTAAATGCCAAAAAAGTGTCCGGTCTATTTAGCACACATCCCCCAATAGATGATCGTATTAAAAATCTACGCTCCATGCTCAGCAACCCCTAAATATGTTGCCAAATGATTTAATAGGACGTTTTACTACTCACTTAAAAGAAGCTCTCCAAAAAGCTCTAGCTTTTTCTGTTTCAAATGGGCGTGAGATTATTGAACCTGGTGACCTTATAGTCGGACTTTTAAACGAAAAAGGTTCATTGGGCGGTGAAATTTTAAAAAAAGCTGGATGTGATAGCAACCTCGCAACCGAATTCTTTCGTGGTACACCAAGACAAAAAAAATCTGTCATGGCTTTAGATCTTTCTGAAAGTGTTAAAAAAATTATCGAAAAATGTGTAGTTATAGCGCATCTCCGCGAACATAAATACATAGGAACAGAGCATCTACTCGCCGCCCTCATAGAATCAGACGACATTAGCATTTCCGTATTTTTTAAAAGATCCAATATTGAAATCACATTACTTCAAGACCATGTAGAATCAATCTTAAAATCCGAATCTCAATTTCCAGAAATCGACGAACTAAACAAAAAAGCCCAAGAATCAGAAGAATTTGGTTCCGATATTTTTCCGGATTCTGATTTATCACAAATCTCCCCACTTCTTGGCAACAAGAGACAAACCAATGCAACAATGTTGGATAGTTTTGCCAGAAATCTTACCAAAGAAGATGTTGCTGAATTATTAGACCCTGTAATCGGGCGTGATACTGAGCTCGATCGTGTTATCGAGGTCCTTATTAGACGCACAAAATCAAACCCCATTCTTTTGGGTGAGCCCGGCGTTGGTAAAACAGCAATAGTAGAAGGTTTAGCCCAAAGACTAGTACAAGGCGATGTTCCTGATGCTTTACATGGATTTAAAATACTTTCTCTTGATTTGGCTTCAACTGTTGCAGGAACGATGTATCGTGGTGAATTTGAGGCTCGTCTCAAACAAATAGTGGACGAAGCACGCAAAGATACTAAAGTAATTCTTTTTATAGATGAAATTCACAATATAGTTGGAGCAGGCTCAACATCAGGGTCATTAGATGCTGCCAACATTCTTAAACCAGCTTTATCCCGCGGAGAAATTCGTTGCATTGGCGCAACGACATGGAGCGAATATAAAAAACATATAGAAACTGATGCTGCACTAGAGCGCCGATTTCAACCTATAGTCATCGATGAACCGAGCAAGACTCTAACACTAGACATGTTAAAAGGTTTATCAAGCCGTTACGCAAAACACCACAATGTTAAATACAAACCAGAAACTCTTGTCGCTGCTGTTGATTTAGCTGATAAATTTTTAACCGATCGCCTTTTCCCTGATAAAGCAGTCGATCTTTTAGACGAAGCTGCTGCCAGTGTTATTGCCAAACGTAAATCCAAAGAAGACATTGAGCGACTCTCTGTTTTACAGGCTGCTATTAATAATAAAGAGGCCGAATCAAAAGAACATCTAAAAAAACAAGACTTGGCAAAAGCAGCTGAAATTGCAGATGATGCTGACAGGCTAAAAAAAGATCACAAAAAATTACAGAGTCAATTAGAACGTGATCAACAAAAAAATATTCCGGTCATCACGCCAGAAGATGTAGCTAGAGTGGTTGCCCGCATGGCCGATGTGCCCCTCTCACTAATCCTAGCCACAGAACAAGAAAAAATGATGGGCTTAGAAAAAAAACTATCCGAGAGCATCATAGGACAAGATCAAGCCATCCAAGCTACTGCAGATATAATTCGTCGCGCCCGCTTAGGATTACAAGATCCAAGCAGACCAAAAGCCAGTATGCTTTTTGTTGGACCATCGGGTACCGGCAAAACAGAACTCGCACGTTCTATCGCTAATAATCTTTTCTCACGTGAAGATGCCTTTATTAAATTGGACATGTCAGAATTTTCTGAACCTCATTCCATATCAAAATTAATCGGATCACCCGCAGGTTATGTCGGCTATCGTGAAAGCAATAAACTCACGGACTCTATACGTAAACGACCTCATTGTATTATTTGTTTTGATGAAATTGAAAAAGCACACCCCGATGTTCAACACACACTATTACAAATACTAGAAGATGGTGCCATGACAGATTCCACTGGTCGCAAAGTCTCATTTAAACATGCTTACATAATACTCACATCAAATGTTGGATCCGACCAACTACAACGAAAAAATGTAGGTTTTGGCTCAGAAGATCAATCATTAAATCCAATTATTGCTGATGAAATTAAAGCACGATTCAAACCAGAACTCATAAATCGTCTCGATAGAATCATAACCTTTAATCAACTCTCAAACCAAAACTTACGCACAATCTTAGATAAAGAATTACAGCAAATCTGTGAAAGGTTAACAAAAATTCAAAATATATCATGTGATATACCAGAATCTGTTCGTGATTGGTTAATGCAAAAGACACTCCCACCAGAACAAGGAGCTCGCGCAATAAGAAGATTGGTTGAACAAGAGATAACATCAGAATTAACAAAGCACCTAATCAAACACCGGAAAAAATCCAAGATTATAGTTAGTGCGATAAAAAATAAACTCAACTTTCGTTAGTACAGGGAAATAATTTAGGAGGAATTATGCCCGAAGCACAAGACACAAATCAAACACCACAAGATTCTCAAAATCCATTACAAGATGTTTTAGCAAGTCGCTATAGCAGTGCTTATCGCTCCTTTTTAGAATCCATAAAAATCCACCCTGATAATCCTAACGAAATAGCAAAAAACATAGCCAAACTAGATCCTGAAACTTACAAAAAAGTCACCAAACAACTTGCAAAAACTAAAAAAGGAGCTCAATCATTTTTACTCGGAGCCACCCCAATATCCATACCCACAGAAACCCTTAACAATCTCCGAACTTCTGTTTTTAATAAATCATTAGAAAGAGATTTTAAATATAATCAAAGTCGCATTCAAGAACAACTTGATTCAGCTAAAACAAGTTTGCTTAGCGGAGTAACTGGGGCAGATGCGAGCAAACAAGTTGCACAAAATCTTAGAGAGATTTTTGGTATTAAAGAAAAAAAGCCAAAAACAGTAAATAAAAAACAAACCTCTAAAAAGGACAATAAACCAGAACCTCAAAACGAGGCTGTAAATGAATCCCCCGCACCCGAACAACCAACAACACTAACAACTCCAAGTCTAGCAAACGAAGAACCCGCTCAAACTCTAAAAACCGCCGAACCTCTACCACAAACAACTAAAGGCAAAACCGTTAGAATCCCACCTATTGTTCCAATACCCACCAAAACAGGCACTGTTAAAATTCCCCAATCAACTCGTGGTAGTACAATTAAAATACCAACCACAAAAGGCAAAACCGTAAGAATTCCTTCAAGCTCCAAAGGAGGCACTGTTAGAATCCCCTCTGCTACGAAAGGCAATACAATAAAAATTCCCACTTCCACTAAAGGTCAAACCGTGCGCACTGGACCAACCGGCACCCTTCGTACCGGACCAAAAGGCACCTTAAGAACCGCCGGCACCATACGAATAGACCAACGACAAAACTTTTCAACCACACCAACCGCTACTTCTACACCATCACGGACCACTGTAAAAAATATCGCAGATCCGTCAAAAATAGCAGAAACAACAAACGCTTCAGCACAAGTAACTAGTAAATCCCAAACAAAGATATCCCAGCAGCCAACCAAACCAACAACAGCACCAAAAAGTAACACCATCCCTCCCGATGCCACCATAGCACCCAGTGCTCGACAAATTCAAAGGCAATCATTCCAAGCTTCTAACAAGCGACAAACTTCTCAAGCCACACAGGCAAATCAATCCACCATCCCTGCCCCAAGTAGCGTTCACGGAAAAATCAATCAAAAAAGTTTTTCAGAGCTAGTCCAAAAAGCTGACAAAAATCCAGCCATTCAAGAATTACGACAAACTTGGAACATCACTCCGGTATCCATTCAAAAAGAATTATTAGCCACAAGACATTTAACAAATTCAACACAAAGTACACAAGGACAAGCCTTACAAAACTTGATGGAATCAGGACTTTTAGAATTATCGACCCAACAACCAAGAGAAAAACAAAAAATCCAGTCAAATCAATCCGGACAATCAGCCAAAGCTCAAATAATAACAATCTTAAATCGCGCAGTCTCAGGAGATAATCAACAACTTTTTCAAGCTTTATCAGATCCACAAGCAACTTCCCAAGAATCACGTGCGCAAGCCAAACAAGATTTACTAAAAACAAAACCAAAATCATCCAAATCAACAAAACCCAACATACCGACCGGCATAGGCTCACCATCACCTATTTCCATTGCCCCAGAAGTTAAATCTGCTAAAAACCAACTCGGACCCACGATAGGAACGCCCATAGGATCGGCAATGCAACTTGATGCAACCAGACAACAATTAAGGACTTCTAAACAAGAAGATTACACAGGTGGAGATAATCAAATGCAAGATACTTACGAGCAAGGTCTTAGCGATCAGGGCTATCAAGGCCCTGCCATACTGGGTTCAGGTATAACCATGCCCGAACATGGCAACATGCAACAACAAACCGCACCAGGTTCAATCAGTGCCGAAGAAACAAGCGATGCAAGTGATAAGCAAGGTGGATTTTTAGAAACAAGTGAAGTAGAAAGATTACGCGAACTAAACAAACAAAAAAGTGGCGCCAGATTAAAAGAAATGTCCTATCCAGGAACAGAATACCAACCACTCGGAGGAAGGCCCTCCCCACGACAATCTAAAACGCAATCACAATCTCAACAAAAAACGCAATCACAAAAACAATCACTAACATCAAAAGAAGGATTTGAATCCTTTGCAGCCGGCTTAATGATGATGAAACAACAACAGATTGCCGGAAAAAAACTTAAAGCCGTACAAGCCGCTCAACAAATTCGTGCCAACATTGAATCAGTCAAAAAAATACAAAAAAATCTACAATGGGTTTGGCGTGTTGTTAATGGTGCAGAATTATTAGCCGGTGAAAGTGGTGTTACATTGGTTATGTGGTTTTTTACGGCCAATGCCCAATTAATTAATCGAGTATCATTTAAAGTACCCTTTATTCCCGAAGCCACCCTAGTAGAGGATGCTGCTACGATATTTATTGATCTAGTTTTAATGTTATTTATGATGATAATAGTTGCGTTTTTAATAATTGTAATTGCCATTATAGCCATACCAATGGCAGTACAAGTCAATCTGCTTGGCAATACATTTGACTTCTTAGGCATATCAACCGCCCTGGGTTTTTAATAAATTGAAGCCAACTCGCAATATTGATATACTATATATATGATAACGCTCTCAGAACAATCAAAAAAAATAATCTTCATTGCTTTTTTTGTAATATTTACAATAGGCACGGGTTATGCGCTTTACTACTTCTTTTTTAGACAGCTCGCAACCACTCCACCAGCAACAGATCAAACTCAAGGTTTTACCAACACCTTCAATCCATCAGGTGCAAGAGAAGATGTTACGCCTACAACTGATACTGGCACAGGATTATTGCCACAAACCACAATTACTCCAGTAATTCTAGACACAACTGTACAAATCAACCCGCTAGCTCCCGTAAATGTCTTAAGAGATGAGTTAACTCAAGCTATAAGTCAGGGAACTGATGGGAGTACCCGCTTTTATAGTCCTGACGATGGTCGTTTTTATCGCATCAATCCAGATGGCACCACAACCTCATTAAGTGACAGGCAATTTTTCAATGTCGATAAAGTTGATTGGAGTAATATTAAAGACGAAGCTATTTTAGAATTCCCCGATGGTAATAATATTTATTATAATTTTGAAACTGACAGACAAGCAACATTACCAAAACACTGGGAAGACTTTGAATTTGCTCCGGCCGATAGTCAAATAATTGCAAAAAGTATTGGTCTAGATGAAAGTAATCGCTTTCTAGTAACAGCTGATGCAGATGGCAATCAATCTACTGCTATATACAGTATGGGGAAAAATTTCAATTCTGTGATTCCTAGCTGGTCACCAAATAATGTAGTAGTTGGCTTTTCTAAAACTGGAACACCTCAAGCCGATGGCGCTGAAGAAATTTATTTGCTTGGAAAAAACCACGAGCAACTTAGAAGTTTAATAGTTCCCGGCTCAGGCTTCCAACCCAACTGGTCTCCTGATGGTAAAAAACTTTTATATAGCGTTTATCACTCAAGAGATGGCTACAAACCAATGCTTTGGGTTTCTGATGCATTTGGACAAGAAGTCGGTCGTAATCGTAAAAAACTTAATATCAACACATGGGCTGATAAATGCGTTTGGGCTGATAAATCCATAATATATTGTGGAGTACCTGTTTCACTTCCAGACGGTGCTGGCTTTAGACAAGAATCATTCAACGCCACATCAGATGATGTTTATAAAATAAATTTAAGTTCAGGTTTGTCAGAAAAAATTAATACCTCCGAACAAAATCACCCTATTCGTAACCCCATGCTCAGTCAAGATGGCAATCAATTAATTTTCACTGATGCAGTTACAGGTAAATTGTATAGCTATACACTAGCAAAATAATATGACTTTTAATACGTTCTTTTCTCCTCAACGCATTGCCATAATAATTTTAGCACTTGCTGTTTTTGTTTTTATTGGCTCTGCAGGTTATCGCTGGTACTCAATAAGGAGTACAACCTTTTTATCAGGAGCTCCTCCAGCAGACTTAATGGATAGTATCGAACCAAAATATGTTTCTCCGGAGAGAATGAAGTCACCTGCAATAACCAATACAGATATATTTTTAGCCGGATCACCCACATCATCTATTGGAATCGTTTTTTATGCGGATTACACTAATCCTGATTCCAATAAACTATTAAAACAAATAATTCAACGAGTTAGCACTTATAACGGTGAAATCAGAGTCATACTCCGTTACTTACCAGAAACAACCAAAAATAGAAATCCATCTTTTGAGGCAGTTGTTTTGTCAGAATGTTCTCGAATAATGGACCCAAATTGGTCTGCACATGAATCACTTTTAGCGATTGATAAAGAAAACACAAAAATCTCTACCATAGAACAAATTAGTTTTGATTATTCTGATACTGATGGAATGATTTATGGTTGTCGTAATGATAGCAGTCTCAGAAATCGACTAACACAAGATATACAGCAAGCTCGTGGAGATGGTATTTTAGCAGCTCCTTTTGTCTTTGCTGGCACTAAAGCATTACCAGCCGATCAAGCAAATCTGGAAAATATTTTTCAAGCCATAAATACCTACATGCAATAATGAAACGCATTTATCATTTTCTTTCCATTCCACAAGTAATAATATCAATTGCTATTTTTTTGCTAATACCAATAACTGTTAGTGCCGAATGTTGCAAATGCACAGACCCAAGCATTCAAGCAGGTGTTTTTTGTATCCAAGATACAATTAGCTGTAGTAATATAAAAACCAGTGGTAATGATAATCTCAAAAACACTACCTGCTCCGCACTTACTCAAGCATCACAATGCCAACAGATTGGTACGGGAGGCGGAATATGTTTAAATATTCCAATATCTGCAAACGAATTTTCACTAGCAGGATTACCGCAAGCTGCACCAACCGCATCAACAACAACTACATCCGAACAAAAACCCGTACAAGGTGGTGTAATTCCAATTGATCTAAATGTAAAAATTCCCGGATTACAATTAACGGATGCCTACGAACAAAATGGTTACATTGTCATTCCATACTTGGCTCAATACATTTCCGCAGTACAAAAACTTCTTATTGGCGTAGGCTTGATTGCTGCAGCTATCATGATTGTTTATGGTGGCTTCCTATATATTGTCTCCGGAGCAGGAGCTAGTGTCAGAGAAGGCAAAAAATTGATAATCGATGCTCTTGTAGGACTTGTTATACTTTTAAGTTCAACCGTAATATTAGCTAATGTAAACCCAAAAACCACTCAACTTCAAACTATAGAGATCCCATTCATCAAACAAATTCAGTACCAAGAAATAAAAACTAAACACTACCAAGCTGCCCAAAACACAGCCCAAATAGCCTCTCTTGCCGGTGGATCTATAGCCGACGTTCCAATCTCCGCAACTCGCGGTGATGTACCTAGCCCTGCAGAAGTTCTTGATTACGCACGTAAAGCAGCCTCCGAAAAAGGTATCGATCCCTGTATAGCTTGGGCTGTTATGTATGCTGAATCACGCGGTGTATTAAAAGTCGGACATGATGAAAACTATTATTTTGGACCCAATGTATCCATACCTCAGTCACGTGTTGACTTTATGCGATCACGAAAATTTTATTCCGGAAAAAGCTTTCCTGATGACGTACCAATCATGCCACCGGTCTGCACAGCTGGTAATCGTGATCTGTGTCTTAAATCAGCTTCCTATCCAAGTAAAGATAATTTACTAACAAACGATGATGAAGAAACATTCGACCCCGGAAACCCTCCTGATTTTGGTTTGGATTGGCGCTTTTCCCACGGCATAGGAGCCAGCCAAGCAACCATCTTCCCCGTAGGTTCAAAATCAGGAGGGATGAATTCAGGTCGTCGCTGTTCTAACGGTTGGCAAGGATATTGGGTAGGTGGACAATGTTTTACAGTACCTCAACTAATTACAATGGAAGGTAGTGTGGCTGCAATGTTAGCTCACCCCGGCTTTTGGAACGGAGACTCGCCCCGAAATGATCCCATGGCTACCTTTAAAGCTTATGCCGGCTGTTCCGATTCCCCTACTGCCAGCAATTCTTGTAAAAATGTCCAAGCTATTTTAGATCTCAAATTGACCCATTATAATAACTGCAAAGCAAAATATGGTGGATAAAAAAAATCAACATCTGGATAAAAAAAGAGTCCTGCTGAGCTTTGTTATAAATGCTGTCTTTTTATTGTATATATTATCCACCTTTTTCATCTCCCCGGTTTTGGCGTTTGAATCTTGTTGTAAATGTACATTTGACGGCAATGGCAACAATGGCACCATTTGTTTAAAAGCTCCAACCGGACGAGGTTGTACTTGGGCAGAAACAACAGCTAAAGATCTTGGCCAAGGTGCATATGATATCAAATGTACTTTTTTAGACCCTCAAGCCTGTCAAAAAATTGGCAATTCCGACTTTGCTCAATGTCCTTATGAGCCGATTTTTGCAACTGATTTTCGTACACAATACATAGAACAATTTCTTGGCTTTGGCCGTCAAAAAACAACAGAACAACCAACGGGTCCAGCAGCAGGAACCGCAGCCATCGTTCCAGAACTAGGAGTAAAAATCCCAGGAATCACTTTCCCTGATCGATTAAAAGTTGAAGACAAGTATCTCATAGTCCCCTATCTAGCCATATATGTCGCGGGATTCCAAAAAATAATAATAGGCATTTCTCTCATAGCTGCTGCTATAATGATTGTCTATGGAGGTTTTACTTATATCTACTCGGTTAATGGCTCAAAAATTGAAGATGCCAAAAGCCGCATAAAAGATGCAATCATCGGATTAATTATCATATTAACTTCAGTTGTACTCATGGCAAATATTAATCCCGATACTGTTAAGCTTAAACCACTAAAAATCGAAATTGTCGAACCAGCTTTTCCAAAAGATACCGGTTTTTTTGACTATCAAGCACCCTCCGAACCTTGGAATCCGGGTACCGAACAACCCAACGCAACACCGCCACCGCCCAGACCATTAAAATTAGCAAACGATAAAAACGTTCTAAACTTTTACAAAGAAGAAGGTCCGGTTGATGCAGAAATACCAGAAGCGGATTTACCTGATTTATATAACAAAGAAGTTAAGGGCAAATCCTATGGCGCTCGAATGCTAAGTGTTTGTGTAAAAAACGCTGGAGCAAGTGGCGAGCTTAAAGACAAAACCAGAGAAGAACAACTTCGTTACGCTGCTGGAGTAATGAATGTCTGGATACGAGAAGGACTTATTAACAGTGGTGCATTGTACGCAAGAACCAGCTGGACTTACCGTGTCGGTGAAGATGAAAGTTCTTGTGGTTCAGGAACGGTTGATCCTGGATTTTATTTTGGTACTCAAGCAACACAACAAGGCTGGTGCCCACCTTTGCGTAATTCTTTAACAATTGGTCTAGGCAGCTTAAACTGCACAGAGGCTTACTCCATTGCCAAAGGTAGAAGCGTAGGAAATGTAAGCTCTCCAATTTCATACGAACAAATATCAGGAAACCTCGAAGCCGTCGCCGGTCAAATGAGTAGCAATCCGCGCGCATTTATAGACTATATGAATGGATTAGGAGACCTACAAAAATATTACAGCTCTGCGCTTGGTTTTGCTGGCGTGCCTTATCCCTGGACCAACACAACTGCCGGCTCTTTACAAACCGCTGTTCAAAAAATCAAAAACTTTCCACGTTCTGTGCTCGTAGAAATGGACTCGGGCGGTAGCACCTGTCGTAAAGAAGCTACAAGCAACTATAAAGATTGTTTTACTAAACGCATTGGTGATCAAGGATTTTTTTGTGGTGATTGTGGTTCCACTCTACAACAATACATGTCTTGCGTGGGTATGAATCCAAGTAATGAAATATTTAATGCAAAAAACAAAATCATAAAAACCCAAGTTACTTTTTATAACGCATCGACGGGCGAGAACGAACAAGGGTACATCGAATACGGCTCACCAAACCTCCAAGCACCTGGCGGAGGAGACAAAGCCGCCTTCTTGTTTGTCGCACAAGATGAGGCGGATTGGTTTAAAAAATAC
>JAHJSR010000003.1 GCA_018830085.1 Patescibacteria group bacterium
AGTTAAATGTTCAGCATGAATTTTAGGTACAACTAAAATATGCCCCTTATTAACCGGATTTGCATCCAAAAAAGCAATTACCCACTCGTTTTCGTAGATAATATTTGCCTTGTCATGATTATCAATGATTTTACAAAAAATACAGTCGGACATATTTACTCTTTACATCACTTATCGTCTACTAATCTAAGCATTATTGCAGATAATCTTCAATCATTTGTCAAGAGTATTGCGTCTGTTTGGCGCTCGGTTATAAAGCTGATTTTATCCTTTCTGCCATAATAGCAGATTCACCTTCTTGATACGCGGTACCCGGCCAGTGTCTGTGGCCATCGCCTTGTTTGCGAGGTATTACATGAAAATGAACATGGGGTACGACTTGGCCTGCGGCAGAATAATTATTTTGAAGAATGTTAATGCCCTCAACATCGGACTGAGACATAAGTGCCTTCATGATTTTTTTTACTACTTTCATAACTGGCAAAATATCTTCATCAGATAAATCTACCAAATGCTCCACATGAATTTTTGGTAAAACAAGCACGTGACCTGGATTAACAGGATTGATATCCAAAAAGGCAATAACCTTTTCATCCTCATAAACAATATCCGAGTCAATTGTTTTGGCACAAATTTTACAAAATAGACAGTCCATAGTTTTTGATTAGTTGATTAATTTTTACAAAGACAAGTGAAAAATTATTTTTTATTTAATTAACAGGTTCTTTACGCATGATCAATGCCCAAATAATAACGCACATGACACCCGACGAAACCAATACAACATTTTTTAAGCTATACCCATCAATCTTTGCCCAAAGCACAAACAGCAAAATCGAAGAAATCAAAATTCCAATAAAAATATATAGATAATTCCATTTTCCAGCTTTACGTTCTGTTGTTAAAAAGGCAAAAAAGAATAAAATCGCAGTGAGTGGTATAAAATCAATTACATCTATAAATGGCAATACGGATCCGGGCATAAACCACTCCAATAATATAAACCCTAAAAATAAAAAACCAGCAGCGGCCATGCATTGACGTAAAAAAAATATTAATGCTTTTTTTATATCCATAAATTTATAGTCTATGCCAAAGACGACGAGCGTCATCCAGAATAAGATTCCACCAAGATACGAATGTCATGGGTTGACGATGAAATCTCATGGTAATGTTACGAATGTCCACAGCGCCCGCCCTTGATACAATTCCTGGTGCTGATAAAACAAATCTCATGGTGTCAACATTTTTTGGAACAGTAAAAGAAGAACTGGCCGCAACCCATTCACCATCTAAGTGTTGAACTTTGTCATAATCGGTTAAAACAGCCATTATCCCCTCATCAGCTCCACTGGTATCGGCTGTAAAGCGACGCGGTTGTGGTTCAAAAAATGAAGTTTCCGTAAAAGTAAAAAACCCATCGGCGATTATTCTAATATCCCCTTTTGGTGCCTGGATAACGACCGGTGTCGATATGGAGTCGTCCCGATCAATTCTGACCGCAGTGTGCGTGCGTTGAACTTTACCCTCCACAGGACCAAAGGTGATGGTTTGTAACCCCTCTTTGTGAAAGGTTTCAGCTACGATATGTCGAGCGGTTGTGTATGCAGTAAATGCTTGTGAGCTTGTAGCATAGCCAACCACATCTCCGACATACAAGCGCGGGCCAACCACCCAACGTGGATTTGAGGTTGTCAGAGATCTTATAAATACATCGTCATCGGCGATAATTTTTACACGATAGACTCCGGGTGCGAGATTGCGTTGATTAATTTTAACGGGAATCACACTACCATAACCATCATCTTGGGTACCACCCGTGCCAACAGCATCTTGTAAAATCATCTGATCATCTTTTGTGATACTTATTGCCAACAAACCTCCATTACGATTGCGATTTACATCCTGTATCAGCAAATCCATTTTTATTTGACCGTCAGCAGGAACGACCCAAAAATCATGCGCACCCCGCAAAGATAATTTAACTGTTGTAGAAGTTACTAAAGATACATCTGCCATCAAAGGAGCTGTGGAAGTGGCAAGCCATGCAGCCAAACCTCTTACATCATGATCATCAAGTCGTGATGCCGGTACATCATTAAGAACCATGCCACTAATTCCCCCAGGTGACTTTACCTGACGCCACTGATTGTTTTCTAACTCGGAAGAATACCAAGGCTGTAACTCTAAGTTTTTACCAGCCGCATCATGCACAACACCAAATTCTACCAAAGGTTGATGAATAGTTTTAAATTCCATCTCAACATCTACAGAGTCATAAGATCCTGGTATTCGTGCATTTAAATATACAGGATCACCCAAAATTCTTTGTCCAACCCAATCACTATTATCTTTAGTCATTATAATTGTTCTTTCGGCTGGCAAAAACGGATATATAAATGCACTTTGACCTATTAACTGACTTTTGGTTTCAAAAATTCCGCTCAGCGGAAACCGAGCTCTAAGAACCCAGATAAATAAAATAAAAACAATAAGCCATGGTATGGCCGAAAGTGAATAGATGAGCCATTTTGGCGCCTGTGCACTGGCCTTTTCTATTGGTTGAAGTTGAGTTTCTTGAGGCATACTACAAATTGTAGTCTATCCAAGAAACATCATACAATGTTTGGTTATCATTTGAAAATAGCGGGGTTAAGCGTAAACCCGCGTCCAACCACTTTATCATACCCACATCATCTTGAGTTGTTAGATAGAGCTGAATTTTGTTCCCGCTTTTTATAAATGAGTAAATTTGCTTTGAATCAGGTAATGGTGATACGGCATTAAAATATGGAAAAAATATTTTATCGCTACGATCTGATAGAATATAAGTATCAGGAGTTGTAAATTGAGCCGTTTGCTTGCGGATTTGATTATAACGATAAAGTTGATTTTGATTTTCCAAAATACCTTCATCATCTTTGGCATATGCTTGCCAAATGCCCGTGAAAACCAAAACCATTGTGATACAAATCGCAAAAATTTTAAGCATCCAATGTTTCCAAAGAAAATCTAGAACCAAACCAATGCAAATCGCAAATACAATACTAAGAGGCAAAACATATCGCAAAAAAGAATTGCCCATACTTATTTGGTTTACAATAACATGATCTTGATAAATACCATTTCCATAAAAACCAACCAAAACAATCATCATCCAGAATAGTGATAACAGCAGCCACAGCGATTTTGTTTTCCAAACTTTATGCTTATAAAGAATATATAAACCAAATATTGATATAATGAACCATGGCCAAAATAAGTAGACTAGATAGTTTTTTAAATTCCAAAGAATGTTTCGCGGGTGGAATGAGAATGGCAATATATCAATTACGGAAGCTGTATTGGATTCAACATTTGCACTAATGATATTTTGTTCGATATTTACACTAGGTCGCATCTGGTAACCACTCACGAACCATTGACCATAAGTTTGGTAGCCAGCTAAAGCACCAAAAATAATAACAAACACAAATGGTAAAATAATTGATAATATATGTTTTGTATTCTTAGCCTCGCTCTGATATAAAAAAGCTGTTACGGCAATTGGCAGAGCCCAAATAATCTCTGGCGGACGGATGATGGCAATCAATCCTAAAAATAATCCAGCTATAATGTATTTAAATAATTTATGTTTGGACGTAAGCAACCACCAAATCCAAATCATCAGACAAACAATCGGCAATTGCGCAAAAGCGCCACGGTTACTATAAATTATTATCGTTGGAAAGGTCATCCAAATCAATAAAACAAAAAACTTTACATATTCTGACCATTTATTAGGAAAAGATTTATATAAAGGATATAGAGTAACGAGAGCAAGTAGTGGAGTAAAAAATAAAATACCCAGCAAACCGATTAGTTTGTAAATGATACTTAAAATAATAGGCATGCCTAAAAATCCGATAGGCACGATACGTTCTAAAGCAGGTAAAAACACAAAGCTCCTAGGGTGTGCCCATAAAAAATCACCACTTAATGAGGTGGGGATAAAAAAATGTCCGGTTTCGGAAAATTGTGCGGCTGTCTGTGCATTAGCTGTTTCATCAGGGCTCATCCAAATTTGACCCTGAGTCAAAGGAAGCCTAATCCAAGCGAAAAAAACCACAACAATCAACAAAATGCCACCAATTGCAATAAACAACTTGCTATTTCTCATACTAATTTTATAAATCCTACATCTTTCCCGGCTTTTATGCTAGTTTATACGTTATATGAAACTTAAATCGTTAGTCTTTTTTTCACTTATTTTGACTTTTTGTTTGGGAACGTTTTTACAGCCACCACTACAAGCGCAAACAACTGATGAAATGGCAGGTTTTGATCCAAATTATATATTGGCAGATAGTGATATCTTCAGCCTCGATGGAATGGATAAGGTGTATTTAGATAAATTTTTACGTAGTAAGGGTGTACTTGCTGATTTAATGGTAGAAGATATTGATGGAGTAAAAAAGACTGCATCTGATGTTATTTGGCGTGTTGCAAATTCATACAAAATCAATCCAAAATATTTATTAGTTATTTTGCAAAAAGAACAATCCTTGGTAGAAGATTTTAGCCCTTCACAAAAACAACTTGATTGGGCAACTGGTTTCGCTGTTTGTGATTCTTGTAGTATGGACGATCCGGATATTGCGCCTTTTAGAGGATTTGCGAATCAGGTTGAATGGGCCGCAAAACAACATAGAGAAAAATATTATATACAGTTACTTACAACCGGAACAACAATTTCAGGTAAGGGCATTGGAATCTCCATGAATATTGATGGAACTATCGTGATCCCAGCAAATCATGCAACTGCCATGCTTTATACTTACACACCTCATATTCACGGAAATTATAATTTATGGAAGATCTGGCGTAGATGGTTTAGCTTAAAATATCCAAATGGAACTTTTGTTAAAGGCGTACCAAGCAATACAAATTACTTAATCACCTTGGGAGAAAAAAGAGAGTTTGCCTCAGAAACCGCGCTCATGTCCATGACCGATACTGATAAAGTTATAGAAGTGCCTGATTTGGAACTAACTTCTTATCCAGATGGAGAGCCTATTAAATACGCAAAATTTTCATTATTAAAAAATGAAGATGGAGAGATTTATCTATTAGTATCAAACGGTCGTAGAAAAATTGATAACATGAAAACATTCTGGACTTTAGGTTTTTTAGAAGATGAGGTGATCGATGTAAATGAAGATGATATGTCAGACTATCCAGCATTAGATCCAATAACAGAATTATCAGCTTACCCTCAAGGCGCTTTAGTTAAGTCAACAAAATCTAACACTGTTTGGTATGTCGAATCCGGTGTTAAACATGCGCTTTTAGACGAAGTGTATTTAAAGCTTTATTTTTCACGTCGACCTATAAAAACAGTAGCACAAGACACTATCGATGATTATACGCTCGGTGATCCATACGAACTTAGGCTTGGTGAATTGGTTAGAAGTATTTCCTCACCAGCTGTTTACGTTGTTGAAGATGAAAAACTTAGACCAATTGATTCAGCGGAAACTTTTGAAGCCATGGGTTGGAAATGGCAAAATATAGTAATGATTCCAGATAGAATTATAAATAATTATTTATTAGGAGATATCGTTAAGTTGGATCAAATACCAACAAATAGTGATAAAACTCTTACAAAAGCATCACAATAATTATGATTGTTTATGCAGCCATAGTGCCCCACTCACCCCTATTGATACAATCGATAGGCAAGGAACATAGAGATAAGCTTGAACAAACAATAAAAGCTTATCAACAAATAGAACAGGATTTGTACTTAGCAAAGCCAGATACTATTGCAATTATAGCTCCGCATGGTCCCCGCTATCCCGATGCTTTTAGCGCAAACATGGCTGGTAGTTATACTGGTACATTAAAATCATTTGGAGATTTTGCCACAACAGTTAAGGCAAAAAGTGATTACATGTTAATTGATAGAACGCATAGAAAATTAAGAGAAGAAAATATACCATTCACTCTTACTTCGAGCGAAGAGTTGGATTATAGTTTTACAATTCCGATTTTACTCTTAACTCAAAACCTACCCGATTGGAAGCTATTCCCTATTTCACCGTCAATGATGGACGGCAAAGCGCACTATGAATTTGGTAGGCAGATAAAAAGAGTCTTACATAGCGAAAAAGCAAGAGTTGCCGTAATAGCCAGCGCAGATCTTTCTCATAAGCTGAATACAGAATCACCCGGTGGGGCTTCAAGTGAAGGTCCAAAATTTGATGAAGCGATAAAACAGGGCGTAATCTCAGAAGATCCCTCGGCATTGTTGATATTACCAAGTGAAATCACCGAAAATTCTGGACAGTGTGGTTATAGGCCAATCTGTACCTTATTAGGCACACTGGATAATATAAAACGCAACGCAACACTTTTGAGTTATGAAGCTCCATTTGGCGTTGGCTACTTAACAGCCAAATATGAGATTTCATAGAATAGTTCACATTTAAAATTTAAATTATATAATGATTATCCAGTAATAACGGGAGGTGGTTTTTAAATATGTTTTTCTCCGTGATCCCTGCATTAAAAATGCCATTTGGAAATGGTTTTTTTGATTATAAATTAACAGAAGGAACAATCCATAAAGGTGACTTAATCTTGGTGCCTTTTCGGAACAAAAAAATTCCTGCACTTGTAGCCAAAATTTCAACCACAAGTGATTTTGAAGATCGTGTCATCTCTCTATCAAATCCTACTAAAATTTTAAAACTACCAGAAATAGTTGTTGATTTCTGTTTAAATGCATCTAGAGAATCTTTTGTATCCCCTTCCACAATGCTAAACGCTTGGCTCAGGACTGTCCCCAAACGCTTAGATCCGATTGAACCCCATGTACCCAAGAAAGATGCCCATAAATTAGATAACCAAAAACGCTTTACTAAATATTTTTCCACAAATCGATATATGGACGATAGTGGCATCATAAAATTAGCGCGTGAAGAACAAATTAGTGGCAGGGTTTTAATTATCTCACCTTGGCAAAAAAGAGTGGATTATCTGCAAAACAAAATAGGCTGTTCAGCATTCCATTCACAAACAGCCGCAGGTGCAGCCTGGCGTGCTTGGACTGGATTTCTATCAGAATCACACGGCGTAATCATAACCTCCAGATTGGGCGCTTGGTTAACATCATTAGCAGATGTGGTAATAATAGACGAACCGGAAAATGATGATCATAAGCAAGATGAATTAACTCCTCGTTATGACGCTAGAAGATTGGTAGAAATTGCAGCTGAATTAAATCCAGCGCTTAGAGTGATATCCGTCTGCACTACTCCACCGTTGCAGGATTTTGAACAAACAGATTTCACTGATAAAAATCTTGATATTGACGTGGTCATTGAATCAACTGCATTTAATAGACATACCAGATCTTATATCGAGTCGCTTACGATGACAGCCACAGAAGAGATGGAAAAATCAAGCTTAGAAAATAGACCCATTAGAATTTTACATCCTGTATTTGGAACAAGAGGAAGAGTAAGATGTGCTGATTGTGATTGGATGCTGGCTTGTGAATCTTGTGGATCTGGAGTTAACGCAGATGGTGGATCAGCTGTTTGCAGACGTTGTTTTAAGAAAATGGATATGCCTTTAAATTGTCCAAATTGCCAAGGCATGAATCTTAGCAAGTCCGTAATCGGCCAAGCTTCACTTAAGCAAATCTGTGCCAATGCATTCCCCAATACTGACTTAGAAGTTTTAGATTTACATGAATGGCTAAGCAAACCAATAAAACCCAATAGTACGATAATTATAAGCAATCTTTCTTTTATAGGTGGTTTTGCTGAGGATATCAGGAAGAAGGAGCGTCTCGTTTTGGCATTCAGAAGATTAATGTCTCAAGCTTGCGTCGCAAAATGTAGAGTTGTAGTTCAAGCGCCAGAACAACTTGCTCAAGAATGTAAAACCTGGCTAACAGGCTCAGGTCTAGAAAAAGCATGGGCTAGTGAATGGAATGAAAGGAATATCTTTGGTTATCCTCCAGCCAAAAAACTCATTAAATTAATTGTTCCCGGAGATTTGGATAATGCAAAAATCGTTCAA
>JAHJSR010000125.1 GCA_018830085.1 Patescibacteria group bacterium
CGGGTGCCAGTTTAATACGACCTTAAAGCCGCGTACCTCGAAGAGCCTACCAAGACGCTCCTCGATTCGTCTCGTCTCGCCACCGGCCTCGCCGCGCCGCGCACCCAGGCGCCGGAGATTGTTAATCGCTGCCGTGCTGTTGTTCTGCAAGCCAACAAGCCAAGGTAGCTGAACGAGTAGTTGCCCAAGTTTCAAGATTGGGCGCTCGATCAATTCCGGGTGCAATCCAGATTCCCCCTTGCTCAACCGCTCGGATAGCGCCACCCAATCGCTTGTCCAGAAATCAAGAATGACAGCCGCGATGAGGGGATTGCCCTGTGGGGAATTCGCGTTGACGGTCCAGCCAACGATATTGGCGATCTTGGCCTCACGATCCGACCAGGTCAGGGGAAAGCGATTTTGGTTGCCGTTCACCAGGCCGTCCAAAGCCAGACGGCCAAGTGCCGCCACCCAATGGCCCGACTCCTTCAGATTCTGGGCAAAGGTTTGCAGAAAGTCACGCTGAAAAAATGCCGACATCAACTCCAGCGACAGTAACGCCTGAAACAGGTTGACTCGTGCCCCAGAGTCCGTGATCACCATCTCATCCACCCCGTACACCTCCGTCAACCGAAGCTGCGTGCGCATTGCTTGGATGTAGGCCAAACGATTGGCTTCGTGGTTCTCCGGGCGCCCAATCAGCTGCGTTGCCATGGCGGAGCTAACGAACTCGTCCATCGCACGGTAGAACCAATAGCCGTGAAGGCGCGCAAGCCTGAGACCATTGCGTCGCCAGGCTGCACGGGCAGTGGGGTCTACCTCTTCGATTTCCAGACGTTCTTCACGTCGCACGAACTGGATGCCATCGTCGTAGCTGAACGCATCAGCCGATTGAGTGATGAAGCTATTCAGTTCGATTTGCGCATCAACGAGTGTCCCGAACGCTGCTAGCAGGTCGTGCCTGGGGACCAGTGTTGATGGCGATGGGAACAAGAACGGTGACAGGTGCTTCGCGAGCGACGGACCAATATCAGCTTCCTTCAGGTTGACGGATGCATCGGATGTCTTGAGCTTCCATATGAGCAGATCATTGATCGCATCCCACGCCTCCTGCATCCAGGAATCCGCACCTTCAGCCATGGTTGGCATATCGAACCGACGAGGAACGAGGTGCTCGAAGGCATACAGGCTGGTGTAGATCAGTAGATCGAATGGTGCAAGCTCTGTCAGCGCAGCCTTCCACTTGTCCACAGTCGCTATTCGCTCTTTGTGCGCTTGGTCGAAAATATCCAGTACCCGACACAATTCAGCGATCTCAGGCGTCGATCCAGCTATCTGATCAAGCTCGGCGCGTCGAGGGGAATGTGGAAAGAGGACAAGGCCGGAATGGCGGACCGCGCTCGACACCGCGTCAGGGGCCATCAATGCGATGCGCCCCAACAACTCCATATTCGCCACTCGCACTTGGCGCAGGTAACGCGTCAGAGCAAGTGTCTGGATATCCGACCGCCATGATTCCGCAGGCACGGCGTTCACAAACCCACTCGACCAGAAAGCCGCATCACGCTCGGCCTGCGTGATTTTCTTTTTACCGCGGTTGCTCGGTTTTCCATCGAGATATGCCTCGACAACGACCTCCACGGCGGCTTTCGCTGACTCAGCAGATTCGATTAAGCCCTCATACAGCCTGTCATAAAGGTTTAGCTGTGTAGGTTCTTCTAAGGACCGATTCATGCGGGAGATGTCCAGAATTCTATGTTTTTATTGATGACTGTTCCTGTCCGGCCTGTCTCGATGGACGGTCACCGAAGTTCGAACGTAGATGCTGAGTTTAATCAGAATCCTGACAGACTACGACCGGCCGTTATGGCCGATCATAGAAAGTGCGCTCCGATTTAACGTTTGGTACTTACTGTCCTACACCGACCGCCGAGTAACGCATTCCCCCCCACTCAGCCAGTGACGGCGATGACCGACTAGAGACGGCGCAACCGCTTTACACGAGATGATGTCTCGTCAGTTGATGCACCGCAAAGATGAATTCCATCGATCATGGAGTGTGGCCTTGGTGGTCACGATGCAGCGCCAGATTTTTTATCCTGCAAGAATTTGGAATTCAGTCGCCATGACAATGGGCCGCACGTGGCGATTCTCCCGGCGCATTTCCACTATCCCATAGTGGGACATGGTTTTTAGAGTGCGCGAAAGGTTTCCGGGTTTGCGACCAGTGATAACGGCCAGACCGCTGATGGATTCAGGCTGCAAATCACGGATCGTCTTAAGCAGGGCGCGATTGTCGTCGCTCAGGACTTCAGCCAAGGATTTCATCGAGGTGAACCAGATTTTGGGTTCGCTTGGTTTGGGTTTGTACTCGCCCTTGGCGATGGCCAGCATGCGTTCGCGGATTTTCTCTTGGGTCATGATCCCGAAGGTGATTTTTTTCATTGCTTTGATTCCTTTAATACAAGATCCACTTCGGCACGTCGACCTCACTTCAGTCGACAGTATCAAAGAGAAATTGACCACGCTTTCGCAGGTTCTCGATGTCTTTCGCAAGATCCGCCTCGGCAAGCTCGCGAACATGAACCCATACCTCACGCATCTCGATGTGCTCAGCAAAAATCACGTCATCACTCTCATGAGCAAGGCTCAATTCTTCATGGTGTTCATAGAGCACACCACGCATCCACCCTTCCTGAGAAAAAACCTCAACCAGGCCATGCACGGAATGCATGGCCATGCTGCCAACCGGGCACTGAAACCCTGCAAGGTCCACCACATTACTCATATCCCGCTCCATGACAATTCATCCACATTTTCTGTGGATAAGACTTTAGCATTTCACCCAAAATCTCAGTCCGATCAAGCATCCTTGCCGCGCGATTATTTTTTCATCAATCGGTAACGATCAATGCAAACCATTCTGAAAGCGTGCCAGCCATTCAAAGGCCGTGGCCATGCCACTTAGCCACCCCGCCCCTGGCGCGCGCGGCCCAAAATCATGCACCGCCCTATCCCATGAACTCGCCACGGTATCGAGCGTACCGATTTCGTCGATCAACCCGATCTCCCTGGCTTGCACCCCATCCCAGACTTCACCGGTGGTGTAATCCACTCCGCTCTGCAGTTTCGTCCCCCTGGCAGCCTGAACCTCTGCCTTGAATCTTTCGCCCATCTTCTGAACCATTTCCTGCGCCTTGCGATCGGCTTCTGGCGTCATGGGCATATAGGGATTGAGCATGGATTTCAGATTGCCGGAGGCATAC
>JAHJSR010000032.1 GCA_018830085.1 Patescibacteria group bacterium
GATAAAAAACCTGTATCTGGACCGCTTTACACAATAGCTAAGGAAACACAGCAGAACATAACAGATGCTCCTGCATGGGATAAAGGATGGAGCTGGCCCAACGCAGCCATTAATCCCAGAAGTGTATTTTATGTTGTATCAGTAGTACGAGAGTGGATCGGGGAACATAAAGCTTTAAAAGCTGAGGATAAATATGACCAACTGCTTTGGCTTGCTTCAAAGCGGTTAGAAGAAATTAATGTCTACGATTTGGATACTTTGACTGTGGAAAGTAACTTGGATAAGTATGATCAAAAAATATCTGCACTTATCTCTGCACTTAACTCAGTTAAAAAAGAAAAACGGGACAAAAACTACTGGGGATTTGTCCAAAAAATGGTGGCCTATACACGCAGAGGATATAAAACTCTATCGGAGAAGGACCTTAAAGTTGACTTGGTGTATTTGGATAGGGTAAAGGAGTCGTATATGAATGTTTGGGATTGGGCAAGGAAAAACGCTGATTACGGGTGTGCGGATTACTGTTACAAACTTGATGTGATTGCAGATAATGAATACACAATTTATGTCAACGATATCAAGGCAAGGGAAATAGATATTGATCAGCTGGGAATTTTCCCTTTGCAGGTAGCGGAAAACGGTAAGTGGGTGTACACCAACCCAATAAAGTTGAAGAAGCAACAGTATTCTAGCAAGCTTGTTTACGAAGGAGAAAAAAATCTTGTTGACGGACAAAACTGGGCTAAATTTAATGGAGCTGTAGATGCGCTAGACGCTAAAACACCAGAATGGATATTTGGAACAACGGTTACAGATTTAACGCTGGGTAAAGAAAAACTTCATATTATCGATACGTCAGATGCATATTACTATTTATCAATCGACCCGTGGGAAGTTGGAACCAAATATAGGGTTAGTTTTGACTACAACACGGGGCGGGGTACGTTGCGCACCCTAGTTATGTACCAGCCAGAGATTTCCGCAGAGTCTGATTGGAATGCGGATGAAAATTTGCAGGTCCAGCAATACACAATACAATTCAGCAACGAGCTTTCCTACACCGGAGATTCAAACTTAGACTGTGACTATAAGGAAGAGGGTGTTTGTTTTGCCCGCACTGAGTTCTTTTTTACACCAAAGCTTATTGGGAAGGATGCAAAACTTGTAATTACCGGTACCTCGTCAAACGAACTTACCCTTTTTTATCCTATTGGGATAAGAAACCTAAAGATAACAAAAGTTAAACCGGCTACAATAGTTGCATACTCAGCTTTCAACACACAACCCGCGCCTTTAGAAGCCTCTCCTAATAGTGTAGTTGAGTATAAAAAAATTAATCCGACGAAATATCTAGTTAAGATTGTAAATCCAACGAAGAATAGTTATTTAGTATTAAATGAAAATTTTGGAGCATGGAAGGTCTACCTGCCTGGTAGCGTAAATCTTTCAAAACCCCTACCAAAACAGCTTGAAACGCTGTTTTTACCGAGTGTCCCGGAAAGTAATCATTTTACACTAAATGGTTTTGCCAATGCTTGGAAGCTTGAAGCTGACCAACCTGAATCTGCGAAGGAGTTGAACTTAATAATGGAATATTTTCCGCAGAAAGTGTTTTACATCTCTGTGCTTATTTCCTTTTTGGCCACCTTGGCTCTACTAACATTTGCAGGCATTAATAATTTATGGAAGGTAATCAATGAACGTAAGAAAAACGATTAATGTTCTGGAAAAAAATTCTTTGTATTTGTTGAGTCTGATCTACTTAATCTGTTTGATTAAGCATGGGATAGGAGGATACGTTTATGATTTTATTGCCTTTTTCTCAATAGCCTTCTCTTGCATAAGTTATTCTAAGTATTTACAAAAATTCTCTATAGTAAATCTCCTGGCGGCAATAATATCGGCGATGTTGGGATCAGACGCTTACGCTATGCTATTTTTCTATTTCTTTTTAGTACCATCGGGAGCAGTAGTTATTAGATCTTTCTTTTGCAATCCAATAGAGTAGGTGGGGGTTAAGGGCATCTTGAGCATCAAGAATTACTTTTGGATTAAAATCCTCTTTTTGCATTTTTTCCGCTACATAATTTTAATTCATTGAGCTATTCAGTGGTTTACAGGGCTTTGCATGGGTTTGGGGGAGGTTTTTTTGCCAAAATTTTGTGATAACATAAGTCTGTAGATATGATTTTAAACAACTATCTTATAGGCATTATAGAAGACAACGCGGGTTTTTCTGCACTTCCCCGCCATATCAGCAACGGTTTAGTGGGCTGCACTGATTATTTGGGCTATCCTACCGGCATTTGTCAAAATTTGTTTGCTAACAATCAACCTTTAATTTTTATTCCTGTCTCTTTGTTAGCGAAATTGATTGATCCCATACTCGCTTACAATCTTATAGTTTTAGGAGGCCTGGCTCTAAATTTCTTTTTTGCTTTTTGTTTTTTTAAGAAAATTTTTGGACGCTTTACCGCGGTTTTGCTGGCCACAATACTGCTAAGTTGTCCCTATTTAGCTTATCAGAGTCGATCACATATTGACTTAATACAGTTTTGGCCGGTGATTTGGTTCTTGGATACGCTTTTTCTCTCTAAAAGTCGTCACAAAGCTATATTTTTAGGACTTTTACTAACTTTAATTATCGGAATCAGCAACTACCTTGGGTACTTTACGTTATTATTTGCCTCAATCTATTTGGTGTTTAAGTTTATCTTTTCCGAGTCAAAAATTAATCTTATTAAAAAATCGTGGAGAGATATTGCTAAAACATTGGTAGTAACCATTTTTCTCTCGGCCACATTTTTGGCTCCATATGTAAAGTCGAACTTTTTTTCTTCCAAAGCGCAGATGGAGGAAAATATTAATGGTAAGGTTTTAAGCAGGCCGTTTGAAGACTTTATAGTTTTTTCCTCGCGCCCTTGGTATTATCTTTTACCCTCCGTAGACAACCCTTTCTTTGGTGGACTTTCAGAACAATTTTTAAATAGACTTTCCAGTGGAGAAAATTATCTAACACAAAATTATTTTAAAGCTGAACATTCAGCCTCTTACCTTGGTTGGGTAAACACGATCCTGGCTTTAGTTGGGATTTTCTCGTTATTTCGGTCCAAACGAAGCACCTTCGTTAGTTATCGTGCGCTTTTAATAACAATCATAATGCTCATACTTTTAACCATGCCTCCGGTGTTTGTCCTAAGAAATGTGACGTTTTATTCTCCCAGTTACATCCTGTTTGAAATTTTTCCGATGTTTAGGGTTTTGGCACGGGCGGGTATTTTAATTTTGTTTTTGACTTTAATATTTACCGGATATGGTTACTACGCGTTGGCAAATCTATTAAAAAGCAAGAAAATAAAGTCTTTAGTAATTCGATCTGTTCTTGTAACCCTGGCAGTTTTTAGTGTCTCTGAATTTTTTATCCCATTAAAAGTAACCCATATTGGAACTCCGCCAGAAGTTTACTCATACATTGGAGCAACCGATTTCCTAAAGTCTCCCGTGGTGATATATCCCTACAATAAAGCCAACGAAGCACTTTTTTGGATGCCAACTTATAAGCAACCTTTGATAAATCCTAAATCGTATGAAAATAAACCAACGGGCTTTGTGTCTGAAAATTTTACAAACCTCCTTAATACCGCATCTGGGTTGGAAGCAGCTCAACATATGGGTGCAAAATATCTGGTTTATTTCTATGTGGTAGACAAAAACGGGGGCACTGCCTTTTTTGATAGTAATCCACAACTTGTGCGCATCGGTGATTTTAAGGAGGATAGCCCACCCGAGCGTATGTTTTTTAAATTTCTACAAGTTATAGAAGCTGGTTCCGCCACGACGAATTCAGCGATTTTATACAAGTTCAGGTAACAACAGGTAAGTATATGTCTGCATATGATGCGAATCCTTGTGAGGGTTTATGTTTGTTTTATAGTAAAATACTCGCATTATCTCCAAAAGGTCTCAGTAATGTATTATTAAATTGATGCGAAAATATATTCCACTAAAAATATTCTTAATTTCCTTTTTTATACTGTTTTTTTCATGGATATTTGTTTATAAAACAGGAAC
>JAHJSR010000033.1 GCA_018830085.1 Patescibacteria group bacterium
AATTTAAAGTTTTTATTACCCATGAAAGCATCGATATTTTCCGTTGTTTGAGTCTTCATCAAATTATCAATAACAATCACACGATGGCCATCGTTAATGTATTTTTTTACCAAGTACGAGCCCAGAGCGCCCGCACCACCGGTTATTAAAATTGTCATATTTTCTTTATTATGTCCTTTGTGTGACAAAAATACAACCAAGTTTGCTTTTTATGGCTTTTTACTGTAATTTTAGCTTATAAAGGCTTACTTTAAGCCAAAATTTCCTCTTGATTATGCAAAAGTCTCCAATAGTCATTTTATCTGCTTTTTACAAGCCTTTTTCAAGTGGAGCGGAGTTATGTGTTGAAGAAATGGTTAAACATCATCAAACAAAGGATTTGGTCATAATAACCTCTTGGTTAGATAGAAAGTTGCCTAAAAAGGATAAAGATTTAGATATTCCTATAATCAGGGTTGGCTTTGGCAACAAATTTGATAAATTTTTATATCCATTTTTTTGCATTCTACCTTCCTTGCATCTTAAACCACAGATTGTTCATGCTGTAATGGAAAGCTATGCGGGCATCGGTCTTGCCTTGCTCAAGACTTTACGCCCAAAGTTAAAAACAATACTCACTTTGCAAAGTGGTAATCTTGATGTGGATGTTAAGTTACAAAAATGGCCATTGTCTTGGATCTGGAAAAAAATACATACCGTGCCCGATAAAATCACTGCCATCAGCAAGTTCTTAGCTGACCGCGCTATAAAACTCCGCAGCAGCGATGAGGATGTTGTTGTTATACCGAACGGTGTAGACATGTCCGTAGCTCGTCGTATGCCCAAAGAACGCATTCCCGGGCGGATTGTCTGCATCTCCCGTCTTTCGCACGAAAAAGGGGTAGATATCCTGATTAAAGCCTTTGATAAGGTCAGGCAAACGATTCCCAGTGCCTCATTACACATTGTTGGCGAAGGACAGGATAGAGCAGAGGTCGAGCAATTAATTCAGCAGTTCAATCTGCAGGATAAAGTTACACTGCATGGTCGCCAACCGCATGATGAAGCGATTCGCATCATAGCAACCGGACAAGTTTTTGCACTTCTCTCCCGTGGTGAGGGTCAGGGTATTGTTCTTCTCGAAGCAGCTTCGGCTGGTTTACCATGCGTTGCAACAAATGTCGGAGGAATCCCAGAAGCAATGATAGATGGTAAAACCGGTTACTTGGTACCCAATGAAGATGCTGATATGGCTGCAAGTCGTATTTCGGAACTTTTGAATAATCAAGAACTTTGTAAAAGTATGGGTGCAGAGGCAGAAAAATTTGCCGCCAACTTTGAATGGAAAGAGTGCATCGCCAAATATCATCAACTTTGGGAAACGTTTACTATATGAAGATACTGATAGCCACAGGAATTTACCCACCCGAAATCGGCGGACCAGCCGGTTATGTTAAAGGTTTAGCAACAGCACTCGTCACCGACGGTCACGAAGTCAAAATCGTCACATATGGAGACAAACCGGAACAGAGCGAAATATATCAAATAGCAAACATTAAGAGAGGTAAAAACGTATTAGTTCGCTATTTTAAGTACGCTTATAGGGTTTGGAGGCATGGAAGAGATGTTGATGTAATTTATGCACAAGGCCCCATGTCAGAAGGTTTCCCTGCAACTATAGCCAATCTTTTTTTACGCAAACCGTTGGTCATGAAAGTAGTTGGTGATTATGCTTGGGAACAATACATGCAAATAGGAACAAAGAACAAAGAACATAGATCATTGATTACAGATTCCAATCCATCAACTGCTCCAAATTCCAAATTCGAATTATTAGATGAATTTGTCAGTCATCGCCACAATGGCAAAATAGGCGTTTTTGAAAAAATTGAACGCTGGACAGCTGGTCGTGCAACTAAAATCATCACACCGTCAAAATATTTAAAAACGATTGTAGAGAAGTGGGGGGTGGGTGACGATAAAATTAAAGTTGTTTATAACTCGATTGTGCCGTTGCCTAATTTCACGTCGCTCGTACCGCATTCTACGCCGATGATTGGGATGAGTGACGGTCGACAGAAGGTAATTTTGACTGCCGTGCGGGCTGTGCCTTGGAAGGGTGGAGATTTTCTGTGTGATGTTATTAAAGAACTGCCCTCAGATTACATGCTCGCAGTAGCCGGAGACGGGCCAGAATTGGAGAATTGGAAGAAATACGCTCAACAAATAGGTGTCCAGGATCGGGTTGAGTGGCTTGGTCGGCTCTCTCGCACTGATCTGACGGATTGGTATCGTAGAGCAGATTTATTTGTTTTAGCCACCGGTTATGAAGGATTTCCGCACGTTGTTGTCGAAGCTGCTAGTGTAGGTTTACGTTGTGTTGTCAGTGATAAAGGTGGTAATCCGGAGATTGCAGGCATGTTTCCCGAGCAGATATCTGTGGCGCCATATCGCGATAAACAGGCTTGGGTTGAAGCGATAAAGTCGACAATTGTTGGCCGTACCACGCCCCAAGTTGGATTGCCTGAGTTTTTAGGTTTTGAGAGGATGGTGGAAGAGACGTTTGATGTTATTTCGTCCGCACATTGTCTGAACCTCGATTCGCGGGATTTACAGGATTCACATGATTATTCATCAAACAAGCTCGCGTTGGATGCTAAATACCAAATACCAAATACTAAATACAATGCTCGTTTAAGTGTCTTGTCCATCAGTTTGGAGAAAAAGCTTTTTGAACCGGGTAAAGTTAGAGATCGAATTGTCAACCAACTCAAAGGTTTTGATGCTACTATCATTGTTTTTGCTAAGCAAAAATTTTCTGAACAGATCGCCCCAAATGTACGGGTAATCTCCACAGCTTCATGGAACAAGTTTTTTTATGTCACTGACGCGCTTATTAAACTCTGGAAGCTCCGTAAACAGAATTTTAATGCTATTACCACACAAGATCCGGTCGAAACAGCGCTTGTCGGCATCTTGGCCTCGCGTTTATTTAAAACGACTTTTACAATTCAAGACCACGGTTATACTTTTCATGGTAATTATTATCGCAAAGAATCTTTTTTAAACTTTTTTCGCTATTGGTTTGCACGTTTGGTAATCACAAAAGCCGACGCTATTCGTGTAGTTAGCCAAAGAACAGAAGATGCGCTTCTTGGCATTGGTGTTTCCAAAGATAAGATCGTCAGATTCCCGTTGGAGCTAACCCCTCCAAACCTCCCCTTGAGAGGTGAGACTTCGGGCTCCGCAAATAGTACATCGGTGGACGCGGTACGTGGAACGAGCGACGTGGGACGATATTTCTTGTTGGTTTGCCGTTTCGTTCCAATCAAGCGCATAGATATCGCTATCCATGCTTTTAGTTTGGTTGTAAAAAGCACTCAGGATGTCAAACTAAAAATAATCGGTCAAGGTTCGCTTAAAAATCAAATTGATAATTGGATAAAAGAGTTTAATCTTCAAGATAGAGTGGAAGTTTTGCCTTGGACGGATGACTTGGCAGTGCAATATCAAAATGCCTTAGCCACGCTGATTACTTCTGATCGTGAAGGTTTTGGTATGACGGCAATAGAGTCTCTGTCCTGCGGTACTCCGGTAATCATGACTGATGTTGGCTGTGCCGGTGAAGCCGTCCATGACGGTGAAAACGGCTTCGTCGTTCCTATCGGTGATGTTGCCGCACTCGCAGACAGAATGGTGAGTGCCCTCCAACGTCATCCTGAACTCGCAATGTCATCTCGAGTGCAATCGAGAGATCTTGGGCAAGATTCCTCCGCTTACGGTCGGAATGACAATATGAGTGGCTTCATCCAAACCGCGCGTTACAACCATTCCAAACTCCTGGTTTGTGTTGAAGCGGTTGATCAAAATGATCCGCTTATGGGTTATTTTGTCACATGGTTGCAAAAAGCGGCGCAGGAATTTAAACAAATAACCGTATTGGCATTAAGAGTTGGTGAGTTTGATTTACCTAAAAATGTCAGCGTATATTGTTTAAAGAATAATTTTGCAAAAGGCTTTTTATCGCGCTTTGAGACGGTAGCTAGAATTTTGTTTTACTCGATTATTTTACGAAAAAAATATAATAGTGTCTTTTCCAGAGGAGAGCCAATGTATATCGTCTTGTTTAATTGGTTGTGGCATTTGTTAAACAAAAAGACCATCCTTTTCTACGCACATTATAAAACCAGCGGTTTAGCTCAACTGGCGAACGAATTGGCTGACATAACCGCAACCTCTGTTCCGGAAGCCGCTAACAATTTACGCGCTATACCTATTGGGCAGGCTGTGGACTCTGATAAATTTCATCCACCGGAGATTAAGCGTAACAACAAAAAGTATTTGGTTTTTGGCAGAGTCTCA
>JAHJSR010000004.1 GCA_018830085.1 Patescibacteria group bacterium
ATCCTTAAAATTTATTATGTGTTTCGCAGAAGTTCTGCAAGGAGGAGATCATGAGTTCGACTCAAGTTAGAGTCAGTGGTTACGTTGTCGGCTACAAAGTTTGTGGCGGTGAGTTGCTTTGGACGGTCAAGGTCAAGGACCCAAAGAGTGTTCACGACGGTAAAAAATTTACCGTCCAATCGTGCCAAGTTGGCACGATGCTTAGTCGTCCGTCGGTTGATGTCAGCTTTAGGGTTGCTCCAATCCAAGTTGGAGAGGAGTTTAGCTTGAAAGCGGTCGAGGTGGCTTTGGTGGGAAAAGAAACCACAGAGTCCACCATCAAGCGCATTCCTGATGATAGCGAGGTAATTTACCTTGTTGTGCTCAGGTATGATCACGGGACCTATGCTTCTTTCGTCGGATACGACAACGAGGTAGAGGCTCGTGAGGCATTTGAGGCTGATGGCGAAAAAATGATAGCTTTCCTTCGTATCCCGGTGGATGAAGAAGGACTTGATGTAGAAGTGCGAGCTAGTCTAAACGCTATTGCTGCGCTTACCTACGTCGAAGGCACTCGAGATGCAATTGAGCACATCTTGACCAAGCTCATTTCCGCTCTCGAAAAACAGGGTTTTGGAGGATGAGATGAACTCTCACCGATCCGTCCGATTCGTATTCTTGGCAGCGTCTCTCGCAATCGCCACATTAACCGCGGCGCCTCTGGCAAAGGCTGAGAGCAACGCCTTTCATCCGTCGCGTGTTCGCTTGCTCATCTTTGGCAAGCAAAAGCTGAACAGTCAGCTGGAACTGCGCGGCGACTTTATCCCGGCCGGTAACCTGGTTGGTGAACTTGCTCCCTCTGGTTACGTTGGATTGGGATACATTCCTTCCGAGAATCTCGACCTCGCAGCTTCTGCTGGTTGGGCATTCGTTCCGGATGAGCCGATCGCATCCATCCGCGTTGCACCCAGCTTCGGTCGTTTCTGGATCTGGTCCGAGTTGGACCTCAACCTCCCCAGTAACGATGGCTACTACTTTGCACAGGCAGAGTACAAGGCCGCCGACGTCATTCACCTTGGCGTTGAGGCCGAGGGCTGGGGCAACTACAGCACTGGTGGTTGGAGCCATGGCGCCGGACCCAACCTACTCCTGCGCTTCGGTAAGCAGGTTGGTTTTGACCTGGCTCTGCATGCCCGCAAACAAGACGACCAACTCAAGCCCGAGTTTGTCACCCGCTTTCTTTTGTTCCTCTAGGAACACAACTCCGTGATTAAACTTCACGGAGTATTTTTTTATAAAAAAATCTCTCCTCGCATCAATTAGATACAAAGAGAGTCATGAGGGTTTTGATTCTGATTTCAATCGTTGGCGTCGCTCGCGTTGATAGCAGGCGCTACATTGACCGCCATCATCGAGTCGTTTCACGATCTTGCCAAAGTCACCGCAGGTAACACAGATTTCCTCGGTACGATTCCGTTGGTAACACTTATGGCAGATTGCTCCGCCTTCGCTGTCACGTGCCCTAACGGTATCCAACTTGCCACACTGCGAGCATTCTTCAACGTTAATATATTTTTGATAACACGGCGTACAAACTGGGTCATTACTTGTGATCCAAGCGTGTACTTTCTTGGGTTTCTTGCAAAAACAACAAACTTTATGAGAGGCTTCTTTTGTGCTATCAGCCTTTTTTTGTCTGAATGCGCCTCTGGTTGAGGATGATGGAAAACTTGAAGGTACTAATTCGGGCACGGTTTTCCTCCTGAGGAGCATATAAAAGCAAAAAATCCCCAAATTGTCAACACTGGGTAATAATTAGAGTTAATATAATTAAGTCATTATATTTTTTTAAAAAATAAAAATCCCCAAATTACTTGGCGATTTTTAGTGGCGTGCCCTGTTGGACTCGAACCAACGACCCACAGCTTAGAAGGCTGTTGCTCTATCCAGCTGAGCTAAGGGCACAGAGTCAATAAACTAGATATTGTTGGCTTAATATAAGGTTTTTTTTGATATTTGTCAACTTTAAAAATCCTTGTAAATAATTGACGTTTTTATATTTCTATGTGATTCTTACCGTTCAAAACAAGGAGTTGATTCATGTCACAAGACACTGAATACATCTCAGCACTTTTTCAATTATGGACACGAGTAGTTGATTTAACCGAAGAGCAGTGTCTGTATATTTGCACACTCGATCTTGATTCAACTCAAGCTATAACCGAGGTGGTCAAGAAATTCAAACCAGAGCAATCCAATAAAGCTGATTTGTCAGCCGACATCAAAATATCTGGATATCACACGTGGTCCACTTATGACCTAATGGCCGAATTTGGTACTACATA
Source organism: Patescibacteria group bacterium (assembly GCA_018830085.1). Taxonomy (GTDB): domain Bacteria; phylum Patescibacteriota; class Patescibacteriia; order 2-12-FULL-60-25; family 2-12-FULL-60-25; genus MWCR01. The sequence goes on from JAHJSR010000004.1 coordinate 2,325, forward strand.
TAAAGCCGAAGTTTATAGTGATCTTATCAAACGACTAGTTCATCTAGGTTTGTCTGATAATCTTTATACACTGGTTCTGTCACTGCAGGACCCGTGGTTAAGAGTTGTCGGCGAACTAGCCTTGGCCGAGTTGGAATTAAGTGAGAATGTTTTTTTAGCGTTGCGTTTGGCTTCGCATCTCACAGACCCCTCGGGTACAACCTAGACTAAAAAAACACCCGTAGGTGTTTTTATTTTTCGTCATCGCGCTGTTTTCCATGAAAGGCTTTGTGCACATCACCAAGTTGCTGGTTAGTAATATGTGTATAAACTTGTGTAGTTGTAATAGAAGAGTGGCCCAGCATTGTTTGTACACTTCTTATGTCTGCGCCATTCATTAGCAAATCCGTGGCAAACGTATGTCTCAAACTATGCGGTGAAATATCTTTAGTAATACCTGCAATCAGTGCATATCTTTTAACCATCCTCTCGATAGATCTGGGTGTGATGGGCCCGGCTTCTTTGTTACTAGCTGCATTACTGGCGCCCCTGTCATGCCTGATAAACATATAAGGTGATTCATCCTCTCTCATCTCAAGATATTTTTTTAACCAATTGATTGCTTGCTTGGATAAAAAAACTATTCTTGTTTTATCGCCTTTGCCACGTATGGTAAATTCATCTCTTTTTAAACTTATTTGTTCGCGCTTTAAATTCGCTAATTCAGAAACACGCATTCCTGTCGAAAAGAACAATTCTAAAATTGCCTTATCCCTTGCTTGTAAGATTGGCGAATCGTCAGAGCTCATTGGTGCATTTAGCAATTGTTCCATGTCCGATGTTTCTAAAAATACGGGTTCTCTTGAACCTTGTTTAGCTAATTCAATTTTTTCGGGTGCCAAAGTTTTTATGTTCTTTTTTGCTAAATACTTTAAAAATGATCTGAGTGCTATTAAGTGATAGTTTTGTGTATTCTTCTTTAGTAGCCCACGTTTTGGATCTTCTAAACGATTTAAATACAATCTAAATTTAGTTATCAACTCATCAGTTATATCTTTAGGATCTGGATCTTCGGCCCACTCTATAAAACGCGACAAATAAAAATCGTAATTCGCTATCGTCATTGATGATCGACCTTTTTCAATTTCCAGGTAAGTTAAAAAATCGCGTAAGTGTGAGGAAAGTTTCATAATAATCTATATTATATACGAGCCTGATGCGTCGGACAATGCTTGACATCGCTGTCATTTTCTTTTATCCTGCGAGTTCAGGTAAATAGGTCTTTGCACAACTTTGAGGAGGTATAATGCGCAAAAAAATCAGCAAATTGACTCTAGCCGGCGGAGCGGGAGCTCTTACCGTAATGTTTTCAGTTTTGGTTATTGGTTTGGATGTTCATCCAATTGCCAACATTATCTTTGGCCTGCTCACCATAGTGGGTATGCTTTTGCACTTTACTAGCCTGATCTATGGCGCTTGGACGGGTGAGGACTCTACTGGTTTATCAACTAGCCAGGACGCATAGTCTTGGAGCACGGGCAAGAAAAATCATTGCTAGTAGTCAGTTTCTTGCTTATTGGTTTAGCCTTTGCTAGCTCTCACTCCACATCTGTCCAGACTGTTGGTATCATCCTCGTCGGTGCAAGTATTCTTGTTGGTCTGTTTCTTTTGGGTGCGCACTGCGTCAAAATTCTTCACAAAGAGGGTAAATCATGATTTGGATCTTTGGGGTCGGAGTGTTTGTTTATTCATTAGGTTTCTTTGTACTTGCATCTTGGATTCAGTCTGATTGGGTTGTGGTTTGCATATTATTAGGAACCCTACTCATGATTGGTCCATTTATTTCTAGTTTGTACAAGTACGCTGCCTTCCGAATGGAGCCGCCTGAAGGCTTAGTTCGCAAACAAGCTATCATGATAAGTTCTTTGTTTCTTGTTGCAGCTGTTGTCCTTTTTTATGCATTGGCCGATGGAATAATGGCCATGTAAAGCTAAAAAACTACTCTTTTGCTCTCAAGCATCTCACCAAGCCCCCCAGGGGCTTTATTGATTGGACGATTGACGAGTGACCATCTATATGATAATCTCTTCGCACTAATTAACTACGCCTTGCAGGCTCAATAAAGCTCGCAAATGCGCTTACCTGGTACCTACATTATAGGAAATGATTCACCAAGGATCGTGCCAATAATATAGTTGCCAATTAATGTATGCTGAATCCAAAACGCAAGCAGAACATTATTGGAAAATTTAAGACACACGCAACAGATACAGGATCTCCTCAGGTGCAGATTGCTATTCTTACCGAAGAGATCAAGGAATTAACAGAGCACTTACGTACTCACAAAAAAGATTTTTCCTCACGTCGTGGTCTTATAAAAAAAGTTGGTGAACGTCGTCGCTTGATGAAGTATCTCAAACGCGAGGACGCAAAGTCTTACGACGATTTAATGAGTAAACTAAAAGTATAATATAATCATCCCGCAATTTGCGGGTTGATTTATTGCCACCCGCTTTCTTAACCAGTAAGATGTTCGTATAACTTGTTATAATTGGTTTTTTTAATCTATTTTTTATTATTTTCGAGTTCAGTTAATTGGACTACGAAATTCAAATTTTTATGATCAAACGTCCATCGCAACGTGTTGCTGTCTTGATAGACACGCAAAACATGTACCATTCAGCTAAGCATCTTTATGATTCAAAGCTTAATTTTCCTGCACTTGTGCAAGCCGCAACCAACGGTCGTCAACTGCTAAGAGCGATAGCTTATGTGGCAAAATCCAAAACCGGCGAAGAAATGGCATTTTTTGAAGCTTTGGTTGGTGGGGGTATAGAATTGCGTGTAAAAGAGGTATTAGAGTTTTCCAGTGGTGTTAAAAAAGCTGACTGGGATGTTGGTATAACCATAGATGCTGTTAAATTAGCGGAAAAAGTGGATGTTATAGTACTTATGACCGGAGATGGAGACTTTGTCCCTTGCGTGGAATATCTTCAAGCTCATGGTGTAATTGTTGAAGTTGTTGCCTTTGGTTCATCTACCAGCTCAGAATTACGCGGGGCGTGTGATATTTTTTTTGATATTTCCGAAAGCACGGATGAATTCTTGATTCATGGCAATGCTGCTAAGCGTAGTACGTCATCCCCAAACACAAGAAAGCCTGCAAATCGTACTACCAGCTCAAATCCAGTAAAAAGGACAAGCAAATAATTCGCTAAAATTATAATTTTAAAGAAGCCTACACGGCTTCTTTTTGTTTTAACTATATAGTTGTGTGTTACATGCAACATTTAACATGTTATAATGATTTCGAAATATGACAAGAATCATAATTGGCTTTTTTCTCTTTTTAGCTTTTAGCTATACAAGTGTGGTTAGTGCCATGACCAGTACAAATTATAGAATCGATTGGGACTCCATTAATAGTGGAGGTACTGATTTCAGTACTTCGACCAATTTCCAAATGCATGACACGCTCGGTGAACAGGGAACTGGATATGGTACGAGTACGAATTATCTCTTACATGCCGGCTATCGCCAATACGATGAAACTTTCGAACCTAGTTTGTCATTTAGATTGGGTGCTCAAGAGAATTCAACTCAAACTTCTTATACGGCGCTAGCCACAACTACTAATACAGTGACTCTTTCATCGGTAGCTAATTTTTCCACCGGTAGCTATATCGGAGTTGTGGAAAATCAGGGATTAAATCAGAACTTTATAGTTGGTTTAATCAGTCAGATTAATGGATTGATTATAACTGTTGATCAGTGGGATGGTATGACGGATTTGATTTCAGACACGCCAGCCGGAGGTGATGACTATGCCTATCGTCTAAATGATTTGAACATTGAATTTGGCACAATAGATTATGTAACTCCAAAGACTGGTATTGTTGTGACAGATGTAAGAACCAATGCAGAAAATGGTTACACTCTAACCATTGTTGCTAACGGTAGATTTACAACCGGTATTGCCAATATGTACGATGTATCAGATGGACAGGTTACGCTTAGTTCAGAGGAATATGGAGGCGCTGTATATGGTGCACATGCTACAAGCACTGGTTCTGACTTTGCTATAACCACAACTAGTCGTGAGATTCAAAAAAGTACCACCACAGCAGATATCGATCGTGTGGGTATGATATATAAAGTTGCTATTGATATAGCGACTCCAGCCGGTGCTTATCAACAGAGCGTTGCCTACTTATTAACAGCCAACTTTTAACATTTGATTAATTTTGGTGTACAATGTCTTTAGTTAATTCAAGGTATGGTGTTTACCTGCATGACAGGGTCAGGTAATCACGGTTCCTTGAAAGGTCGATGTGTCTATAATTTTTGCTTTTTTATTAAAGCGATTTTTTAGCACGGGAACTATTTAATCTAAAATGTCGAGAGTGTATCGATGTGTTTTTCACCATGAGGGGGAAAAGCATGGATATATAGTGCAGTGCTCATGGCTTGCATGAGTCTCGGTAATAAAAAGTAACAAAACTAAAATACATAAAGAAATTTATGAACAAATATTATTTAAGAATAGTTTCATTCATGGCTCTATTCGCGATGGCTGTAGCATTATTGCCAGCCAACGCATCTGGTGTGACTGTAACTTCTACTACACCTTCACTTGGTGAAATAGATTCAGCCACAGCACAAGGCTATGCTGAAATTGGTGTGACTTGGACTCCTTCTGGTGAATATGTAACTGGCACAACCATTACTATGAACGTGGAATGGAGTGATGGTTCAGCACCATCCTCAACCGAACAGCTTATTGCTTGTTCTCCTGAACAGACAACGGCTTTCACAGCTGGTGGTTCATTCGTCTATGGTGCTACTGGAATCGCTACTTGGACATTCGCATCCTCAACCGGTGCAGCTCCTGCATCTGATGAGCTTTGTTTCGCCGTCCCTGTAACAACTGATGCTGCTGGTACATTGGCACAAGAGAACTTCTCTGTTGCTATTTTAACCAGTGGTACAACGGGTGACTTTGGTGCAACCATGTTCTATGTAAATGGTGGCAACGATGTCACGGTTACCGGTTTGGTCACCGCAACATTAGCCTTCGTTATTACAGACCCAACTGATGAGGACCTACCATTAACCAACAATCTATGTGATTTGGGCACACTTACCGCTGCATCAGTCAACACGTGTTCTTATCGCTTAAGGATAGAAACCAATGCATCAAATGGCTTTGATACAACTATCCAAGCTGCTACCGATCTTGGTTCTGGTGCTGCTACACTTACCAATATAGCTGAGAACGGAACAGTCACAGCTGGCACAGAAGGCTATGGTATGCGTGTTGTTGGTGCTACTGCTGGTGGTCGTAACGCTGGTACTGGTGCTTATGATCAACCGGTTGTTGAAGAAGACCCATTTGATGATGATGACACTCCAGTCCCAACCGTGGTCGATGGTATTATCAACTACACAGATGGTTTCCGTGTAGCTGCTTTGGCTGACACTACATTAATCACCCATGCTGCTGCTATTTCCGGTGGTACTCCTGCAGGTTATTACACCCAGGAAGTCACCTATCGCGTTACCGGCAACTTCTAAATTGAGTTCTAGAAATTGTTCCGTAGGGTTGAGCTTGCTCTCCCCTACGGTGCAAAAACCTATAACTCATTTAATATTTTAAGGTTTACTATTGCTATGAAGGCTAAAAGTTTATTGATCGCACTGACATTCGTGTTATCTTTTTTTATCTGGTCAGTTAATTCTGCTAATGCTGTCATTGTTTCACCGGTTGTTGTTGAGCATGAACTAGCTCCGGGCATGAGTGTTGAGGGTGTAATGCGAATTACTAATGAGTTTGACAATGCTGAGAAATATTACGTAACCATACAAAGTTTTTCTCCAAAAGGTGAAGAGGGACAACAGGAATATTTGCCCGAAGATGTAATAGACGGATTGCCATCATGGGTGAATGTTCAATCTGCCGTGACAGTGAATCCCAGAACCACTGAGGAGGTTCCTTATAAAATTACAGCACCGATTGATGCTGAACCGGGTGGACACTATGCTTCCATCTTTTATTCAACCACTCCTCCAAATTTAAATGATGATTCCGGCGTTGGTATAGCCGCCAAAACAGGCATAATATTTTTGATAAAAATTTCAGGAGATATTATAGAATACGCTACGATTGAATCATTCGAATCAAATCAAAAAGTCTTTTCTCATTTACCGGCCATGATGAGCTTGCGTATCAGGAATAATGGCAATGTTCACTTTAGACCACAGGGTACACTCGAGGTGCGTAATATGTGGGGCGGTGTGGTCGCTCGTTTACCCGCCAATCCATCTAATGGTGCAGTGTTACCAAACAGTATTCGTAGATTAAATACCTGGTGGGCAAAATCAAATGATGTCGCTGAAGGTGGATTTATGGCCGGCCTAACCAACGAATGGCGCAATTTTGCACTTGGTAAATACACGGCAACCGTAAATGCAAAATATGGTGAACAAAATAAAGCATTTGAAGCTAAAACCGTGAGCTTTTGGGTAATTCCCTGGCGCATGTTGTTGATATTGATTGTTTTACTTGCCATATTCATCCTTGGCATGAAGATGTACAATAAAGCTATTGTTAATGCAGCTCTCAATAAAAAATCACTAAACAAGAAAAAATAATATTTGGATGGAGCCCGGGATCCTGAGCAATCAGGGTTC
>JAHJSR010000034.1 GCA_018830085.1 Patescibacteria group bacterium
AATTTTTTCATAAAAATATATATTTTACCTTAACAAAGCACCTTTTGATTGTCTATTACTTTGTCCTACCATGTCTTGGTGGTCGTTTGATTTTGGGTTTAGCGGGCAGATCGTCTGATTTCTGAGTTTTTTTACGTTTAGCCAATTCTTTGTTTATAACAAGTATCTCATCTCTTAAAATTGTCGCAAGCTCAAAATTTAATTCCAAAGCTGCGGTTTTCATTTCTGCTTCTTTTTGTTTGATTATTTGGTTAAGTTGCTTATCCTCTGCTGCAAGTTCTAGCTCTAATATTTTTTTGACGTCTTTGGGTTCGGTTTCAAAACCAAGGCTGCCACGTAAATCCTGTATAGCCTTGATGATTGTTTTTGGAGTAATGCCGTGTTTTTTATTGTAAGCAATTTGTTTATTGCGCCTGCGGTCAGTTTCGTTCATGGCACGTTTCATACTGCCCGTTGGTTTATCGGCATATAGAATTACACGCCCTTTAACGTTACGTGCAGCACGGCCAATAGTTTGTATCAAAGCCGTTTCTGATCTTAAAAATCCTTCTTTATCGGCATCTAAAATACAGATTAGTGATACTTCCGGTAAATCCAAGCCTTCACGTAAAAGGTTAACTCCAACGATTACATCATGTGTACCCTTTCTAAATTCTGATAATATTTCCAATCTTTCAACGGTTTTAATGTCAGAGTGCAAATAGACGGCTTTTACCTTTTTTTCTTTAAGATATTCTGTTAGATCTTCTGACATTTTTTTAGTAAGTGTGGTTACTAAAGCTCTTTCGTTATTTTTAATAACTTTTTGTATTTCTTGAATTGTATCATCGACTTGAGAGATTGATTTTTTATTTTTTGCATCTGGTGTTATGGGTTTGATTATAACTTCAGGATCAATTAAACCGGTTGGTCTAATAATTTGTTCGATTATTTCTTTAGAGTTTTTAAATTCATAAGGTCCTGGTGTAGCGGAAACAAATACAGCCTGTTTGGTTTTTTGTTCGAATTCATTAAATGTTAGAGGTCTATTGTCTTTCGCACTTGGTAAACGGAATCCGTGTTCAATTAAATTTTCTTTGCGAACTTTGTCGCCTTCATACATACCACCGATTTGGGGAATGGTTACATGAGATTCATCTATAAAGAGCATGAAGTCATCAGGAAAATATGAAAACAGTGTATCAGGAGTTTCGCCGGGGTTGCGACCCGAAAGATGTCGGGAATAGTTTTCTATACCAGAACAATATCCTAAGTTTTCCATCATTTCTAAATCATAATTGGTTCTACGCTCCAATCTCTCGGCCTCCAATAAAAGACCTTTTGATTCAAAGTATTTTAAGCGTTCTTTTAGTTCCTTGCGGATGGCATTAAGTGCTTTTTCTTTTTCCGGACCTGCGGTTATAAAATGTTTGGCAGGAAAAAACCATGCGCTTTGTACTTCTCCTAAATTTTTACGAGTAACAGGATGTATGCGAGTAATACGGTCGACTCTGGTGCCAATTATTTCTGTGCGATAAATAGTTTCTTCATTGATTGGCATGATTTCTAAAACTGTACCTGTGATTCTGAATGAGCCACGTTTTAAATCAGTAGTGGTCCTAGTGAACTGCATGTTTATTAGTTTGCATATTGTTTCTTGTCTATCCAGTGTTGATCCTGATTTTATTTCAAATATACTTTCCGCATAAGCTTGAGGAGCACCTAGGCCATAAATACATGAAACAGAGGCGCAGATAATTACATCTTTTCGGGTAAGTAGTGATTGTGTTGCATTATGACGTAGTCTATCGATTTCTTCATTGATTTGAGCTTCTTTTTCTATATAAGTATCTGTTTTGGCTATATAAGCTTCTGGTTGATAGTAGTCGTAATAAGAGACAAAATATTCAACGGCATTGTTTGGGAAAAAACCGCGGAATTCATTGCAAAGTTGAGCTGCGAGTGTTTTGTTATGTGCGATTACTAGTGTTGGCTTTTGGATATTTTGTATTACCTTGGCCATGGTAAAAGTTTTGCCTGTTCCGGTTGCACCAAGTAAAGTTAAAAATCGCGCATCTTTTTTAAGATGCGTTGTCAGTTGTTTTATGGCCTCAGGTTGATCCCCTGCCGGCTGATATGGTTCTTTGAGATCGAAGTTCATGTGATCTTATTTAATATAGTTTATAACAGTTTGTCTACGGTCGTATTCTTGACCATTAACACGGTAGGCTACTTCTATGATATTAAGGCCTTTTTTGAGGTTTAATTCTACTTGGAACGAGCCATTGCGTTTGGTTATTGGTATTACTGCATTATTAACAAAGATTGTAAAATCAGGCCATTTTTCCATTACTGTTTCACTGTCATATATTTGACCTAGGATTGTAACCTTGGGATCTAGTGTATTTGTGCCGTGACTGAGTATTTTATCGTTTTGATAAACATTAAAATAATATTGAATGTCATTTTGATTAAATTCTGGTATATATGCGACATTTTTTTGACTTGGAAATTCAAAATGTACGTACCTGCTAGCTAGACTAATAATTAATGCCAGTACAAGTAGTGCGATAATCCTACCTTGCCAATGAATAATGTTAACCAAACCTGCGATTTTTGGGTTTTTGTGTTCATCGTTGCGAATTAGTTTTAACATATGGCGTGACAAGCGGGTTGGTTTTTGTTAGTATCTGTTGTTATGAGATGGATGGATGCAAAAAAGCCTATATTTAGCCTTTCTCCAATGGCAGATTTTACCGATTTGCCATTTTGTCGTTTGATTCGTGATTTAGATAAAGAGACTATATTGTTTAGGGAGATGGTTTCTGCTGAAGCGATTGTTAGAGGTAATCAGAAAACTTTGACCATGTGTGAGTTAGAACCGATAGAGCATCCGGTTATTTATCAATTATTTGGATCTAATCCGGAAACAATGGCCAAGGCTGCTAAAATTATAGAAAAGCAGTTTCAACCAGATGGAATTGATATAAATATGGGATGTCCGGTGCCTAAAGCAACTTCACAATACAATGGAGCGTTTTTAATGCGTGATAAGTATCGTGCTGTTAGCATTGTTGCCGCAGTTAAAGATGCTATAAATATACCACTTTCAGTAAAGACACGTCTAGGTTGGGATGATGTAAATAGTTCAGTTGAGTTTGTTAGGGCTTTGGAAAAAGCCGGCGCAGAAGCGATTGAAATACATGGTAGGACAAAAGTGCAAGGTTATTCGGGTATTGCAGATTGGGAAGCCGTAGGAAGGGCGATAAAAGTACTTGATGTTCCGGCTTTTGTTAATGGTGACATTGTTGATGCTAAGACTGCGGTTGATGCATTAGACAAATCGGGAGCTGTTGGTTGTTTAATAGGCAGAGGTGCTTTGGGCCGTCCTTGGATATTTAATGCAATTCGTAATTCTTTGAGTGGTGGTCAGGATTATACGGAACCTGATTTGGATATTAAAATGGATTTGATGATTAAACACGCTGAGTATCATATAGAAAAATACGGAGAGAAAGGAGTTATAAGTTTGCGTAAGCATTTGCCATGGTATTTTAAAGGAATCGCAGGATTTAGACAGTTTAGAGCTGATGCAGTTCAGGTAAAAGATTTAACTGATGTCAAAGAGTTAGCTAAACGTGTAATAGAGTTTGGTATATAAAAAAGCACAACCCACAGGAGTTCTGTGGGTTGAGAAGAGGGCGGGCAGGCCCCGTCAGGTGGATTCGGCGTGTTACGCAGCTGAGAGTTGTGACGTCTCTCTCGTAGATCACGGCTAGGATCACGCTCCTTTTTTGGACCGGAGAGGTCTGGGCCTTAGTTTGTGCCATTAAGCCCTAATACCGTATTCGGTTGGTTTGTTGGGTACCTGACGGGGTCGCCCTAGGCTTAAATAAAACCACAAAAAATATATATTGTCAATATACATCGGAATAATTTATAAAATTTCTATTTATTTAGCTAAAAACTTTATTCAGTTTCAATTGCTACGGGTAGATATCCTTGAGGATCAACCGGAATACCGTTGTAACGGACTTCAAAATGAAGATGTGGGCCGGTAGAAAGTCCGGCGCCGGGTTGACCGGGCATACCGCCTGTAAAACCAATGATATCTCCCCTTTCCACATAAGTACCAGCCTTAACATTGAAAGCAGAGAGGTGAGCGTATATTGTCGCAAAATTACCAGGATGAACTATCATCATGTAATTTCCGTACGATTTACCTAATTTTGTCCAAGCCACATAACCACCTCCGGCTGCTTTAATTGGCGTTCCTACACTGGCTCTTAAATCTATGCCAGGATGTTGAAATAGATTACGAAAAGGATAGGTTGGATCGTGAAAGGTTGCGGTTATTTTTCTTACAGGGACTGGCCAAAGTAATAATGTTTCTCCTTTAGCTAGAGCTTCATCTATTGCGTTTAGTTTGTCTTTTAGATTGGCCTCTATGTTTGCAATATCATCAACGGTAGATTCTTGTTGTTGTCTTAGTTCATTAACTACTCGACTAAACTGTTCCTGTTGGTTTTGTGTTTCGGCTAATAAGGAGATCTTAGAATTTTTTTCAATTTCTAAACGAGATTGTTCTTCGGCTAAGGTGATGCGTTGTTCTTCTAAGCTCTGTCGTTTATTTTCACGATCTTTTTTATCGTTTTGTAGACTTGTCTTTTCTTGAATAACTCGTTCCAAAGTTTGAGTTAGATCGCTTTGTAGTTTACTCTCTTCTTCTATTTGATTGAAATATGATGAAAGACTAGGTCGACTTAAAAATACATGTAAAGTATTTACATCATCAGCTTGACGAGCTCGGCGAATAAGATCGCCAACCAGCGATTTTTGGGTTTTAATTCTTTCTTCTTGCTGAGTAATTTGTTTTTCTAGAACTTGAAGCTCAAGTGATAATATTTCGATTTGAGCTTGGGATTCTTCTATGCGAAGTTCTTTTTCCTTGATGCGATTATCTAGGAGTGTAACTTGATTTTCCAATGTCAGTTTTTGATCAGCTTGTTGTTCTATACGGTCTCGATACGTATTTATGAGACTTTCGATTTCCTTTGCTCGGGATTTTTTTCGATCAAGAGTATCATTTAAACCGTCTGCCTGATCTTTTAACGTTTTAGCACTGCTATCGTTGTTGGATTGGGCATAAACAAAACTAGATCCGCTAGAAACGAATAAAAGACTAAAAATACATGTTATATTAACAAGCTTATATAACCATTTCTTCATTAATATATTATAGCATCTGAGCTAGTGCTTGATCAATGCGTTGAATTGACATTTTTTTACCGTAAACAGCAATGAGTTCAAAAGGACTTGGGGATTTTTCTTGTGCGGATAGAGAAACTCGAAGTGGCCACAGGGTATCGCCATTCCCCCATCCATTCTCTTGTATCATGGATTTGATGTATTCCTCTATAAAACTACTATTAAATTCTTTTGAATCATTTATTTGTTCAATCCAAATCTTGGCAGCCTCCAAACGTTCTTTTGCTTCTAATTTAGAATGGTCTTTCCATGTGATTTGTACTTCTGAATAATTTAATTTTTCTGTAAATAAATATTTTGATTGTTCGGTTATTTCTGCCGGCAGAGTCATCCTTTCACGATAAAGGATCGCGACTCTTTTCTTAAAATTATCATCTTCTTTATATGCATTTAGATGCGGTAAAACAAGGTCGAAATAGCTCTGCTCATCTATTTCGCGGAGATAGTGATTGTTTAACCAGTTTAATTTATCTATTTGAAAAATTGCTCCGGCTTTATTTACTTTTGATAAGTTAAATAGATCGATTAGTTCTTTGTGTGTAAAAATTTCTCTATCGGCCGTAGGATTCCAACCCAAAAGAGCAAGAAAGTTGATCATTGCTTTTGGAAGGTAACCTTTATCTAGATAAATTTCAGCTGCTACATCACCTTGCCGTTTTGATAATTTTGATTTGTCGTGATTGAGAATAAGTGGCAGGTGTGCAAAGACTGGTAAGTCCCATCCAAATGCTTGATAGATAAAAATATGCTTGGGTGTGGATGAAAGCCACTCTTCGCCACGAATCACATGAGTTATTTCCATGTCATGGTCATCTGCCATGGCGGCTAGGTGGTACGTTGCCATGCCATCGGATTTGATAATGACTTGGTCGTCGATAAGATTCCAATCAAAAGTGACTTCACCGCGGATTACATCGTTGACTGTGACCGAGCCTTCCTTTGGAAGTTTGAGACGGACAACGTGAGATTCCCCCGCCTCGAGACGTTTCGTGACCTCTGTTGGGTCCAAATCTCGGCAATGACCATCGTATCCGGTAGGTCGTTTAGTTAATTCTTGCATTTTGCGGACCTCGTCGAGTCGTTCTGCTGTACAAAAACAATAATATGCTTTATCCATTTCGATAAGTTTTTTAGCGTATTCTTGATGAATGTGTTTGCGCTCGGATTGGATATAGGGTCCATGATCACCTCTTTGGATGATTTTTCCATCATCATCAAGCCAGACACCCTCATTGGGTTCTAAATCAAGTAGTTTTAAAGTTTTACAAAGGCTTTCCGTAGCTCCCTCAACATAACGAGATTGATCCGTATCTTCGATACGCAATAAAAAATCGCCTTTTGCTTGTTTGGCCACAAAATCAGCATACAAAGCGGTTCTGACATTTCCGATATGAATATAGCCTGTTGGGCTTGGAGCATAGCGGGTTCTAATACGTTTTTGGCTCATATGGGGCAAATATTACGGTAAATGAGAGCAATTGTCTAATTTTTGTGATATTGTCATAAATTTTGTCGTCGATGGTTATAGTATATAAGATTATTATTAAATTTGGATTA
>JAHJSR010000035.1 GCA_018830085.1 Patescibacteria group bacterium
AAGACCCATTGAAATTATAAAAAAAACAACTAACATTTCTATCATGGTTTGTCCTTTTAATTTATGCTTAATCATAGAATTGAGATACGACTGGTTACACGATTAACTTCTACCTGAATTGTAGCATTGGTTTCGATATGTTTTAAGGTGATGAGAATCAATGAGGGTTCTGGTGGAACAGTAGAATCTATTATATGTGCGACACCGTTCTGGCGAGTGAATGATATGTCCGCTTTTACTTGTGGTGGATTTAAGCCACTGGAACTAGCGCTCTGAATCGTAGAGATGATAACATTATTAGAAACCTGTAAAAGATCTCGTGTTAATATCACTTCTTTACTATTGGTTAAGGCATTATCTCCACCCGGAACAGGATTAAGATCAGCAAAGGTGGAGTAATTTGTTGAATTTTGAGTAATATTGATACCAAAAGAATATGGGATCTCTTCCGTACAAGTCCCTGGTGTACAGGATGCCTCAGAATATTCACAAACTCGCAAATCACTACCATCGGTGCAAGCCTTAAGATTTTGACCTGCTAGTGCTCTTGATTGCATGGACCTGAGGTCTGCGGCCAGTTGGCGAGCCGCGGTTTGCAATTCATCGGTTTGTTGACTAGAACCAAGTTGGAAGATAGCAAATGTTGCCAGTAAAACAATAATAGCCAAACTGATTAATAGTTCGGCAACAGAAAATCCTTGTGGTTTATGATGTTGCATTGGTTATCCAATTAATAACATATCCCCCCCACCAAATAGCAGCCATAGCCCCGGCTATCAAAGCCGGTGCAAACGGTACTCTAGCACCGGGTTTGATCTTTTTAGTCAGTAAAAGCACTAAAGCTAGCCCCCCTCCAAAAAGATAAGCAAAGTAAAGAGCAATTCCCGCCGTAGGCCAACCTAATACTCCACCCAAAACAGCACCCAACCAAATATCACCTGCTCCAATCCAGCGTTTACGCGATACAAACCATTGAAAGAAAAAGAAAAGCGTAACAAAACTAAAACCTATTAAATGCGACCAAGCAACCAAATACCAAGCTTCTCCGGAAGCCACTCTCAAAAGCATGTGATACAGACTAAAAACTATTCCAATGCCAACCATTAATTCTAAAAACAACTCCTTCCAACGAATATCGGTGACAACGAATATCATTAATGACATTAAGAAGAAGAATTCGTACCCCATCCAAAACCAATCCAATGCATAGATATAGCGCAGTACTGTGATTACAGCTAGAAAAGCTCCAAAAACCTCCACCAAGGGGTATTGTGGATGAATCTTTTTACCACATTCCGTGCATCTACCTCTTTGATATAAATAAGATAGCACTGGGACAAGATGACGAGCGTGTAAAGTTTTTTTACAATTCATGCAGTGAGACCTACCGCCCAAAGAAACGCCATCATGAGAACGAATTGCAACAACATTGATAAATGACCCAATAACCGCTCCAAATATTGCCGCAACCAATAAAATTAAAAAGATGCTTAAAATCATGTTGTTGTTTATTTAATTTCATCGAGCTGATCAACTCCTGTGGAGTGAGCGAAATAAGTACCAGATGGACCATAAGCCGTTTCTCGTTCCGTCATAAAAAGTAAACTATAACCCTTATCATTACCACGATAAGCGTAATACTCACCAGATTTAGGACCAGCTGGAAAATAGTCTAAAAGTATTGGCGCGGTTGTGTCATCCACTGTTGTTAAACCACTTCCGGCCAGACGATCCGCCCCTGCACCAGAACCCAGATAAACTCCTTCGGAAACAGGGTAGGTTGCTTTTAGCAACCAATACTGTCCAAATGATGCTCTCATGACACTAATATCGGAAACACGTTTAGCGTCTCGGCTAGTTGCGCGCTGTATACCAAGCGCATAGACAAAGATTGAGATAACTACACCCACTATTAATAAACCAATTAATAGCTCGGGAATTGTTATGCCGGCTAGTTTGTGCTTTTTTAACATATGCAGACATTATAACATGTAAAATGTAGCTTGTAACATACAATACAGTTTATTAAAGTTTGAACTTATAAACAATTTTTTTATAATAAAAGAAACAGGTACTTAGCCTGTTTCTTTTATTTTTAAACTATTTATTGCATTATACCGGCTTGATTTGCAGCGTGATGGGTGGTTGCAGGAGTCAATCCTTGGACATCAGCACTTTCAGTAGTAAAGTTAGCCAAGAAGCTCTTGATTGTACTACCCGAACTCAAAGTATAGCCACAATTGTTTGTAGAGACCTGACCTCCGGCGCCACCAAAATCACAAACTACAGTGGCATAAGTTGATTGAGGATCTTTAGTTACACCAAGATTAATATAATCTGTGGTTTTTTTAGCACCACCAGCTCCGCAGACATCACAGATGTTTACAGCGTCTATCAAGGTGTTCGCACCAATCACATTCGTGCATCCGTTAGCACCACCCGTGCAAATAACACGGCCATCTTGTTGAGCGGCTGCAAAAGCCGAAACAACAGCACGTATGTCAGCGACACGTTTTGCGTCACGTGACTTTTCACGAGCCGAGCCAAAAGCGACAACGGCCAAAGTTGCTAGGATGCCGATAATGGCAATAACCACAAGCAACTCAATTAAAGTAAAACCTTTTTTGATCTTCATAGCATGGGATCTAAATTTAATTAAAAATTATGTATTAATAATTTATGTAATATATTATACCACACTTTTATACACTGGAGGAAAGATTGTACAAAGGCATCATTATTGCGGCCACCATAACGCCCACACCTAAACCTAAAACAACCATAACCAAAGGCTCTATTAGGGTTAAAACATTGGCCGAGATATTTGCCACGTTACGGGAATAAAAATCACTTAAGCGACCTAAAACTTCGTTTAATTTTCCGGTATCTTCACCAACAGCCAACATCTGCACAACTAATGGAGGAACAAACTTGTGTTGTTTCATTACCTGTGCCATGGGCGCTCCGTCATTAACACCTTGTATGACTTCTAAAATCATAGCTTTCCAAGCCTGATTGCCAATTACAGAGGCTGCAATTTCTAAAGCCTGAACCATGGTTAAGCCACCCTTCATCAAGGTATTCATTGATCGGCAAAAACGAACAACATACATTTCACGCAATATCATCCCCATGACAGGTATTCGCATTTTAAAACTATCCCAAGCATAACTACCGTATTCAGTTTTTTTCCAAAAGATGAAAACCGAAACAAAAATAAACAAACTCAATAGTATCAGCCACCAAAAATTAACCATTATATCCGACGTGCCAATAAGTATTTTGGTTGCCAGTGGAAGCTCAGCACCCGATTCTGTTAGCACCTGTGTAAGTTTAGGAACAACAAAAGTCATCATAACAACTGCAGCCACACTCATACCTGCGACAATCACGATTGGATATGTAAGCGCTCCCTTAATTTTTGAAAACAAATCATAATCTTTTTCTTGTTGATCAGCTAAATAATTAAGCACCTCGGAAAGCTGACCCGTTGTTTCACCGGAACGAATCATGTTGGTAAAAAATTGCGAAAAAGTTTTGGGGTATTTTTCCATTGCATCAGAAAGCTTGCCGCCACCCTCAACATCACCAGCAATATCCATTAACATGGCTCTGAATTTAGGATTTTCCGTTTGTTTGCCAATATTCCTTACAGCGTCCGTGATGGAGACTGAAGCCGAAATCATAACCGCCATCATGCGGACAGAAGCGACAAGTTCTTTGGCAGACACACGATTTAAAAAAGCGACCAAAGACTTGGTAGCTGCCTCAACACCTTCATACGGTTCGAGCATCAAAACATCGTATCCCCTCTCATCAAGAGCTTCTCTGGCTGCTTCGATGGTAGGAGCTTCAACAATACCATTCTGTAAACGGCCATCCGAAATGCGTACTTGGTATCTAAATGAAGCCATAGCTATGCTATATTTAAAATTTCATTAATATTTCTTAACACATGTTGGGGTAAAGCGTGTGCCTTAATTAGGTATCTAGAGGCACCCAATTGCATGGCTTTATCCACATCCTCCTTTTGACCCAAATTAGAGAGAACTAGTACCGGGATATTTGCCGACCCTTGGTCTGCCTTAATTTTTTCTAAAAACTCATAACCATCCATTTCAGGCAAAAGTATGTCTAAAATAATAATGTCCGGCTTTTCGCGCTCTACTAATTTTAGACCATCCTCACCATTGCTAGCCAAGGACAATCTAAAACCCTGTGCTTCGAGTGCGGTTGCGTAAATACGCGCTAAAAAAGCATCGTCCTCTACCAATAAAACTGTGTACTTTTTATCCATAAAATTATTCTTTATCTTTATCCATTGGTTCGTCATCGGTTTCCACCGCCTCTTGTCCAAGACGTAAAACCTCTTCCATACTGGTAACGCCTTCCAGTGCTTTTAAGATTAGATCTTGCCTGATGGTTAACTTACCTTGACGCTCGAATTCTTTTTTAAACTCATCTTTTGGAAAACCTTTTTCTACAAGTGCTTGTGCCTGTGGGGTAAACTGAAATAATTCAGCTACTGCCGTACGACCAGCATAGCCCGTATCACCACACTTGGTACAGCCCTTACCATGATAAAAAACATGGGGTGTTTTTAAATGAACTTCTGTTAAGTATTCTTTTGGCACATCAACAAGTTCGGCCTCGATTTGTTTAACGGTACTTTCTGGAATTTTTTCCTCTTCTTTACAGAACTGACAGATTTTACGTGCCAAACGCTGAGCAATACCTAAGTTCATAGTAGCCGCAAGCAAGAAGGGCTCAACACCAATATCAATTAAACGAGGAACCAAGCCATGAACATCATTAGTATGAAGTGTAGAAAAAATCAAGTGACCGGTCAAAGACGCATGAATTGCCAATTCAGCAGATTCTTTATCGCGAATTTCACCAACCATGATTACATTTGGATCTTGACGCAGTAATGAGCGCAAACCGGTGGCAAAAGAATATCCAATTTCCGGGCGTATTTGAGATTGATTTACACCGGCAACATAATACTCAACCGGATCTTCTAAGGTAGAGATATTAACTCCATCAGAATTAAGTATGGTTAACCCAGAAAACAAAGTAGTTGATTTACCAGAACCAGTAGGACCAGTGATCAAGAAGAGGCCATGCGGTTTTTTAATTTCTTCCAAGATAATGTCAATATATTGCTTACGAAATCCTAGTTGTTCGAGTGTAGGTGCGCCGGCCGTGGTATCCAAAATACGCATCACAACCTTTTCATGATCCACAACGGGTAATGTTGAGATACGAAAGTCGATATTTTTACCATTAATTTCTTGCCTGATACGGCCATCCTGAGGAATACGGGTTTCATCCAATTTAAGATTAGCTAAAACCTTTACACGAGAAACCAATGCTGGATGAACGTATATCGGCAAACTCAAAGACGTACGCAATACACCATCAACGCGATATCTTATACGCGACTCATTACCAACAGGTTCAATATGAATATCAGAAGCACCACCCTCAACAGCATGACGCATGATTACCGACAGCATACGCGAAACAGGGGCTCCCTTGATTACATCTTCTATACTACCTTTTTCTTCAACTTCTTCCTTGCGTTCAAACTTTCCCTTGGCTTGTTCAAGCGCCACATCAACCTCGGCCTGTAAACCGGACATGCTTTTTAATACTTTGTTTATTTGTGAAGGTGGTGCTGTTTGGACAAGTATTTTCCATCCACGTTCACCTGCCAAAAACTCTAACGATTCTACAGCTCGATAATCCTGCGGATCTTTTAACACAACCTCTAAAACGTTGTCTTTAAAGGATAGTGGAGCGATATTAAAGGTTTGTAGAGTTTGTTTTGGTACCAGATTAACAACTTCTGGATCAAGGACTACGTCGGACAAATCCTTGTATCCAATGCCCAAAGCCTCGGCTTGTGATTTTGCAAAATCAACTTCTGAGACATACTTACCTCCAACCAAAGCCTGTTGCAAGGTTTTTCCGCGACTAGTTAAATCCTCGGCAATAGTTCTTGCTTTATCAGAAAGAAGGCCTTTTGAGACTAGTAAATCAAGGATTTGTTGGTTCATAAGTAGAAGTGGTAGTAGTTACGGTCGTCTCTAATGTAGAAGTTGGTGATGAAATCGGTTCAGATGGAACTATACTTATAGTTGTCCCCGGAAGAGGTATCCCCTCTACTGGGATAGTGGAAGTTGATGTTATTGAATTTACATTTTGTGTTGAGGTGGTCTTTTTGATGGCAATAAATGGATTTTCCCTACCCATGGGTAAATCAGGTACCGCAACCATGTCTTTAGTTTGAAGTTTGTGAAAAGCTGAATTTTGCGAAATATCCGCCTTGGGATTAAAGGAGTCGGCTTGTCGTAATGGCGGTAAAGGCGGCTGAGGCACAGGTTCCAACGCCCTTGAAACAAACACGAATATAACACCAACCGCGATAAGCGCTGATACGGCCAGGATGATACGAGACAACAAGGGTGGGTTATAATTAAGTTCCATACAAATTATAGATTCGATGCAGTTGGATAATAATAGGTTTGCATCTGTAAGGTGAAAGAGACGCCTTTTTCATCAAACTGAGCAACACTAAGCAGCTGTAAATCCATTATTCTAAGGCTTGTTTCCAATGAGTTTAAAAAACTTTTCAATTGCTGATAACTTCCTGCTTTGACTGCCATGGTCATGCCAACAGGTTGCAAACCATTTTCGTTCTTTTTGGTCGTTGTTTGCTCAAATGAAATACTAGACACACTAACACCGTTTGATTTTGAAGCCTGTTCCACCTGTACTAACATCTCCGGGATACTGATCTCTCGAGGAAGTGCACGGTCAACCTTATCAAGCACTTCTGAATCTATGGTATTTGCCGCTGCTACAGATCTACTTAGACCATCATAATATTGCCTTTCTGCATCAATATTATTTTGCGTTGAAAGTATTTGTGAGTGAATATTTTTATATGCATCGATTTTTGGTTTAATAATCAAAAATCCAGCAGCAATCAAAACTGAAATGAGTAATAAAATTATCGATCCATAATAATGCGTAAAAAGCCTAGATGGACGTTTTTTCTGAATCTGCTTTTGCTCTTTTTGCACAGGAGCATCGGCTGAAATTTTTACTTTTTCATTTGGCATGTCATTCTGTTTTTGCGGCCAAGTATTTAGCAGCAAAAAGGAATGCTCTACAGCTGAGTAGAGGTACTAGAAAAACTTAAAGCCTGAGGTTTTAATTGAATCAACATTTGAAAGATTACGCCGTCATCATCACCGCCATTTTTAATGGCAA
Organism: Patescibacteria group bacterium; assembly: GCA_018830085.1. Classification (GTDB taxonomy): domain Bacteria; phylum Patescibacteriota; class Patescibacteriia; order 2-12-FULL-60-25; family 2-12-FULL-60-25; genus MWCR01. The sequence goes on from JAHJSR010000035.1 coordinate 7,282, forward strand.
AAGAGCTGGCATCAACCGATGCGATTGTGTCCTCTGCCTGTCTTAAAATCATTAGCTGACGCGCAGCAACCGAAATCGAGGTTGCCTGAACGGTTAAACTTACGCGACCAGTGTTATCCATTAAAAAATTCCCATAGCTAACATCTTTTAAAGTATTATCTTCTAAAAATCTTAGTAGTGTCAGAATAGAGACATGTTTATCCAAAAGATCATTTAGAACAATTAAACGAGGTTCTAGATCTTGAAATGTCTGCCATTTATCTTGCTCTGATACGATCTGACGCTTTAAGTCCGTATAATTTTTATTTACTGATTCGAATTCAGACAAAGCCTGAGCCTGTGCTTTATCAAGTAAAAAATAAGCTCCACCGAATACAATGGCAAACAAAATTGTCAAAAAGACCAATGTAAACTTCCTTTTTGGTACATTGACTCTCAATTGACGCATTACCTCATCATCTAAAAGACTGACATGCACAGGTTTTCTGACACGTTTAATGATTCTGACACGACGTGGACTGGCGCCCGATGGAATAATTCTGGCTTTACCGACTTTTACTGTTTCAGCTTTAACGGTCGCTAATTTTGATGTTACTGAAGGCTGAGATTCTTTTTGATCTGATTTTGAAAGCGCTTGTGCTGTGGTTTTTTCTTTTGTCTTTGGAGGCGTAAAAAACTGTGGCGGTAATTTTGGAGCCGGTTCTGCGGGACGAGCTTTTAAATATCTTTCTTTGAATCTATCTACCCATAAACTCATCTTGTAATAAACACGTGAATACAAGGGTTCACTCATTAGCATTTGATCAACTTCTGAGGCATCAACTTCTATAATTTCCACATCCTCCTCTTCGGTTTCGGGAACATGCATACTTACCGGCGCGTCTGGTGCCTCGTGTAAACTATCTTTCTTCAATTCCTCCTCCTTGTCCCGATATGATTCGGGGAGGAAGGATATATCGGACATATTAATCAGTTATATCGCGCATTGCGCAACCTATAGAAACAGCAAATCTTGTACCAACCTCGTCTAGTATGGGACGTAAATCCAATGGGTAAACTACACGTGCCCAAGGATCACCAAGATAGGCATTAACATTCATGGCTTGTGTTAAAAACTCAGCCAAACGTGGCAATAATGCAGACCCGCCAGTTAAAATTATCTTATCAATCTTGCGCTGTTCTCCGGCATCACCCTGGCCTTGATAAAGTGAAAAAGAATATTTTATCTCATTTAATATGGGTTTCATCAAGCTGCTAAGCATTGGATTGAGGTCACCTGTAGGCGCAAAAGACTCTAAGGAACGTATATCTCGTTTCATTGTTTCTGCTTGCTGATAAGGTATTCCTAGCATTTGTGAAATCGTTTGAGTGATAGAATCGCCACCCACAGCGATAGAACGATTTAAAAACGGTACACCCTTATCTACCACGGAAATATTAGTGCGATGAAAACCTATATCAATAATCATTATACTGGAGCGATCCTTTCCTACCAATGAGCGAACTTGCGCAAAAGTCTCGGTTTCAAGTGAAACGAGATTGAGGCCACAACGTTTATTAAGAAGGTCAATATAACGATTAACTAAATTTTTTGGTGCGCCGGTTAGTAAAACGCGACTTACCTTTTTTTGACCTTCGGTTTTGAATGCACCTTCTATAACCTTGCTATCTAGTTGAATTTCCTCCAAAGGCATGGGGATTAACTTTTTCGCTTGCCATATTATCGCTTCTTTTAGCTCTTTTTCATTATTAGCCGGAACACTGATGATTGAAGTAAAAATTGAAGAAACCGGAACTGCTGTAATTGTGGATTTGGTTGTGCATTTTGCCTTGCTGATCATTTGCTTAATGATCTTTGCAGTATCATCTGCCAACTCACCAAACAGTTGATCAAAACTCTCTACAGGTCTATCAACATAAGCATAGGTAACCAAGCGGGCATGACCGCTGTCATTCGCAAGCTCTACAAGCTTAATACCCGATAAACCTATATCTATTCCTATAAAGCTATTAGTTTTGGATTTTGAAAATAGTCCCATATTGTTTAAAAGTTTGCATCAAGCGGACGTGGCAAGGATTTAGCAGCATCTTGCATACCAGGCGGTGGGTTTACCACTGATCGCCCATCAAAAATTATTTCTTCGGCAGCTAGGCTTGGATTTTGGTTATTATCACGCTGCAAGTTGAATTGACGTGCCACAAAAACACCATACATCTTTAATAGTACATCATTATGCAATCCTGAAGAATTTGTACCAGTATAAATTGTGTCTTCTGCAAAATATGTACCGGAAACTTTTTGTACACCAGGGTTAATATATATATTACCACCAGCGCTGCCATTCTTTAAAACTATAACACCGAATGAAGCTAAATTTTTAAGACGATCTTGTACAGCATCTGTTGAGTATCCGATACTACCAGTGATACGAAGATCTGCGCCCTCGATAATCAACAAGCCGGCGCCATTACCCTGCGCGGTGGTACCATTTAAGAAAGTTTTTGCTGAGAGAACGAATTCACCAGAACCAGAAAAATAATAAATATTACCGCTTAAAGGATTGAATATTTGGCTCTCATCGGCTATGGGAATAACAGTGCCATATCGGCCTTGTTTTTTAATTCCAGCAATATCTAAAAATCCAAGCTTATTACGGTATTCGGTACTAAAAGTAGGCAAACTAATTGGATCAGCGTCCTCTTTTTTACATGCTTCATTTTCACTAGTCCATTCTATGGAATTATCAGAACGTAAGCAATACTTAGTATTTTTTAAATTTGTTGCAGCAGAAGGAGAAGTGCCCAATATTCCACCTTGTGAGAAGATATTACCCGTATCAACACGTAACCAAGCGGAACAAACAGCTGCATTATTTTGGCAATCAGGATCTATACAATCTAATAACCCAGTAAAATTATCTGATTCATCATTACAACAAGCGTCAGCACGCTGTGCAGGTGGGAGTGCGGCAAAATCGAGACATTGATGTTGCGGAGGTGCACAAGCCGGATCGGCAGCACAATCAGGATCGGCGCAATCAATTAATGTATCACCATCATCATCTACACCACCGGTACAGATTTCTGCGCAAGCTGGACAATCAGGGTCAAAGCAATCAATGAGAGAGTCATTGTCCTCATCAAGGCCACCAGTACAAACCTCGGAACAAACACCCGTAGCAAAACAATCATTGTCAGCACAATCGATTTTTGTGTCAGCATCATTATCCAAAGTATCAGTACAAAGCGGAGCCGTGTTCTCTGGGCATTGTCCAGGGATGGACATACAATCAGGATCGGCACAATCTATTAATGTATCACCATCATCATCGAGACCGTTGGTACAAATCTCTGGGCATACTGGACGACCGATACAGTTAAAATCAGAACAATCTATATAACCATTGAGGTCATTATCTTTTAAGTCAGAACATAAGGGGTCAGTATTTTCTGGCGATGTTGGTATGTAGCGCATGCCATTGGCCACGCTAGGATAAAAACTGATGTAACCAATTCCACTGCCATCGTTGTTTCCATTCCAACCAAAAGGAGAACCATTGGCCGCAGCATTATGAAACTGTTGATTGGCTGGATTGTAAACCACTTGATAGTAGGTAGAGGCTGGGCCGCCAGGACAAACACCTGTATCATCACAGTTTAAAGATATCCAACCACCATCCTTTTGATTACAAACAACCCCGTATCCATGAAGTTTCTTATACGAAGTATTGGTAACAGGCTCGGCATATGCGTAAAATGAGCCTGGAGGCGACGGGGAACCATTTCGGCAAGCGGGAGTATTGCAAGAATTTCCGAAACAAACAAACCCAACATTATCAGACCATGCAAAACCATCTATACTATGGCCCATTTTACCATCAGGCTGAGCTGTTGATGCTATGGCTATATTTAAACCGTAATAACCACAATTCGGTGTGGTTGCACATACTGGTAAATAGTCGTTTAAAGATATCCACCCAATTGTTGGCGTCCAAGCCCAACCACGAATATTATGATCCGTCTGATGTGCTTGAGTTTGCAAGGGGCTGAAGCTAGTAAAATGTGCCATACCCAAAGCCATACCCAAAGCCATAAAGCCAATGGCTGCTGGAATCGCATAATGAACATTCCAAAAACGAGGCGTCATAAACTCATGTAACGCCTTTCTTTTTTTTGCCATTATGACACTGGATTTTTTCCTTGCCATTAGCCTTTATTATAACATAAAAACCGCTTTAAGCGGTCATGTACGAACTGTGGAGAACTTGCTACTAAGGAAAACCTGATTATTGCCTTGCATCCATAGCTTTATTGGCCAATGCATCCGCCCGTTTGTTAAGTTCACGTTTAACATGACGATAACTTACTCGTCCATTTAATTGAGTTTCCAAATTTTTGACTTCCAAGAATCTTTTAGCTAATTCTGCATTTTTTACTTTGTATTCGCCACGACACTGTTTTATTAAAAGCTCGCTATCAGCTACTAACTCAACTGATGCAGCTCCAAGATCAACCGCTCTAGCTAAACCCAAAATCGCGGCTTGATACTCTGCCTGATTGTTTGTGGTTTCTCCAATATATTTTGAATGCTCCTCAATTATTTTACCTGATGCTAAATCAATAATTGCCACGCCTATGCCAGCCGGACCCGGATTACCACGTGCGCCACCGTCGGTATAAATCTGTAAGTTCATAAGTCACTAAAAATTTTACACGATAATTAACAAATAATAAATATTTTTTAATTTATTTATTTAATCGAGGCTCTGGCGTCAATAAGTTTGCATTGAATTTCTGTACGTCCATTCCATTCCGATTCCCCCACTTCGAAAACCAGATCAACAGTAGCCCCCATCTCTATAAATTCACCAAGTCCCGCTTTATAAAAACCAATAAATTTTTGCCTCCTGCCTGATGATGACTGGATCGTACAACGTAAATGATTTTTATTGGCACCAACAAGACCTACATCAGAAACAGTAACATTTGAGACCATAAAAATAGGTCTAGGATTACCTTCACCGTATGGCTCAAAACGCTTTAAAGTTTTAACTAATTCTGAATTTATCTCTTCAAGTTCAAGTTCTGCCTCGATTTCTAATTCTGGGACTAGTTCATGATCTTGCAAATTTTTAGTCGCGTGTTCTTGAATTGCTTTGGCAAAAATACTGATATTTTCTTCTGAGTCTAAACTAAAGCCACAAGCTTGCGCATGACCACCATAGCGAGTTAAAAGCTCATGCCCAACATCACGGACTGCCTCGGTAATATTATAAGCCGGTATAGATCTTCCTGAGCCTATCCAGACACCATCATGGCTACCAACAAATATAGCAGGTCTACCAAAACGATCCGTGTATCTACCTGCAGCCAAACCAACCAAAGAAGGCGACCAATTTTCGGACCAAGCAAATAGGAGCGAATTAGACTCAGCATCTTGCATATAAACCTCGGCCTCTTTCATCAAAGCTTCTGTTGCCTTTTGCCTTGTTTTATTTACAGTTTCCAACACTTCGGCCTTTTTTTCAGCTAGTATCGGATCATCTTCTAACAACAAATCCAATGCAAGAAAAGCGTGCTCCATCCTACCAGCTGCATTAATCCTAGGCCCGATCACAAAACCAATAACTTCAGAATCAATGTCAGTTTTACGCCATGAGGCGACATCAAGCAAAGCTTTTAAGCCTGGGCGTCGTTTTTTATTAATAACCATTAATCCAAACTTTTCGACAACTCGATTCTCGCCTTTTAAAGGAACTATATCAGTAACTGTTGCTATGGATACAAGATCTAAAAGCCATTTTTCCCAACCCGCTGTAATTTTTAAACCTTTTTCTACTGCATACAAAGTTAATGCATGGGAAACTTTCCAAGCGACACCGACAGCAGCCAAATCTTTAAATGGATAGTTTTCACCCGGTAGTTTGGGGTGAATGAGGATGGCATCAGGTAATTCTTCACCAAATTGATGATGATCTACGACAATTACATCAATACCCCTAGATTTTATATATGAGATTTCTTTAACATTCGCAATTCCGCAATCAACGGTAATTATTAAATCATAAGATTGATCACAGATTAATTCAGCTCCGGACATACTTAAACCATAACCCTCTTGTTCACGATGCGGGATATAAACATCCAGTCTTAAATTTTGATCACTGCTAAATACATTAAAAAATCTTTGTCTCTCACGACCTTGGATCAAAGTAAAAACATCGCCCTTGCTAATTGAGTAGTCATTCTCTTGAGCTAGCATTTTTATTGTACTAGCAATAACCGCTGATCCGGTTACACCATCAGCATCGTAATCACCAAAAACTAAAATCTTTTGTCCTTTGTCCAGGGCTAGCAGTATTCTTTCAACCGCAGATTGCATCTGCCCAAATAAAAAAGGATCATGAATACCATGTTCCCAATCTGGATTTAAAAACTCTTCTGCTTGCTCTTGAGTTAAAATATCTCGTCTGGCAAGCATTTTTAAACCTATGTTTGGCAACTCTAGCGATTCTTGATCGACATCTGGCCTTTTTTCAACTTCAATACATTGCCAACGCTTTTGCATAGCCAACACACCCTAACATGCACGTGAACGAATGACTTGTGTATAACAAAATCTTAAGCTATTCCGCGCTTTTATTATTTATTTAGAAGAAAGCAAAAGGCACAACCATGGATAAAACCATAAAGGAAACCATGATAATGACAAATATTTTCCAAATTTTTTGCTTAGTTTTAGGCTTCATATTTAATTTAATTAGTTCCTTCGTAATACTTTAATGAATGTCTCCGAGGGAATTTCCACTTTACCCTTGCCCATGGATAACATACGCTCTTTACCTTTCTTTTGTTTCTTTAAAAGCTTATCTTTACGAGA
>JAHJSR010000036.1 GCA_018830085.1 Patescibacteria group bacterium
AAAATAACCAAATTAGCAGGGGATCCGCTGTATGGCTGTACATTGGCATGAGGAACTCCAAAAAGTGTTTTTGCTCGCTCCTGAACCAAAGATTCTATTTTATCGGCAACTTCATTACCCGCATAATATCTCTTACCCGGATAACCCTCGGCATATTTATCCGAAAGAACGGAAGTTAAAGCTTCTAAAACAGCTTTGGATGTATGATTTTCCGATGGAATCAGGGTCATGCCGTCCAGCTGTCTGGTCTCTTCTTGTTTCAATAGATCAAATACTTCTTGATCTTGGTTTTTAATTGTTTCAAACATAATTTTGTGTAATAAAAATAAATATTTTCCTACGGTTTTTTTAGTTACAGCGTGTTTTACGCATCAAATTGTCTTACGTCATATCAATACTAAAAAGTCTATCAAGCCGAGGTTTTTAAGTCCATAAATAAAACAAGCCTCGTTAGTTGAGGCTGTAGGGCACCTTGGGGAGTGGCTCTCGAGAGTAGTAAGCATAGGTTAAAACTTCGTGTTTAATCATGTCCGTGTAATAACCATATGAGTCACCTTTTCTGGAAGTTAAAACCGTTCTTTGTCTTTTGAGATATTCCAAAAATCTTTTTACGACTGATTTAACCAAATCGGGTTTTGCGAAAAACAAACAAGCTTGATAGGCGAGTTGCTTGCCAATAGGTTGCCTGCTGATATCACAGGTCAATAGATGGTTCAAGGCATCAACCGCATTTAGATCTTTTTCCATGATCCACTCTGATCCAAAAATAAAAATTGGACATTTTCCTCTGCCAAAAACTGTAATCTCTTTAATATCAAGACCTATGTCAAAGAAATTATTCAGTCCCTCATCTTTAAGCATGTTTGCCAGAGGGGACGCTTCCAACGGAGTGGAGTAGAGAATCATGTCATGATCTCTATCCGCAAAAAACTTATCACGAATCTCGCCTTGATCCATGTCATCCTCCGTCCGACACGCTAGATTATTGTTAATTATTAGTCAATATTTGAATTTTATCTTCTTTAAAGATAGAATAAAAACAAAATATGAAAACAATAAAAATACTCGGTTTAGTTTTTCTGGCATTGATTGTGATAATCATCGCTTATGCAGGCTTTAGTTATTATCAAATAACCAATCAAAATCAAAAAGATTTAAGGGTTAGATACTCTGAGGCTGATGCGACACGTGCCATAGCCGATAAAGCCGGAATAGAAGTTAATGATTTGAGTAAAATATATCTTGGGTCATCATTCACTACCCAAGGAAGCAAACCGGTTGACCAGGTATTTACAGATGCGGAAATTAGCGCGATTCAAAATTATGCGAATCAAGCGAACGGACCTTTTAAAAGTGTGCAAATTCACTTTATTGGAGATGGTAAAGTAGGAGCATCCGGTTTTGTAACAGATCCGCGTGTAACTTTGCCCGGCCCAGTTTACGTAAGGGGTGACGTTATTCAAACCGGTCCAAAATCATTTACCACCAAGATTGATCATCTTCAGGTTGGTAATTATGTTGTGCCTGGCGCGATAGTTGAAAAAGCAAATTCAGAGTTTTTGGGCTATGTAAATGGAATCTTGGGAAATATAGACGGTCTAAATATTGAAAATGTTGAAATCCAAAATGGATCAGTCCATTTTGTTGGTGATTTACCGGAAAAGATTACTGGTTTGGAGTAGCTAGTTTTAAAACAAATTCATAATTGACAGATACAAATCTGTCTTTTTTATACCTTGAAGCACATAATACTCAATGCTAAACTATTAGTATGAAAAATGTACAAAATTGGAAGAGTGTCCACCTAATTGGTATCGGCGGAATCAGTATGTCTGCAGTTGCCAAAATTCTGCTGGATGCCGGAGTTAGCGTAACAGGCTCTGATGTATATGCATCAGAAATTACTAAAGATCTAGAGGAGCGTGGTATCAAAATCGCCATAGGTCCGCATGATGAAAGAAATATCCCCGATCAATGCGATGGTGTTATTCATACATCTGCTGCACCGGATTCAAATCCAGAAAGGATTGCCACCAAAAATCGTAATATACAGGATTTTGATAATTTTCAATTTCTTGGAGCTTGGTTTAAGGGCAAGCGTATGATTGTGGTGACAGGTACTCATGGTAAGAGCACGGTAACAGCAATTTTAGGACAAATCTGTATCGCTGGGGGATTGGATCCAACTGTTTTGGTAGGCAGTAAAGTCCCGGGTTGGCCTGATCAAAATCTGCATTTGGGAAAATCGGATTTGGTAATCATTGAGGGCGATGAATATGCAAAACATTTTTTAGAGTTTCATCCATTTGCTGTAATCATTAATAACTTGGAGCTAGATCATACCGATGTATACAAAAATATTGATGAGCTGCGTAAAACCTTCGAACGTCTTTTAAGGCAGACTGTAAATCAAGGTATGGTTATTGCCAACGGAGAATCAACACAAATCAATACCGCATTAAAGCCATTGATCGCAACCGGTAAATTGCAAGTTCAAAAGTTTGGTCATGCAAAAAATCAGATTCCTGGAGAACTTATGGATGTTGTAGTTAAAACCAAATGGGATAAAGGAATATTGTCAGTAAATATCAGTGGAAAAGATATTCAACTAGAATTAGAGTCAAAACTCATTGGTGACTACAATGGCATGAATATAGCTTCGGCAACACTGATGGCTAAACATCTTGGTGTTGAAGATGAAG
>JAHJSR010000037.1 GCA_018830085.1 Patescibacteria group bacterium
CGAACATCTGCAATTCCATTTTCGGCTTTTACTATTTGGCTTTCTGTGTATTTTTTGTAAACGTTAGACCATGCTTTTACAACATCCAATCTGTTTAAGCCTTTTGTATCATCTAGTTGCTGTTCGCTCACATCACCAACTGAGTTATTAACCTTTTTCCAAATACTATCGGCTATTTGGCGAGCTTTTTCATCACCGCCAAAATTTTCTAAGCAAGTTTGAATTATTTCTTTCTGCTCCATTTCAACTTGTTCTGGTGTTTTTGCGGTGGGAGGAAGTTCTTCTGGATGGGTTCTTTGTTCATTGAGCTCTTCGGAGATATGGGCGCGAAGGTCATTGATGAGCTCGTTAAATTCTTGTTGGTTGTCTATAAGCTCTCTTATTGTGTCAGGAGAGATTGTGGCTAGGGGATCGTCAATTGAGGTCTCGGCTTCAAGGGGGTCTAAGTTTAAGCCATTTTTGGTAGACTCTGATAGAATCGCTTTTTTACTATTAGCTAATTCTTGTGTTAATTCTTGAATTTTTTGAATTGTTGCTTTTTTTTGTTCTTCTTTCTTTTTGCCTTCATTGGTTAAAACCAAGCTATCAGCAAAACGTTTAAATCTGGAAAGCGGTTTTTTTGATTCTTCTAGGGCTTGTGCGTAGGTTGTGCCAAAGTCTTTTTTAAATTTAAGTTTTAATTTAGTTATAGCTAATCTTTGTTCGGCGGTTTGTTCAAGGGCTTGTTTTTGCAGGTCTTGTTTTTCGAGTTCGCGACCTCTAAGTTTATTTTCCGTGCTTGTTTCGGCGATTTTGGCTTGTTCGATAGAACCGGATTCGAATTGGTTAATAAGATATTCCGCCGACTCGTATGCTTTATTTATTTTTTGAACTAAGTCGGGGTTCTTAACCATGAAAGATAGCTCTTTGAGGTGCTCTGCGCTGCCTTTTAGCTCATTCGTCAGAACGGCTAATTGACCCTTGCTGATTTTTTGTTCGGCTGTGGGCGGGCCGGATTTTAATTGGTTTTTTAATGCTTTTTCTCTATACTCGTCTTGTTCGTTGATTTCTTTTCTTAATGCAACAAAATGTGTTAAGGCATTATTCGCTTCTTTGTTTAATTTATCGTCCGGAGATTCGGGAGTTTGATCATACATTTTTAATGTATCACCCTTCTCCATTGCTTTCGGTTGTTCTGGAAGTATTGTAGCGCGTTCTTGTTTTGGCATATGTGTATAGATTTGTTTTTATTATAACAAAAAATCACCTCTTTGAGCAGAAGTGATTTTTAATATGTGTGGATACTTATTTGCTAGCTACGATTTTTTCAAAAACTACTGGGAAATCGGCTGCAATTTTTGAGAGAACTAAGCGATTTAGTTTGATTTCGCGTTTTTTAAGTTCACCCATCAATTTGCTGTAAGTTGTACCAATTAAACGGGAAGCGGCGTTGATACGAATTTGTTGCAAACCACGATTGACTCGTTTTTTAATTTTACGATCTTTGTAGGCATGCGCGCCAGCTTTAGTGGCTGCAATTTTGGCTTGGGTTAGTTTGGATTTTCTTCCCCACATCATGCCTTTTGTTCTGGCAAGGATGTTCTTTCGCCTTTTTACATGGTGTGTACCTCGTTTTACTCTAGGCATATTCAATTACGAATGACGAATTACTGATTTATTATATTTTAGCAAGTTCCTTTACTGTTTTAGTAAAAGCTTTAGATAACTGGGTATCGCGACGTTTTTTGCGTACGATTTTACCTGAGTCACGACTGTTAAAGTGATCTTGACCACCGTGACGCTTAAGCACTTTGCCGGTCTTGGTAACACGGATGCGCTTGGCAGTTGCTTTGTGGGTTTTCATTTTACCGGACATATACTTTATTAACGATTAATAAGTAACAATTATTTTTAAGATTTTCGGCCAATTATGGCAGAGACGTTTCCACCTTGTCTTTTTGGCGGTTGTTCTATAAAAAGTTCGTATGTTTGAGATAGACCATCGATAAACTCCTGAATTTTCTGTAAAGCCAGGTCTCCATGGGCTTTTTCTCGACCGCGCAATATTATCTCAATCTTGATTTTTTGTCCACCCTTAAGGAATTCAATGGCCTGTTTTACTCTATTATCTATATCATGTTGGCCAATTTTGACAGAAAGTCGTATTCCCTTTACTTCCACCTTTTTAGCATGTATTTTTTGCTGCTTCATCTCTTTAATCTTTTGGTATTTAAAGGCTCCGTAGTCCAAAAGCTTGCAAACCGGTGGTTCTTCCTTGGGAGAGACTTCTACTAGATCAAAGCCACGTTCTTCGGCTAACGCCAGGGCATCTGCGGTCTTCATTATGCCATGAAAAGTTCCTTGTTCGTCAATAACACGAACTTCCGGTACACGGATGCGTTCGTTGTATTGGAATTTGATATTGTCGAATTTGTGAGCCGTTCGACGGCGTTTATAGTGAATGCGCATTTTAATTATTGATATGTATTACATGATATATGATACATGTTTTGGTGGAGATGGGGGGAGTCGCACCCCCGTCCGAAAACGAACATCATAACTTTCGTTCACAAGTTTAGCCGGCTCTAGTTTACAATTTACACGAACGAGCAGGCGAGCTGTGTAAATCGTTGGCATGGTGCCTTGTCGTGATTCATCTACATGCCAGGGATGAATACCAAGCCCGAATTATGACGATCGAGCTCAAGCATCGGGCATGCGAGAGGCGATCGAGGTGGTCGACTATGCGAGCACCGGTTGAGCTACAGGCATGCTGAACGCGTTAGCGATAGCGGCCTTTGCTTTGTTTAAGACGTTGGCATTTGTCTTGGTTTGGCCGGATTAACGAGTTGGCCAACTCGACTTGCAAATTATGAGGAAACGTTCCGTCGAAGCTCGGCATCCCCTAATTTATTAATCTTGGCCGCGTATATATCGGTCGGTTTCCCTCTGTATATCACGGTCCTTGATTTTTTGGCGCTTTTCATGCGCTTTTTTACCTCGTGCAAGCCAAAATTCGAGCTTGATACGATTACCGCGAGTATATAGGGATATGGGTATGAGTGTCAAGCCTTTTTCGCCTATTTTACCTAATAAATAGAGTAATTGTTTTTTATGAATCAATAGTTGTCGGCTACGGGCGGGATCGTGTTCTAGGTGGCTTGAGGCTTTTTTATAGGGGGCTATATTTGCGCCAATCATAAACAAATTTCCTTGGTGGGCAATAATATGACCAGTATCAATTTTTGCTCCACCTTCGCGTACGGATTTTACCTCTTGTCCGGTTAATACCAAACCAGCCTCGATTTTTTCCAGACATTCATAGTCAAAACGTGCTTTGCGATTTAGGGCTAAAGTTGGCATAAAGGATATCGTACAGGGTAAATCTATAATCATCAATATTTAAAATAGGGATTTTTATGAGATTGCGAATTGCATTTTTTAATAAAAAAAATAACGGCGCTTATAATTATAATATGTTATAATCTTATTACAGGATTATGCCTAAGGTTAATGTCACAATTACATTCACTACACTGCTAAAAATTGTTGCAGTAATTTTGGGTATTTGGGTGTTATGGATGATGCACAGCGTTATAGCGATTTTTTTAGCTGCTCTTTTTTTATCAGCTTTAATGCAACCTTTGGCGGACTGGGGATCGAAATATAAAATTCCTAAAAGTTTAACGGTGATCGGGATATATGTATTCTTTTTTGGTTTATTGGGATTGGTGATTGTTTTGATGGTACCAACCATCACACAACAAGCTGTTGAGCTGGGTAAGATATTTGGTCAACGCTGGTCAGCGGTTGAAAACTTTACTTTGGAATTTAGTGATTTTGTTAATAAATATGAATTGGTTTCTGATAAGGGTTTTGAATCTTTACAGTCGCAGGCGGGTGAGGCAATGGGAAAGTTGTTTAATACATTAACTGGTATTTTTGGTGGTATCGCTGCATTTGTGATTGTTTTGGTAATCGCTTTTTATTTAGTTGTACAAGAAGATAAGGCTCGGGTAATGGTTAGGGAATGGATTTCGCCTAAACATCGTAAGTTTGCACTTAGATTGATTGATCATTTGCAAATTCAGATAAGTCGTTGGTTGTCTGGTCAATTGATGTTGAGTTTAATTATCGCTTTGATGACATATGTGGCGTTGGCTTTAATTGGAGTTAGAGGTGCATTGGTTTTGGCGTTGTTTGCGGGCATGCTTGAGTTTGTGCCTTATCTTGGTCCGATTTTGAGCGGGATACCAATAGTTTTTGTTGCATTTACACAATCAACGACAACCGGTTTTTTAGCTTTGGGAGCACTTGTGGTTATACAGCAGTCGGAGAATCATTTGATTGTACCCAAGGTAATGCAAAAAGCGGTTGGTTTGAATCCTTTGATTAGTATACTTTCCATGCTGACCGGTGCGACATTGTTTGGTTTAACTGGTGCGCTCTTAGCTATTCCTTTTGCAACTGCAGCAATGGTTGTTGTGGTTGAGGTTAGAGATTATTTAACCAAACGTAAATAGTTTATGCCAGAAATTAAACCAATAACCACAACAGGTATAAAATCTGTTCCAACGGTTAATGGAAATAAAGTATCGCAAGTTACTGCAAGTAAGTCGGCAATTTCTAAGCCGATAAACAATAATAAAAGTTTAATTCAATCGTCAAAGAAAAAACAATCGCATAAAAGTGCCTTTACTTGTAGTTTATTGGTAATTGTTTTTATAATATTTACAATTACAATAACAGCTTATTTGTTAGCAAAAACAGGTTTGGTTAAAGTCCCTTATTTTTCTAGATTTTATGAAGTACCATCACCTGTGCGTGTTGTCTCGGCAATGCCTTTGAGTTGGGAGCGTTTTCAGGATGGTTTGACTAAAAAGGTTGCCTCTCAAGGAACCGCAACTGTAAATGGAGAGTATTCATTTTTAGTAACAGAGGATGAGCTGACTGGATTATTGCAAACGACGGCATCTCAAGGGTTAAGATCGGATGTTTATCAAATCAATAGATCGCAAATAGCTATCACTCCAGAAGAGTTAGAATTATTTTTTAACATAACCTGGGGTAGGGCAGGTAACCTTGATTTTTTAATTAAAGCCAAGCCAGTAATAAGGGATGGAGGGGTTTTGGAGTTTGAGTCAATCGATGCTCAAATCGGTGATTTGCCTTTACCTTCTTTTATTATTATGCAGTTGGCTGGTTTTATATTTTCTCGAGATTTGGGTAGTTGGGATGTTAGAGTTAATGAAAGTACGGGCATCAAAGAGATACTATTGTTTGATCAGCAAATGCGTGTTAAATTAGGCTCAGTATAAGTTAAGCCGCATGTATTTTTTTTACCGACTTTTTTCTTTTATCTGTTCGGCCTTGGTCGTAAGTTTTTTTTATTTTCAATTTAAAGATCCATTTGATTATCCATATATTGTTTTGATCGGTGTGGTGATTGTACCAGTTGCTGCTATTTTAATGGCTCGTAAGCGTATTACGTATTACGATTTATTAGAAAAAATGTTGCCTCTATTTGTCTTGTTGGGTGTTTTGGTTTTTGCGATGTTGTTGGCAGAAAAGGATTTGGTTAGGTGGATGATAATTATTGTAGGCGGTGGCTCAACATTTATCTCGTTGGAGTTATTATATTATTTGATTTTTATGCCATCTAGATATCCGGTTCATGGTTTGGCGAAGATGAATATTGTTTATGTTCCTTTTATTGTTTGGTATTTTGTTTCCACATCAGTTGGACTAATGACTTTTTTACATAGCTCTGCTTGGATTCATGTTGTGGTTATGTTTTTATTAGGAATTTTGATCTTTAGAACAACAGGTCATCCGGAGGCAACAAAAGAGCAAAACCGACGCTGGATGTTTATTGGGGGATTGGTTGGATTACATTTGGGTTTGCTTAATGTTATGTTACCTATATCTATGTTGGTTCAGGGTGCTTTTAGTATGTTGATTTTGGGCATGATATTACGTATGCGTAGATATTTATATCATCCGATTCCAAGTAAGTATCAAGCCTGGGCGGAAGGCGTTGTGGCGATTATTATGATTGTCATTGTCATGAGTACCACTCGTTGGTTATAATTATCATAGAGAGCTGAGAAAATTGAATTAAAATATGAGTAAATTTAAAAAAATATTAAAGTCTAAGTCCGCATTGATTGCTGGAATTTTAGTTTTACAGGTTGTGGTTGGAGCGGTTAGTGGAGCTGTTGCTGGTTGGATTGTAAGTTCAAAAATATTACCGGATGCTCAAGTTGATTTATTGGGCTCCACTAGTACATTGGGATTATTTACTACATCGACTGATGAGATTTTGGTTAATCAGAATGATACAACCAGCTCTAGTATAAAATTAGTTTCAATTTCATCTACTGAAATTGCTCCGAGAGTTGTACCTAATGTTGTGTTGGATCGCAAAAGCCCGGTTGCAATTATTTTTAATAATAAGTTACAAATCAATTATGGCGAAAAAGATGAGTTGGCAAGAGCTGTAGCAGTAACATCTGATGGATGGTTTGCTACGCCGGCTTTAGCGCTTGAGCAATTTAAGTCTAAGGATGTAGTTGTGATGTATGAACAGAATATTTATAAAATTGAACAGATCGTTAATGATAAAGCTAGCGGTGTTTTGTTTATAAAAACAAACGCTTCCCATTTACCGGTCGCATCTTTTGCACAATATTATGGGCAAAGAGTTGGTATAGCTCTTTGGATTGAATCTAGATCAAAGCAGTTTGTTCCTACGTCATTGATTGCGGCACGAGCCAATGTTTATCCTGAGCCGCGTTTAAGTGATCAAGTATACAGAAGGTTATTAATTGAAGGGTGGCTTAATAATTCTGAGGCAGGGTCACCTATTTGGGATTCTAATGGTTCTTTGGTTGGTATCGTTGAGTCTGGTGACAATGGTAAACTAGAGTTGATCCCAGCCGCAATTATTTCAAGTTCTTTACAGTCTTTGGTTTCCAACGGACAGGTTAAGCATGCGGCATTGGGAGTTTATACGGTTAATTTATCTTTATTGATTAATAACAGCGAGCAAATCAATCTTCCGGAAAGAGGTGTGTTGATTAGTGATGTTTTGGCTACTGGTCTGCCGACGATTATTAAGAATAGTGTTGCGGAAAAAGCCGGATTAAAAGTGGGTGACGTGATTTTACAAGTGGATCGTGATATAATAGACGAAAGTTCAGATCTTGGGGATATAATTTTACAATTTCATCCAGGGGCGGATGTAGACTTACGCGTATGGCGCGATGGGTCGGAGATGGAGATTCCAATAACCTTGGGTGAGCAAGTGACTAGCAAAATTTTGCCATAGCACCCATGCCATCAATTAATCTTTTACGTGTTTATTTGCGAGGATGGAAAGCCATCTTGGTTTTTACGTTACTGGGAGTAGCTTTGGCTTTTTTGTTTTCCATAATTCAACCTCTTAGAGTTTCCTCGGAAGTTAGGTTGCTGATTACACAAACAAATGCAACAGGCGTTGATCCATATACTGCAATCAAATCAACGGAAAGAATCGGGCAAAATTTAAGTGAATTGGTTTATTCGTCCAGTTTTTTTAATGCCATAATGAGTCAGGAGGGGATTGATAGATCTTATTTTCCTACTGATGAAATTGATAAACGCAAAGAGTGGCGAGACACTGTGGATGTAGCGGTTACTCCGGGTACGGGTGTTATGACAATTAAGGTTTATCATAAGGATAAAGTTCAAGCTGCTGCGTTGAGTGTGGCAGTGGCAAAAGAGTTGGCAGAGCAAGCCCCTAATTATTTTGGATATTCGGTTAGAGTACAGATCATTGATGATCCATTACCTTCCAGATTTTTCGCTAAACCGGACTTTTTGACCAACACCCTTATGGGATTGGTATTTGGATTTTTACTAGGTTCGGCCTATGTGTTAGCTCGGATGAAGCATGTGAGGTAGTGGGTTACATGGATAGGATCTCTCCACTACGGTCGAGACGAGAATCTAATGTCATTACGATCAACGTGGAGGAATCCCTTTGAAGCACCCACCTTTGTAAGGGGGTAA
>JAHJSR010000038.1 GCA_018830085.1 Patescibacteria group bacterium
AAGGGCTTTCGCGAGGAGACGATCCATGTTGCGATAGCTAAGCGTCGCAAAAGCTCTATCAGCTTTGACCCAAGCACCTTGAGTAATTCCTTCCGTACCCGGCAAGCTAAAGCGGGATTCGGGCGGGGCTTCAAACAAAAAGAAATGGACCGTTTTTAATATTTGTTGCACAGGACCCTTGTGTCGTTCGGTGAATCTGAATTTAGTGGAACCGAGTTGTGCCACATATCTAAGAGTTGCAATACCGGTTTCTTCGCGGATTTCACGTATAGCGGCAACTACATTTGACTCACCTAACTGGCGTTTGCCTTTAGGAAAAGTCCAACGGCCATCTTCACGTTTTAAAAATAATATTTCGACATGACCACGATTACGACGATAAATAACACCGCCAGCTGATTCCTGTCGAACCAATCTGCCTTTTGGAAATTCCCTGGTACTTTTTACATTACTGACTTTGCTCAGCTTTTTCTGCTTTAACGCTGTTTGGGTCTTTGATGTACTCGATCGCTTTGTCGAGTTGTGGGTCTCTGTTTTCATTATAATCTTCTAGGGTTCTATCAATCTCAAAATCTGGCGTGATGCCGGTTGAGTTTATTGATCTTTGTAATGGAGTTAGCCATTCAGCAATGGTAATTTTAACAGCACTACCATCTTCAAACTCTGTATAATCTTGTACCGATCCTTTACCAAACGTCTGATTGCCGATGATATATGCTAGACCATAATCTTGCAAGGCTCCGGCAACAATTTCTGACGCTGATGCTGATCCTTCATTTGCCAAAACAACGGTTGGTATCGAGCTCAATCTACCGCTACCAGTACCGTGGAATTCATCTATTATCTTACCCTTTCTTCTTTCCATAACAACGGTCTGACTACCAACCCATTCGCCCGCAATAGCAATAGACCTATCTAAAAATCCACCCGGATTATTACGTAAGTCGAGAATCAAGCCTTTAGGATTTTTCGCCACAACCTTATCAATTATTTCGGAAAATTCTTGAGCCGTTTCTTGATTAAAGCTAGAAATTTTTACAACTGCAATATCATCCTGTTCCCATTTCAGTTCCACACTTTTAACAAATATTCGATCACGAACAATATCAACATCAAAAATTTCTGGTTTTGTTGTGACTTCGCTTTCACCCCCCTGATCTTCATCTCTTGTTTTTGTAAGACGACCAATTTGCAAAGTAACTGTACTGCCTTTTTTACCACGAATTAACATCACCGCTTGCTCAGTGGTCATGTTTTCTGTACTAGTTCCATTGATTGCCAATATATAATCTCCCGCCATTAAACCAGCGCGATCGGCAGGAGTATCGGGTAGAGGGGCGATGATCTGTAGTTGATTTTCACGAATACCAATTTCAGCACCAATGCCCTCGAACTCACCCTTGAGAGAGTCACTAAATTCTTTGGCTGTTTTTGGCTCAAAAAAGGAGGTGTAAGGATCTTCCAAAGAATTCGCCAACCCACTCATAGCACCATAAAACATCTGTTCCTCAGTTATATCTTGGTAATATTTTAATTTTAAAAGTTTCCACATTTCCCAAAACTGTGTAAAAGAAATTTCTTGTTGAGTAACTTGATCTGGAGGTAGGCTTCCTATCTCAGTTATTACTGTTTCCGTGGCTTTGACTTGGTTGGTTTTGGAAAAACTAAGATAACCAATTAAAAGACCACCCGCAAAGGCTGCCAGCAATGATAAAACAATCAATAAATTTTGATTATTATTATTTTTCTTTATTATTTTTCTATAATTCATACACAAGATTTTACGCTTAGTCTTGACAAAAGTCAAAGTTCGTAATAGGATTTGGGGACTCGTATCTGCTCTTAGATAACACAGAACTCAAACCCAAACACCTACCCAGATCGCTACCCCGGCGATCGATATGGAGACCCACCATGGAACAATCCGACCAGAGCGGCCCGCGCTCGCCGGGTTCCTCTCCTCCTTCAGGCCGTGCATCAGGATATTTGAGATTGGCTCCTTTGCGTTATGGTGTGCTGATTGTTGATTTGGAAAACGCTTTAGGGCAAACATCTAACTCGGAAATTCCCAAACTCGATCCGGCGTGGATTTTGGACAAGGCTAAGCGGCTTTTTACACTGCATACTCAAATTGTTGTAGCCAACCTTGATAAACCCAACCCATTGACGGGTAAATCCATAGCTGATTATGAGACCTTGAAGCCATGGAGTGATGCGGGTTTTACCATCGTCCATGCTCCGGCCAAATCAATCAGCGACAAAGGTGTGGACGGGGTTTGGCGACACAGTCATTTTAAAGACCAGACTGATTCGACACTTCGTGCCCAGATGCATCTTTGGTCTGGTTTTTCGGAAGTAACCGATTTGGTTCTAGCATCGCATGATGTGGATTTCGCTGAAACAGTCGAATCCGTCAGAAGACCGACTCACAACAGAACAAAGACTCATATAGTCACTTTATCAGCTCGCAAAGAATACTTAGCAAGCAAGCTGAGACAAGCAGCTGATTCCAGGGTTTCCGCATTTTGGTACAATGCCGCAATCTCAGCATTTCTGTTGGACCAGAGACACTGGTGGGATCCAAAAGAACCACAGGATGCCAAAAAAGAGAAAGTTCTCAGTTGGTTTGATGGCATCTCGGCGCAAAATGATAACATCAAGCTACAGCTGCTTGACATGCAGGATTTGTTGAGGTTTTTGGTTAACGAACTCAGAGCGCTGCCCCCCGGCTCGCCTGATACAGTGCAGTTGACCTACAAGGAACTGCGAGATGCTGTACATGGTCATCTTGCCAAAGAAAAGATCCAAGCCCGATTGGATGTTCCTAGGCAAAGAGCAGATCACTCCGATCTTCTGTTGTTGGAAAATACGGACCTCACGCTACCCATAGCACAGGCTCAAGCTTGTCAGATCTCACTCGATGAGCTCATCGGTGTATTGAGGCTCAACAAAGTGATCATGCACGAGAAAGAGCCCGTATATGGTGTGACAAAGCTTTTTGTGGACCCAGATCATCCAGCCGTACAACAGACTATCGATCTGGACTTTCGTTAAGACTCTACCCGACCCTCAAGGTCGGTTTTATTTTTACACGATGGATAGACTTTTGTTACAAATGATAGTACATTATGCCTATGTTAAAAATACCATTTCATAGACGAATTTTGCCTTGGGTTTTTGTTGTTGCCTTTATTTTTATGGCACCAGCGCTTGTTTTTTATACGGCCGGATATCGCTGGAATTCTAAAAAGGGCGTGATAGAGCGAAACGGTACTTTTATAATCGACACTAATCCAAGAGGCGCAACAATAGAAATTAATGGAAAAAAATTATCAGACAACACGCCAGTAACATTACAAAATACTGCACCAGGTACTTACACTCTAAAATTAAGTAAAGACGGCTACCAT
The DNA here is from genome assembly GCA_018830085.1 of Patescibacteria group bacterium. Classification (GTDB taxonomy): domain Bacteria; phylum Patescibacteriota; class Patescibacteriia; order 2-12-FULL-60-25; family 2-12-FULL-60-25; genus MWCR01. The sequence goes on from JAHJSR010000038.1 coordinate 3,411, forward strand.
GATTGGTCAAAGGTTTTTTCTATTGAACCAGAAAGAGTTACTTTTGCTACTGACATTTATCTTTGGCCAAATAGTGAACCCGAATTAATTACTGAAGGACATTTTAATAAAATCTACACAGATCCTAATTACAAAAATATATTGTTGGTAGATAATTTAAACGTTTCGAGTACCTTAATTTCTATCATGGATTTTAAAGAACGTAGTTTCACAGATTTCCCAACCCTTACAGAAAACTTAAAGATAAAAAATATACATTGGGACTCTGCAGCTGATGAGGCTTTAATCTTTACTGAAAATAATCATACTTATAGAGCAAATATAAGCGACCATCTACTATCCACACTACCAGATGGTTGTTATCATTTTGAGCAAGGAAAATTGATAGGCAATACAAATGAATATCTAATCAAAATAGATACCAATGGAGCATTGACTAGATCTGATAAATCTTCAACGGTGCTTGATTCATATGGATCAATGCAGATTATTGACATAGCTGGTAGCAAGGGACCGGTTTTGATAGAGAAAGCTGATGCTGATCAAGGGTTTGTATTACCAGGAGGTAATTGGCAATTTTATGATGTCCAAAAAAATTACATAATTTTAAATGATGGCAATAGATGGCTTAGACTACAGTTGGAAAATGAACCTTACAGTTTTACGATGGCATATGCTGATGCAATTTATCCAATAACAGTAAAAAGAGAGACTTTTTATCTATTGCATAATAACAACGAAATATTAACTTGGATGCCAAATAAAGAAGCTGAATTAATCTACAGACAAAGCGAGCCGTTAGTTTCCACATCTTGGCATCAAGATGCTATGGATATAATGATGGCAACTGAAAAAGAAATCTCTATGATACAGCTGGATGATAGGAGTGGACGATATAAAACAGTTTTAGTAAATTTTGATGAAATATTTGATGCTATAATTTACGAAAATGAAATATTAATACTTGGGACAAAGGATCAAAAATCTGGATTGTGGACACTCCCTCTTGAGAAACCCTCTAAAAGTATTTCACCCCTCGGCTTACTTAATTAGTAACCTTTAAGACATGAGATCTATAGATCTTTTTGATTTTGCTTGTATGGAAGCAATTCTTTTGTATTCTGTTTTATAAGCTTCTAAAGCTTTTTCAATATCCGGATGAAACTTAGTATTAAAATTATTATTTTTTACATAATTAGAAACTTCAAGCAAAGCATCAATAGTACCAGCATCAAAAAATGCTCCTTGCATAATTCTAACGTCTAACTCATCACTGGCCAGATAAGCCTTGAACAAATCAACAATTTCGATCTCTCCTCTTTCAGATGGCTTGAGTTGCTTAGCGATTTTACAAACTCGATTATCAAAAATATATAATCCAGGAATTGCAAAATCACTTTTTGGAACAGTTGGCTTTTCTTCGATAGAAATAACCTTATTGTTCTGAGAATCAAATTCCACAACACCAAAACGCTCAGGGTCGGTGACTTGTTTAGCAAAAATGCGACCACCTTTTTCAAAGGTTTGGATAGCCTCTGAAAAATCATCTTCGAGTATATTATCCCCCAGTATCATGGTAACAGCCTCGTCATCCATAAAATCTTCACCAAGAATAAACGCATCGGCCAAACCCCTTGGTTCTTTTTGAACCATAAAAGAAAGACCGATACCAAAAGGTCTAAGCAAAGATCCTAGAAGATTTAAATAACTTCCAGAATATTCTGGAGCTACAATTATTAGTATGTCTTTGATACCAGCTTTAACCAATGTATTAAGCGGATAAAATATCATTGGTCTGTCATAAACAGGAAGAAGTTGTTTAGTTAAAACCGCTGTAAGCGGCAGAAGTCGCGTGCCCGTGCCACCGGCTAAAATAATACCTTTCATATGAACTAAACATTACAATGAACCACAGTATTCATCAAGTATTACTAATTTTTTGTAAAAAAATAATGCCCAGAGTTACTCTAGGCACGCAAGACACCCAAATACTTGAAGGCGAGTGAAACGGCGGCGATTGAGTGATTATCACGTATCTTTCCGCCAATCTCTTGCCAAAGTTTTTGATGAGACCAAACATCGAGTTTGACAGGATGATTTTTGTCATAACAATCAATCAAGTTTTGATGGTTGGCAGAAGCACGAACCAAGAAGAACTGCGGCGAAATACAGCTAGTACCTGTATTCTCATCCACCTCGCCCAGATCAACAACCTGATTGATGGTTAATAGTTTCATGGCCAACTCACCAATGTCATTTTCCAAAATACTGAGAGCCAGAGAACCTTGATGGTTATCTATTGCGAATCCACGAGGGATTTCGTGGGTCCAACGGCCGCTCTTTCGCCATTGCTTGATGATCAGGCAGCCAGCTCCTTCGATTTCCACAAATATCACAGCTCCGTCACTCTGGTTAAATTGGTGATTAAACCGAACGGTGAAATCACGGACACCAAACCAAGGAGCAGTATCTTGAAAGGTGATATCAGTAAAAAACCCATCATACACCCTTCTTTGCTCAATTTTTTGAAGAGTGGATTCACCAAACTTCGCTTTACCGCTCTTGTAAATGGGCCTAAGCCCTAGAGATTTTAGTGTTTTGGACAACCATTCCTGAATTTTAGCCATGAATCACCTCCGTCTCTACGGTGGAATGTACAAAGATGCAATGTTTGTTTGTACATGTTTTAGGCATTTTTGTCAATAACAAAGCAAAAAAATCAATTGACAAGCATTTTAATAAATTATAAGGTTCACTTATTCGGAATTATCCGAATCACTTTCCGTAGAGACGGAAGGAGCGAGAGATGAACGACGTCAAGCAGCTGGATGGAAGTGTTGAACTTTTGGATGAGCGCCACAAGGAGCTCAAAGGTCCCAACGGCAAGAATCTCGTCGGATGGATTCCCACGTCAGAGGGTGTGGGAGGGATCCACAATCCTTACGGTTGGGCAAGTCTGCGAGTTGTTCTGAACAAGATCACGGACGGCAAAATAGTCCCGCTCTATGATCAGTCCATGCTCGTAGAGAACGCTGGAGCTATCGTGATCGCTCATCTGGATCACGAACGCATCGCACTCATCAACTGCATGCGCATGACAGGTCCTCGCCTGATGCCTGATGCGGGCAGCGCGTACGTCAAACGACTCAATGACGAAAAACGCTGGTCCGAACTGATGGGAACTCTGGGGCAATGGAAGTGGGAGGCCCCGCGGGGCCTGATACAAGATCCCAAAACAACCGACCTTGAGGAGTTCATTCTCAAAGCGGCAAGACTGGAAGCTCTCGAGGAAGCGGGTCTCAAGCTTGCTTCGGCGAAGATAGCCGGTCAAGTGAATCCCAACTCAACCTTTTTTCCACACGCCCAGTGGGTAGTGGAAGCAAGGATCGAGTCCATGGACCAAGCCAACCCCGAAGTGCTCGAAATCATCGGGGCGACGAAGCTCTTTACCATCGACGAGTTGCGCAAACTGAACCACGAAGGTTTGTTTGACGACTCGCTCACCTTGGCAGGCATGGCCCTCTGCGGCTTTAGTCTGTAAACCAAATCGGCTTATGAAAGCCGATATTTTTTTAGATACTTTTTTTATTTTTTATCGCTTCTTAAGGCTTTTTCATCCCATTCTGCTTTGCGATCACGTAACTTTTGCACCCACTCTGGATTAGATAAATACCACTCAATCGTCTGTTTCATGCCCTCTGCGAATTTTTCACGGGTATAAACAGGCCTCCAACCAAGAGCTTCTATTTTAGATGAATCTATGGCGTAACGGCGATCATGACCTTTTCTATCTTCAACAAATTCTATCATATCATCACTAAGATTAAAGTGATTCAATAGCATTCTGGTCAATTCCAAATTATCACGTTCATTATCAGAGCCAATATTATATACTTGCCCAGGTTCTCCCCTATCCAGCAACAAACTCAAAGCACTGGCGTGGTCGTTTACATGAATCCAATCTCTAACATTTTTACCATCACCATAAATGGGAACTTTTTCATTACTAGATAATCTAAAAATAAATGATGGAATTACTTTTTCGGGGAATTGATAAGGTCCGTAGTTGTTTGAGCAATGAGTGACTACAACCGGAACTTTATGAGTCACAAAATACGCATTGCACATTAAATCACCACCCGCCTTGGCTGCTGCATAAGGCATGTTGGGCATGATTGGAGTATTTTCTTTAAATTTTTCTTTTGAATTTAGTTCCAATGCCCCAAAAACTTCATCCGTGGAAACCTGCACATATTTTTTGATATTATTCATTCTTACTGCATCTAAAATCATCTGTACACCGAGGCTATTTGTAAGAACAAAATCCCTACTGCCACCATGAATCGATCGATCAACATGAGTTTCGGCGGCAAAGTTAATTATATGAGTTATGTCATGCTCCTTAATTGCTTTGTTTAATGATTCCAAATCTGTAATATCGCCCTGAACGAAAACGTAGCGCGAATCTTGAACTACATCGTGAAGATTATCCAGATTCCCAGCATATGTCAGTTTATCAAAGTTAACTATCTTGCAGTCAGGATCATTGTTCAATCTGTATCTGATGAAGTTAGAACCTATAAAGCCAGCTCCACCGCAAACTAAAATATTTTTATGAATTGATTTTTTTATACCATTACCAATGGTAAATGCTTCGTTCTCCTTATAAAAATCGTTTTTTAAATAAATACTATTATCGCCTGACTTTCGAGGTATCAAATGGAAATGTACATGAGGTACAACCTGACCGGCTGCCTCATAATTATTTTGCATGACGTTGATACCATCAACACCTGGCTGTTCCATTTGTGCATTCATGATTTTTTGCACTGCTGTCATGGTATATCCTAATATTTCAACATTTAAATCAGTTAAATGTTCAGCATGAATTTTAGGTACAACTAAAATATGCCCCTTATTAACCGGATTTGCATCCAAAAAAGCAATTACCCACTCGTTTTCGTAGATAATATTTGCCTTGTCATGATTATCAATGATTTTACAAAAAAT
>JAHJSR010000039.1 GCA_018830085.1 Patescibacteria group bacterium
AACACTTTTAAAGACATTGATTACATCATTAAAACGGTTAATGATTTTGGAACCAAATTTGAATATGAATGTTATGACGTCGGACACCTCTACAATCTCGCCCACTTTGCTGACCTCGGGTTAATTAAACCCCCTTTCTTCATCCAATTCATTTTTGGTGTTATGGGAGGTATCGGCGCCGACGAAGAATCTTTCAACTTTATGAAACAAACAGCGGACCGTCTCTTCGGTGATAACTACATCTTCTCGGTTCTCGGTGCCGGAAAATATCAATTCCCCATGTGCGAACTCTCACTAAAAGCTGGAGGCAACGTCCGCGTCGGTTTGGAAGATAACCTTTATCTCGATAAAGATGTACTCGCTAAAAACAACGCCGAACAAGTTGAAAAAGTTAAACAAATGGCAACCAAAATTGGACGAGAAATAGCGACACCGGATGAAACGAGGGAAATACTTGGGCTCAAAGGAAAAGAAAATACAAAAAATATTTAATCAATATGACTCAATTCGCAGGTGATCAAAAAGTTGGCGCCTCCTTACTCACAAAACCCGAAAGAAAATTCATAGATTGGATGGTCCCAAAAATTCCAAACTGGATTCGTACTTACCATCTAACCCTGATGACCGTACCCATTAGCATACTAATAGTTTTATTTGGATTTCTTTCTAAAGAAAATATCTCCTGGCTTTGGCTGGTGTCTTTAATGATTTTTATGCAATGGCTCACCGATTCTTTGGATGGCTCGCTAGGTAAACACCAAGGTGAAGGTTTAATCCGTTGGGGTTATTACATGGATCACTTTTTAGATTATATTTTTTTATGTTCAATTTTAATTGGGTATTCTTTTATCCTGCCAGACAACTTAAAATACTTGCAATTCTTTGTATTGGTTGTTTTTGGCGCTTTTATGGTTAATGCTTATCTAGCATTTGCGGCAAACAATAAATTTAAAATTTCATATCTTGGCATAGGTCCCACCGAAGTCAGAATAATTTTTATTTTAATCAATTCCATGATCGCTCTTTTTGGTAAAACTTACATAGCACCTAGCCTTCCTTATATATTAATTTTATCAATCTTAGGATTAATTGTTGTTACATATCGCACACAAAAAGATTTGTGGATGACAGACAAACAAATTCAAAAAATTGAACAAACAAAATAAGCGCGTAGGCGCTCAAGTATAGTACCCGCAAAGAACATCTGCCTATACCGCTCTGCCCTCATGACGACAAGCGTGGCAATAGTTGCTTTCGTTATAAATGTTCAGTCTGGTCGTGCAAGGAGTTCCGTCAGCTCTGTAACCGAAGCACACCCGCATCCCCGAAGGTCTGTCTTTCAATGCTTTTTGTTTGGGATTCGGCGTGCCGAAAAGTGTATCATCAACCTGAACATGCCCTGAAATATCTATGTCGCCGATTTTCATCTTTCCCCTCTTTCGATCTTGACCCTAATTTTAGTCTCACCACTCCAAGCCATCTTTCTCTGACAAAGACAGCAGTAGTCATCATCATTGTAGCTAGAAAGAATAGTTCCACAGCCACCAGCATAACGCCTTTTGCCTTTGCTTTTTGATTTTTTGCTAGTGACTTGCTTTGAAGGTGAATTTTTATAGTTCGAGACAACAGCAAGTAAACTCGCTACCGGCATCATCCCTCCTTCTTTTGATGAATATCTAAAATATGAACGATATTGGCAAAAAAGTCAAGATAAACAACTAATAAAAAAATTATATAATTTTTATTCAATTGTGCTATAATTACGCGGCAAGGAGGAAACATGCTCCCGGAAACAGAAGCAGATATTCTTCAAGAAGAGGTTGACACTAACCCCTGCTCACTGACTCCCTTCATGAAACATTTTCGTCTTGATTCTGATCGGACGAATTCTGCCTTCATGAATGAACTGGGCCTTGGACGCATCCAGCCGGCAACCGGCTTTCATGTCGGGAAATCCATCCAAGTGTATTCTGACCTTAAACGTGGTAATCGTGAAATCGCTTGGTTCCCAGCTGGCCTCAGCATTCCTCAGCACATCGAACCTTTCCTGATTGGACGTGGTTTGGAAGGAATAATAACTCTGATTGGTGACTTCAACGAACGTAACCGTGCAACAGCTAATCAAGTTGACGCTGTTATCAATAAACCAGCCACAAAACACAGCTGGTTAATTTCTTGGAGATCAGGCGACAAAAATCCCCTTGCCGTAGCAGAAAGCGGCTTTCATTTACGGAGTTATTTACCCAACGTTATCGAAGTAACCGCGATGATCGCCAGAGCGATATTCCGTCAACAAACCGTACCCTTTGCTTCAGATGATCCGAATCAACTGATATTCGTACGCACTTCAACGGTAATCGAGCTTAATAGTAAACTAGCTGTGGCCTTCGTTCCAAACCGCGCAATATACTTTCGTGCTTTTCCTCACGACTCCACAGATCCGAACCTACAATGTTCTGATCTAATCCCCGTTACACTCTCTCGATAGGCCCCCGGGCCTATTTTCTTGACTAAATTTAATTTTTTTCGTAAGATTATGCCGCATCAGTAGCTCAATTGGTTAGAGCAGGGGCCTCTTAAGCCCAAGGTTCCGGGTTCAATTCCCGGCTGATGCACCACATTTAAAAATCCCTAATAGGGATTTTTTGGTTATGGCAATTATAAACTTAAATACTTACGGGAATTGAACAGGAAAAGGACGAGAAACCTAGGTTTCTCGATAGCGGAGGCAGTAGATTGAGTGATAGGAAATCTACGTGGGAACCGCAGGGTTCCCAAAGCTTTTAAGCTTGTGAAATTCCCGGCTGATGCACCACAAATCAAAAATCCCTAATAGGGATTTTTTTGTATTAAAAAAACCTCTTATAAATTTAGAGGTTATTGAGTCTTACCATCAGCTGATTCAGACTCCCCCCCCGAAGTTTTTTGCGCTTCCAGAAACGCTTCAACTTCGGCCGAGGTCTTAAAACTATGTCGGAGTTTTTCACCGGCATACATCAAAGACAAATCATTACCAGCAAAACCTAAAGAAAGAACCGCCACCCAATGAAGATCCGTTCCATCCGGCTCCCACGAATCAGGAATTAAACGAGCTTGAGCGCCTACGTTATAACCTCCGCCCATGGGCAAAGATGTACCAAATGAAAATGTACCCCTATACGGATCAACATCCTCTGTATCACCAACCGCATAAAGAGCTGCGGAATCAACAAAAAAATTAACATACCTATCCGAGTAAGACATACGAGCGCCCAATTCAAAAGGAACATAACCCGCATCCTTATAAGTAGTCAAAGCCAAAAACGGTACCAAATTCCAATCTGATGCGATTGTCCAGTCAGCCTGTAAAGCAAACCTATGATACAACGCCTCTTGAGTTCCATAACTCAAGCCTAAGGCAACTTTTCCAACAATACATTTCTCCATAACCGTTCTCATATCATCTTTGTTAGGAGTCTTGTTGTTTTGCAAAAGTTTTGCCCATTCCAACTTTAGACAATCAGCAAATCCTTGATTCAAAAAAGCATCTCTTTGATTAAAGATATCCAAACCCAACCCAAAAGCTTCTTTTGTATCAGAGTCATTCTCAATCCAAGTCGGACTCTCCGTTGCACCGAAAGCAAAGGACACGGCCTTTGCAAAACTCCAACTAGATTCAACCTTATCCAATTCCCCATCAGCGTACATCTTAAGCTGATAAGGTTTTACTCTGGCCGTAAAAGCTGCATACGTCTGACTTTGACCGTAACTAATTGGAAGATTCATGGCGTAAGGACGCGTATCATGCATCATCACCGCTGAACCAACGGTCATAGAAGTCTGCTGGTCTACACCTGTTGTGATAGCTATTGATTGATCAAACGGCGGCGGACTCTGAATCACACCCGCTTCTGGTCCTTCTGGAATTATTTCCATTACATCCTGATCACCAGCATCTCCACACTCATTGCAGTTAGCACAATTCAAAATCTCGATAAGATAATTTTGAATAGTTATCTCAGATAGGACATTACTATCAGCATCACCCACACCCGCATCAGCTACACCACCTTCTGGTATACCACCCTCTGCGTTTAAAGTTTTCCCAGGGCACTTTGCCAATGCCGCCTTAACTGGTGGTACAAATTTCTTAAACAAATCTTCTGGTGCAAAACACAAACTTGGATCAGCTCTAATTCCATCAACGACAGTTCGCGACCTACCCGAAAAACAAGGTGTGCCATTAGCATGAGGCATCTTCAATTTATCTTGATCTACACTGCGCAAAAACTGATTAATCGCATGTTTCACATCATCATCCCCAAGATCGGGACATACTTTTGTGATGACCTGCTCCATACCTCTAGCATAAGCCCAAACATTACTACAGCAAGTCGTACGCCTTACAGTCTGCGCTTGCACGGGCTGTGACATAATCCCAACAGCAATCGTTGCAGCTACACTCAAAAGACCAACCGTAACCACAACCTGGATATTCGTTTTCATCGATCTTCTCCCTTTGTCAAAAGGACAAGCAAGTTTTAACTCTATTATTATATCGAGTCAATATCCACTTTAAAAAAATTTTATCTAACGGCTACTCTTGAAATCATATTGCTATTTAAGCTCTAAAATTGTAAAATAGCTACAAATATGAAATTCAAACAAATAATCGCCATAATCTGCATTCTTTTATTCCCATTTACTACCCATGCAGCAGAATATGATCTTAGTATTCCACCACAAGGCTTACACTTAGCTGCTACGGACATCTTAGTTGGTGATGTTGTTAAAATTTATGCCACCATAAATAACGTTGGCTCATCAGATATAGAAGGTACAGCGGTTTGCAAAGACAATGGCAATTTAATAGGCATGAAATCTCTTTCCGCAAAATATAGCGGAGCATCGGAAGAGGTTTGGTTTACATGGGTACCAATGCAACCAGGCAATCATACTGTTTCATTAGATGTGATTACCGATTCTGTAGAAGATGAAAACCCCGGAGACAATCAAACCAGCGTTACTGTTTTCGTTGATGGTGATAATGACAATGATGGCATCGGCGATTCGGTTGACCCTGATGATGACAATGATGGCGTTCCAGATACGGAAGATGATTATCCTCTAGATCCAGATCTTAGTCATGACACTGATGGCGATGGTCAAGATGATTCTGTTGATTCTGATGATGACAATGATGGAATTTATGATTGGGATGAAGCGGCACAAGGTTCCAATCCCTTACTTTACGACACCGATCACGACGGAGTTGGCGATAAACAAGATGAATATCCAACCGACCCCACTCGCAGCTCAACACCAGCCCCAACCCCTGAAATTCAACAACCAAAACCCACGGGTCAAGTTTTAGGAGCAGAGGATAATAATATTCAAGTAGCTAGTGTAAACACATCGGAAACTCAAAACAACAATAACCCTGACCCACGTGTTTTGGGTGAAGAGGATTCTGTAACCAACACGGATCCAATTATTCACGAAAATCCAATCGTAGCTTTACAAGCAGATGAAAATTACAATAAAAAAGTATTACCAGAAATCGAAGTTAATAATAAAGCCAATTGGTTATCATGGCCATATATACTTTGGATAATTGCCGGAACTTTTGCAGTTCTAGCCGGTTTATTTTTTCTCTTCTTTCTCTTAGCTCGAAAACGTAAAAAAGAAGATGATAAAAATCCCAAAGAATCAAAAAAGTAAAAAAAATAAAACCCCTTAACAGGGGTTTTTAAATATCAAAAAAACTTAATATGGTTTCATCAATCTTTTAAAAAATGCCAAACGATAAAGCAAAAAATTAAAAGGCAAATCCCAAGTTCCAATCAACTCAACCCTCTCACCGCCCCAACCCAATTTAAATCTAGTAATTCCTTCCCAAGATTTTTTATACAAAGGAGATGCTACATTCTCCAAATTGATCCCCCAAAAATCATACAAATCAGCCCCATCATTTTTAGCCTCCTTAATAGCTTCCCATTGTAACAAATAAGGCGCCATCACATGCCTCATTTTATTTGATGATGCTCCATATAAATAGGTAACCGTATTTCCATATTTAATTTCCATATTAGCCGCAATCATTGCTCCATTAATTTCCGCAACTCTCAATCTCGCCATATGTGCTGCAGCCAATGTGTAGTAACTTTTCGCCATGTAAGAATCATCGTGTTGAACGATTTCATTTCTTTCGGCAGTTGTAGCCATTAATTTTAAAAATCTTTCAAAATCTTGAGGATGATTAGTCGTTCTTATCGTTACCTCATGTTTTAATGCAACTTTAATATTGTATCTAGTTTTTTGATGCATGCCTGCCAACAATTCTTCTTCTGTTTTATGTAAATCTAATAATAATGTGGCTGCAGGACTTAATGCCGGCGCTCTCAAAAAACGTGGGGGCAACAATCTTTCTAATGACTTAGCTTTAATCAAAGGCTCAAACCTCCAAAACAAAGACTTGGGCAACGACTTTCTTTCATGCAACTGCATAATAAAATCAGTCAAAACCTCTCTATAACAATCAGCATCCAAATGAGTTGAAAATAATGGACCCCTAGGAACATTCCAATAACCCAAGCCCATACTCCTTTTTCGATATTCTGCTTGCAAAGCGCACAACCATTGTCCCTGATCATCCAACAAAGCAAATCTTTTGACATCTCTTCCCAAAGATTTTAAAAACTCCCCCCAAACCCACGATTGAGAAAACTGCATCCACTTTTGTGTTGATTGGAAATTCTCCCAATCCAATCTATCTGTTATCTGTTTAATCGGCATGACAGTATTTTACCACAAATTTTGCCTTTAGCTATTTACTTAAATATTTTAAAGCTTCCCTAACCCTATCTGATGCATCACTTGTATCAGGAGAAACGCTTTTAGCTGCTTCTCTAGCTTGCGCTGTTTTATAACCCAAACTTTTTAAGGCTTCAATCAATTCGATGTCTTCCTTACTATCCTTTTCCACTTCAACCAATTGTCCCTTTAATTCTAAAATAATTTTTTGCGCAGTCTTATTACCAATACCTGGCAATGTAGCAAACCAAGCCGCATCTCCTTTAGTTACATGTGCTCTTAATTCAGATGTTGTTGCCGAGCCACAAATCGCCAAACCGGCTTTTGGACCGATGCCATTAATACTTATTAAAATCTCAAATACTTCTAATTCATCACGCGTAGCAAATCCATATAAATCTTGCTGATCCTCACGAATATGCTCATGAATGTAAATCGATGGCTCATCCCCTAATGCCAAATCTGCCAACAACCCAAAATGAGCTTTTACTAAATAACCAACACCCCTAACATCTAAAATAAAAAAACTCGCTGTTTTATCAATTACTTCGCCTCTTAACATTCCAATCATATAGACACATATTAAACAGCAGACAACTTAGTTGCAAGTTAGCAAAAAAAATACCCGCCATCTAGTTGATGGCGGGTTGTGCGTCAATGAAAGGAATTGTCACGTATCTCGGGATACATGACAGTGGGCGGTGGTGACGCTCCATACCCACGCTTACGGCCAGAGTTTGAGTTCTTAGGCGGTTTCACACTCGCCACAGAACTTACCGAGGCGCTCGCCGGAACTATCAACAGATGATCCGGAACCCCTGTGTTAGGAGCCGTCGCAGAAACAATTTTCGCGACATCCTGCGATGCTACCGGCTCTGGTGAAGGTTGATCGCTTGATACGGACGTCGCCTCAACCACAGTACTCAGCTGAGGCTGAGCAACTCGATTCAACACGAGTTGGCTGTATGCAAACCATCCCAAAACACCAACACTCGCAAGTATCACGACAGTCATGATTGCCGTAAGCACTCGTGATCTGGAGTTTTCCGGCTCGCTATCATGAAGCAAATCTTGATAGTTTGGTGGCGCATCCAGTGTTTCACGACCCGAAGGCGTACTCCGTCTCGCGGGTGGTGCGCTCGGATTTGCCATTGTCTCCGCCTTACCGATTTCCACCTGTACCTCTGATGGCGTCATGGTCCGCGAAGATGTTGTTCTGTCGCCAGGGATTGTATGCGGAGGAGGTTGCACGCTAGAAAAAGAATTGTCAGCAAACAAAATCTCGTTCAAAGCAGCCAAAACCTCATCCATGTTCGGACGATCCTCGATCTCATACTCCAAACACTGCATGACCAAATCAACCAATCTCAAATCCACGCCAATGCAGTACTTGGAAATCGGATCCGGCGTACGCCCAGCGATAACCTCCGCCCAAATCTGCGAATCATTGTTGCCAGTGTATGGAAACGGCAGCACTCCGGTTATCATCTCGTAAAAAGTCACGCCCAATGACCACACATCGTTACGTGGATCAAAGCGCAACTTGTCGCGCTCAGCATCCTCGCTGGGCGAATAGGCTTGTTGCGGACTCATGTACTCACGAGTGCCCAAACATCCCGCAATCGTAAGCTTGGGCATAGGACTGTCCAACGTAGTCTCGTACAAGCGTGCAATACCAAAGTCGGTCACAAACGCTCGCTCGCGACCAATACTTACAGCGTGTACCAAGACATTACTGGGCTTAAGATCACGATGCACCACCGAAGGCGTACTGTTATGTGCATCTTTAACGCCCGTGGCAATCTGAATCATCAAATCCAACAAGCGTTTTGATTCAATATGCGTGCCCAGTATCCTCCCCGACTCAGCATCCACGGTCGGACTAGCTTCTCTGATCACGTCTTCCAGAGTCCGACCCTCTGCCACATACGGAAACACACAAAAAGGAAACTTAACGCCATTGAATTCAAAATGGCCATGATCATAAAATGGGACTATGTTCGGAGAAGAAAGACTCTTGTGAAGCTCGGCTTCACGCAAAAATCGATCCGATATCGCAGGAACTGGATCTCTCATGATCTTGAACGCCACGATCTTCTTTTGCGGCTTGGACAGAGTATCAATCGCTGTCCAGATATCCGCCATGCCACCGCGGTTCAGAAATTTCACCATCTGGTAGCGACCAACAACAACTTGTCCGGGTTCGAGCATAACGCCCTCCTGGTTTTAGAGGTCAATGAGCCAAGGAACGATTTACTACACTAAGCCAAAAAATCGTTTTTGTCAAGCCATGCTAACAACAAAACAATCAAAATAAACTGATAAAATTTGGCTAAAATAAAACAAAAAACGGACTATTAATCCGTTTTTTAATACCCATGATCAACTACCCCTTACTGATAACCAAGCCAATTTCATTATCTTCCCATTTTAAAGTCAGGCCATCTGTAACATCTTGCGTTTCCATAACCTCAACTTTAATCGCTTTAGTGTCTTGTCCAATTTGATCTTTCATTGATTCCAAGTCAGCCCTCAAAAACTCTCCGGTCGCTGACAAAATAATCGCAATCTGATCCTGAGGCGTCATACCACTTTGCTTACGCAATTGCATAACATGCCTTACGACTTCACGATGCAAACCCATCTTTTTTAATTCAGGTGTTAATACCGTATCCAACTCCACAACCCAATCCTCGGATTGATTCTCTGAGGCTGGAAGTAGTTCCACATTTAATACATTCAACTCATCACGTATTAAATTTAGCAAGTCACCTTTCTGAGAAATGCGCGTCAATGACTCCGAATCTTTCATGCTAACTTTAATTGATGACAATGCCTGTCTTACTGGTAATTTAGTTGTCACTCTTTGTTCTAATCCAGCATTTACTATATCCCTAATCCAACTCATATCTTTTTCCATCGCTTCATCTCTCATACCTTCATCAACTTTTGGCCACTTATCAAGATGAACCGACATCTTACCGCCCTCTAGATCTTGATATAATCTTTCCGAAATGAAAGGTGCAAACGGCGCTAGTAATCTTGCGAAATCAAGCAGCACTTCACGCAAAGTTCTTAATGCGTCCAAGGAATCATCTGGATTTTCTTTATTTTTAATTCTCTCCCGAGATCTACGCAACCACCAAGTTGATAAATCATCTACAAAAGCTCTGATTGGTCTTAATGCCTCCGCTATATCATAAGCATTCATGTTTTTTGTTACATGCTCTGTAACTTCATTCAAGCGAGAATAAATCCATCTATCCAATATATGCAAACTTTGCGGTTTTGTAATCTGAACATCCCTACCCTCAGCATACGTGAGATAAAATTGACGAACATTCCACAAGGTTCCGAATATTGTACGTTGAATCATTGAGCATTCTTCATCCTTAAAATTCAAAGCCTCTGCCTGCATGATCGGTGAAGATAGCATATAAAAACGTAAAGCATCAGCACCAAGTGTAGTCATCAAATCATACGGATCCGTAAAATTCTTTTTGGATTTACTCATCTTTTTACCATCTTCCGCCAACATCATACCCGTAACAACAATATTTTTTGCAGCCGGTTTGTTAAACAATGCTACAGCCAACACGTGCATGGTATAAAACCAACCACGAGTTTGATCTTGTGCCTCACCAATAAAATCCGCCGGATAACCAGCCTCAAAATCTTTTTGATTCTCAAATGGATAATGAACTGACGCATAAGGCATACTACCCGACTCAAACCAACAATCAAAAACATACTCCGTACGCTTCATTGTACCTCCACATTTACAAGCAACTTCTATCTTATCGATACCAGGTCTATGCATGGAAAAATCTTCTGGCAATTTACCACCTGCAGCTTCCTTTAATTCAGCAATAGATCCAAAAACGCGGCGTTCATTGCAAGCTTCACAAATCCAAACCGGCAAAGGCGCTCCCCAAAACCTGGTACGAGAAATATTCCAATCAGGAGCCATTTCCAAACCTTTACCAAATCTACCTTCTTTAATGTGTCCAGGAACCCATTGAATCTTTTTATTAGCCTCAGCTAATTTAGGTTTAATTTTTTGAATATCAACAAACCAAGCATCCTGAGCTCTATACATCAACACAGTTCCACAGCGCCAACACTCAGGCACACTGTGTTCAATTTTTTCATTCGCTATTAATAATCCACGCTTTTCCAAATCTGCAACAATCAAAGGATCTGCATCCTTAATTGGCATACCCGCATAAGGACCCATATCATCGTTAAGCTTACCCTCTTCATTTACAGTTAAAAGTAAGGGTAGATTATGCAACTTGGCTGCCTGAAAGTCGTCTTCACCAAAAGCCGGAGCCGTATGTACCAAACCGGTTCCATCTTCAGCACTCACATAGGGCATATCTACAACCCTAAAACCATCCTTACCCTCTGGTAAAGTCATAAAACTATACAAAGGTTCATATTTCAATCCAACCAAATCCGAACCCTTCATTTTCTCCAAAACTACCACCGGCTCACCCATACTATTTTCATTATTTGTATCTAACGGTAAATATTTTTTTAAAACTTCCCCCTGACGTGATTCTGCCAAAATCCAAACTTCATCTTTATCCGGTATTTGAACTTTTATATACGTTAAATCAGAATGAACAGCCACAGCCGTATTTGCCGGCAATGTCCATGGAGTCGTCGTCCAAATCAATAAATAAGTTTTATCCTCACCTACAACCTTTAACTTAACCGTTATCGCTGGATCAACTTCATCACGATAAGAATGACCCATAGTAATTTCATGATTAGACAATGGAGTTGCACAACGAGGACAATACATAGAAACCCTAAAATCCTTGTACACCAAATCCTTTTTGTATAATTCCGAAAAAACCCACCAAACAGTTTCTATATAAGAATCATCCATTGTTTTATATGAATGATCCATATCAACCCAACGACCTATCCTGCGAATATATTTTCGCCACTCCTTATCATAAGTTAAAACAGAAGAACAACAGGCATCATTAAATTTATCAATTCCAAAATCCAAAATATCTTTTTTAGATTTTAACTTTAAATCTTTTTCAATTAAATTTTCTACTGGTAATCCATGACAATCCCAACCCCATATACGCTGCGCGCGATATCCATTCATGGTCCAATAACGTGGAATCGCATCCTTAATAGTGCTCTGCAATAAATGGCCAGGATGAGGTAAACCTGTAGCAAAAGGAGGGCCGTCATAAAAAGAAAAAACCTTGTTTTCCGATTTCTCTTCGATGGAACGCTCAAAAATACGTTTTTTATCCCAAAAATCTAATATTTCTTCCTCCATTGCGGGGAAGTCCGGACGTCCGGATGGTGTTGGTTTTGGATTGCTCATAACGCTCTTTATATTGGCTTAAAAAACAGCTTTGGTCAACAAGCATATTATAATTTTGTGCCAATTGCTAATTAAGACTTACTAATTTATAATTACAATATTATGCAACTTTTCCTCGCCGCAGATCACGCCGGTTTTAAACTCAAAGAATCAATCAAAAAAGAACTAGCTAAAAAATACGACATTATCGACATTACTCCCATCTATACAAAAAATGACGACTATCCTTTAGTTGCAAAGAAACTAGTCGACAATATTCGTAATTCGAAATTCGATATTCGTAGTTCCAAAAGCATTTTCATTTGCGGCTCTGGCGTGGGCGCTGCCATAGCATCAAACCGCTACAAAGGCATCCGCGCTGCCCAAGGCTATGATGCTAAAGAGGTAAAACTCGCTCGCCAGGACACAAATATCAACGTACTAACTCTCTCTGGCTGGAACATAAAACCAAAACAAGCTTTGGAATTAATCCAAATCTTTTTAACAACGCCATCATCAAAAGCCTCAAGACATCAAAGAAGAATCAAACAACTTTCTTAATTTATGAAAATAGAAATAGTACCTGCCATCCTTATTAAAAACAAAAAAGATTTTTTTAATCGGCTAACCACAGCCGGAGGTTTTGCCAAGACGGTGCAAATCGACATCATGGATGGTATTTTTGTGAACAACAAAACACCTAAACCTTTAAATAATGCTACCTGGTACGCCGAATATGTCTTAAAAAACAAAGAAAAAATCCCGATTCCGGAAATCGAATTACATTTAATGGTTATCAATCCCTGGAAGATAATCGACAAATGGAAAGAATTCGAACGCGTTAGGCGTATTATCTGGCACGTAGAGACACCCATAGAACATTCCGAATTTATTTCCGCAATTCATCACCTTGATTTACAGGCTTGTTTAGCCATAAACCCACACACGCCTTTATCCGATTTAAAACCCCATATCTCAACAAAAAAAATTAACAAGAAAAACAACTCTTCTTTTATTGACTCCATATTAGTTATGGACGTCGTGCCCGGTAAAGGCGGACAAAAATTCTTGCCATCCGTTTTAAAAACAATTCGTACGTTACACAAAAAATATCCCCACCTGACAATCGCAACCGATGGTGGCATTAATCAAAAAACAGCAAAAGATGTAATAAAAGCCGGCGCGACTCGTTTAAATGCCGGTGGATCAATATTTCTTGCCGACGACCCGAAACTCGCGTATCATACTCTTCACAAACATAATTCATAATTAATAAATAATAATTCATAACCCTAATAATCTATGAAGTCATTCATTACTTCACTCGCAATTCTTGCGATGCTCGCCACTACCATGCCGGTAAGTGCAGCAACAGTTTCCGCAGAACCAGGTCAATTAATTAAAGGTTCATTGTCAACAGTCTATTACTATGGCACTGATGGCAAACGCTACGTTTTCCCAACTGAAAAAACCTACAAATCATGGTATGGAGAAGATTTCTCAACAGTTGTAACAATACCTGATAGCGAACTCATGACAATTCCTCTTGGTGGCAATGTTACATATCGCCCAGGTGTTAAACTTATTAAAATCACAACCGATCCTAAAACTTATGCCATCTCCCAAGGTGGAACTTTGCGTTGGATCGAAACAGAAGAAGTTGCCATAGCATTATATGGTTCTGACTGGAACACCAAAATTGATGACTTACCAGATCCATTCTTTGTAAACTATCGCATCGGTAGCTCAATCGCAGAAAAAGGAGACTACAATCCAAATGGCGAAAGATCAACAACACTATATATCTGGCAAGACAAAAGCATGACCGCTCCTGCATCAATGCAGTAATTATAAGAACAAAATAAAATCCCGATAATTCGGGGTTTTATTTTTTATAAAATTATTATTGCTCACTCATGTTGTTCAATAAAACATTGTTGTACTTTATACTGTTTACTATGATATAATCGCTATAATATGAAAACAACTTTATTTATAATCAGCATGATGTTTTTGAGCTTAATCATTGCCCCAAAAACAACCAATGCACAAACTACCATCTCACCTGGAGACTTAATTAAAGCCTCTGAGCCAGCTGTATATTATTACAGTCAAAACGGGACTCGCTTAGTCTTCCCCACAGAAAAAACATTTTTTTCTTGGTATTCAAATTTTGATTCAGTCAAAACTATAACCGATTCTGAACTAGCCGCGATTCAATTAGGTGGCAATGTTACTTACAAACCCGGATCCTGGTTAGTAAAAATAACAACTGATCCAAAAGTTTACGCAGTATCAACCAATGGCACTCTAAGGCATATTACTTCAGAAGAAATCGCTAGCGCTCTCTACGGACCGGACTGGAATACAAAAGTACACGATATACCAGATACTTTTTTTATAAATTACACGATGGGTTCACCTATAAATGACTCAACTGAATTTAATGTCTCAGAAATTTCAACTCTGGCCAATTCTATTGATACCGATAAAAATTCAACGCCCGCAGAACCCGAGCTACCCGCAGAACCAGAAACCCCAACCACCACTACATCACTAACGCTCTCCCTATCAAAAACAACTGTTCATGCTGGAGATTCACTGACTTTAACTGGCACAGCTAGCGATCCAAGTGGTGTAAAAAATATCCGTTTATATTTTGATGGCAATATAGTTGCTTCATGTGATTATACGGCTGCATGCGTCGGGGATGCAGATGTTCCAACTGTAACAGATAAAGATTCTTATGAAGCCAGAATCACAATCACAAACGTATTAAACCAACAATTCACGAACACAACCAATGTGCCCGTTTTAACCGAAAGTGCCTCTAGCAACGTCACACTTAGGATAGATCAACCAACTGTCAGAGACAATCAAACTACCGGCATCACGCTAGAAGCATCAGACATCACCGTCTTGGACATGAAAATCTTTATTGATGGCTCGGCTAAAAAACTCTGTAGTGGCGGTGTATTCAGTTGCAGTTATGCGCAAATATATTCCGGCACAATCGGAACAGTCTTCGAAGTCTACGGACAAGTAACCGACACCAAAGGTAAAATTTATATAACACCAACAAAAACCATAACTATTGCTGAAAACGACTCTCCCATGGTTAGCATTGATGGTGGAAAAAACATGATATATGTAAACGAAAATTTTCAAGTTACGGTCCAAGCATCTGATATGGATGGAATTAATTATTTAGAAATACTTGACCAAAACAAAAATGTCTTGCACCATTGTGATGGAGCCGCGCCCTGTACGTTTGTTACAGGTCCTTGGTTACAAACCGGCAACTTTACTCTATTTGGTAAAGCAGAAGATCTATTGGGTTTAAGCGCAGAACAAGAACTTAACTTTAGCGTTACAAACCCAAACTAAACAATATCGATTAATTCTTAAAACTAATTCTTTTATCATAAATTATGATGCAACGAATCTTCGCAACATTTTCATCACTTGCTTTTATCGCAAGTATCATGTTGCCAATGAGCGCAAGCGCTCAAGCTTTTAACCCAGGCACTTTAATTAAAGGTACTTCCTATGCAGCCGTTTACTATTTCGCAGAAGACGGTAAGCGCTATGTTTTTCCTAATGAAAAGACTTACTTCACATGGTACGAAAACTTTGACAACATCGTTGTTGTTGACGACCGCACTCTAGGAACAATACCCATTGGTGGTAATGTTACATATCGTCCAGGTAAAAAAATGGTTAAAATTACAACAGACCCAAGAGTTTATGTTGTTGATGTAGGTGGTATTTTACGCCATGTTGGCAGTGAAGAGCTCGCTCAAACATTTTACAACATCAATTGGAATCAACAAATTGATGATATCCCAGATGCATTCTTCATCAATTACAAAATGGGCACACCAGTCGAAACTGCAACTCAATACAAACCTGCCGATGTACTAAATTCAACAAAAACAATTTCCGAGAACAAGGGCTTCGATGGCAGTATGGCTGCAGTTAGTATTGGTGATCCAACCGCCGGCATGGTTCCATCTTCCATGACCATCAAAAAAGGAACAACCGTCACCTGGACGAACCAAGACTCCAAGCCACATAACATTATTGGCAATGGATTCCAATCAGATACATTGGAATACAAAGATAGCTACCAAAGAGCCTTTAATACAGTTGGTTCCTTTGAGTATCATGATGAATTCAACGAATCCATGATTGGAACAATCAACGTTCAGAACTAGTCAAAACTATAAAATTAAAAAACACCTCTATGGGGTGTTTTTTAATTGATGGATTGACAAATACACAAATCAATGCTTAGGTTAGCCATACATATGAACAATACCATTACCAATGAAAAAGAAATCTATGGCATTGTAGATGAAACACTGCGATGGTTTTTACCATTTGCCAACCTGGCACTAGGTATCTTTTGTATCATTTATACACTTAATAAATAATAAAAACATACGATAGTAAAAAAATCGCAAAAGCGATTTTTTTATTTGCCTACATCCATGTTAAAATACTTCCAGTTATGAAAACAGTTAAACAACTCGAAAAAACCGCCAAT